>NZ_NEIO01000008.1:0-221314 GCF_002113575.1 Pseudomonas sp. B8(2017) | reverse complement strand
CGCAGTAAGCGCACCCTCGGCAAAGCTCAGGGTCTGGCCGTTGCTCAGGGTGACGGTGAAGGCTTGGTCTGCCGGGTGGCTCAGGGTGCCGGTGATGGTCGTGGTGTTGCCTTCCTGCACGGCATTGCCGGTGAGGGTCAGCGTCACTTCATCGCCGCCATTCGGCGTGCCCGGGGTACCAGGGTTGCCTGGGGTACCCGGCTCGTCGGTGATCTGCAGGGTTACCGGGTCGCCTTTGACCAGGTTCTCAAAGACCTGTTTGCCGATGCCTTGCTCGGTGATTCCGTTGATGGCGATGCTTGGGGCACTGCTGCCGACATAGACGTTGTCCGCCAGAACACCCGACTGCGAGCCACTGATCTGCCCGGCCGCGATGTGAACCACCTTACCGTTGCTCAGCGCGATATCGAGACCACCGTGCTGGGTCAAATCGGCACCGGCCGGGCCGGTCAGGGTAATGGTGTAGGTCACCGCCTGACCTTCCACCGCCGGGTTCGGCGAGATGCTCAGCTCGGCCTTCACGGTGTCGACGGTGTCGCTCACGGTGACGGTCGTGGTGGCGCTGGTGTTCAGGTTCTCGAAGTTGTGGCTACCGGCATCGATCACGCTGACGGTCTGGGTTTCGCCATCCTTGAACACGTCATCGCTCTGCGCCACGAACGGTGCGGTGGTCACGGTGGTGGCGCCCTCGGCAAAGCTCAGGGTCTGGCCGTTGCTCAGGGTGACGGTGAACGCCTTGCCTGCCGGGTGGCTCAGGGTGCCGGTGATGGTTGTGGTGTGGCCTTCCTGCACGGTATTACCGGTGAGGGTCAGCGTTACTGCATCGCCGCCATTCGGCGTGCCCGGAGTGCCAGGGTTGCCTGGGGTACCCGGCTCGTCGGTGATCTGCAGGGTGACCGGATCGCCTTTGACTAGGTTCTCAAAGACCTGTTTGCCCGTGCCTTGCTCAGTGATTCCGTTGATGGCGATGCTTGGAGCACTGCTGCCGACATAGACGTTGTCCGCCAGGACGCTCGACTGCGAGCCACTGATCTGGCCCGCTGGGATGTTGATTACCTCGCCGTTGCTCAGCGCGATGGACAGACCACCGTGCTGACTCAGGTCGGCACCGGCAGGACCGGTCAGGGTGATGGTGTAGGTCACCGCCTGGCCTTCCACTGCCGGGTTCGGCGAAATGCTCAGCTCGGCCTTCACGGTGTCGACGGTGTCGTTCACGGTGATCGTCGTGGTGGCGCTGGTGTTCAGGTTTTCAAAGTTGTGGCTACCGGCATCGGCCACGCTGACGGTCTGGGTTTCACCGTCCTTGAACACATCATCGCTCTGGGCCACGAACGGATTGGTGGTCGCAGTAAGCGCACCCTCGGCAAAGCTCAGGGTCTGGCCGTTGCTCAGGGTGACGGTGAAGGCTTGGCCTGCCGGGTGGCTCAGGGTGCCGGTGATGGTTGTGGTGTTGCCTTCCTGCACGGCATTGCCGGTGAGGGTCAGCGTCACTTCATCGCCGCCATTCGGCGTGCCCGGGGTACCAGGGTTGCCTGGGGTACCCGGTTCGTCGGTGATCTGCAGGGTGACCGGGTCGCCTTTGACCAGGTTTTCAAAGACCTGTTTGCCAGTGCCTTGCTCGGTGATTCCGTTGATGGCGATGCTTGGAGCACTGCTGCCGACATAGACGTCGTTCGCCAGGTTAGCGGTTTGCGACGCGCTGACCTGGCCCGCAGGGATGTTGATCACCTCGCCGTTGCTCAGTGTGATGGACAGGCCACCGTGCTGACTCAGATCGGCACCGGCCGGCCCGGTCAGGGTAATGGTGTAAGTCACCGCCTGCCCTTCCACGGCCGGGTTCGGCGAAATGCTCAGCTCGGCCTTCACGGTGTTGATGGTATCGGTGACCGTGAGGGTCGTGGTGGCACCGGTGTTCAGATTTTCGAAGTTGTGGCTACCGGCATCGCTCACGCTGACAGTCAGGGTTTCGCCGTCACGGTACACATCATCGCTCTGCGCCACGAACGGTGCGGTGGTCGCGGTGGTGGCGTCCTTGGCGAAGGTCAGGGTCTGGCCGTTGCTCAGGGTGACGGTGAACGCTTGGCCTGCCGGGTGGCTCAGGGTGCCGGTGATGGTCGTGGTATTGCCTTCCTGCACGGCATTGCCGGAGAGGGTCAGCGTCACTTCATCGCCACCATTCGGCGTGCCTGGAGTGCCAGGGTTGCCTGGAGTACCCGGTTCGTCGGTGATCTGCAGGGTCACCGGATCACCTTTGACCAGGTTCTCAAAGACCTGTTTGCCGGTGCCTTGCTCGGTGATCCCAGAGATAGCGATGCTCGGAGCACTGCTGCCCACATAGACGTCGTTCGCCAGGTTAGCGGTTTGCGACGCACTGACCTGGCCAGCAGGGATGTTGATCACCTCACCGTTGCTCAGGGCGATGGACAGACCGCCGTGTTGAGTCAAATCGGCACCGGCCGGCCCGGTCAGGGTAATGGTGTAAGTCACCGCCTGGCCTTCCACGGCCGGGTTCGGCGAGATGCTCAGCTCGGCCCTCACGGTATCGACGGTGTCGGTCACAGTGAGGGTAGAAGTTGCACCGGTATTGAGGCTGCCAAAGCCATGATCGCCCGCATTGGTGACGGTGATGTTCTGGATTTCACCGTCCTGGAACACATCATCGCTCTGGGCAGCGAACTCACCGGTCGTTGCGACCGTTTCACCGGCTTTGAACGACAAAGTCTGGCCATTGCTCAGGGTCACCGTGAAATCCCTGCCCGCCGGCTGGCTCAGGGTACCGGTGATGCTGGTCAGCCCCCCTTCCTGCACATTGGTGCTGCTCAGGGTCAGCGTGGCCGCAAGCGGCTGAGGCTCGGGTGGTAATTCAGGTACTAGCACCGCTGCCTGCTGTGCCGGTGTTGCATTGCCCACGAACTCTCGCGCTTGCTCAACAGCAACGCCAAGTGGCCCGGTGGGGAAACCAATGGTGGGGGCGACCGACCCGCCCACTGCTTCAAGCATCACAAACGAATGGCCGCCTCCGATGCCACCAGGGTTCGCACCTGCCCCGGTTGGGCCTGCCGCGGTCGCTTCGAGTGCGGTTGTCGGGTCAGCACCGGCGGCGATGGCTTGTTGCAGCTCGTCAACGGATGGTGCGGCCTGCGCAGTGGCTGCGCTCAGGTCGGCCACGCTATCTGGGGCATCGGCACTCCACTGTGTGTCGCGCCCCAGGTCGAGGATGCGCCCATCGGCCAGTTCCAGGCTCACCGCGCCACCAGGGCCGGTCTGGATCTGTTCACCCGCGAACACTCGATCCCCTTCCACAAGCACACGCTGGGTGCCCTCTGGGGAAATAGCGATTACCTGGCCAACAATACTTTTGACTATGGCGATGCTCAAGGCGGCTCTCCCGGGTAACGTGTGCGATTGGCTTCCATGTTCGGCCATGCTTCGAGTGTTGTCGGCTGGCTACAAGGATGGTTTATTTTTATTAGTGTTTATTTTTTGACGCCAACTATCAGGCTTCGTGATTCAATCTTTATATAACACCGCTATTGATATCAGTTACCCAATAATAAACAACAAAACAAATAATGGCCTAATGACATTTCGATATTAAAGATGATATTTTTTGCTTCTACCTGCAAGCTACAGCCACCCTACTCGCAATCTGGAGCATTGGTATCAGCGGCTATAGAGAAAGATAAATGCGAGCGTCACTCGTTTCCTCTATTCCGTTTGTCCTCGCTCCGTCCGGGGCGGCCCGAAGCCTGCCCAAAGTGTCAGGTTTTGAAACAGCTTCATGCCTGTTCAGGAGCCGACAGACCTGCAACTTTTTACATCGGGTGCTTGTTCCCCAGCATCTTGCGAGAGCGCTGCATCCAGAGAAGATATTTAACATTCGCGGCCCGACAAGATATTGGCTTGCTCCGAGCACAAAATATTGTCGCGCGTAGAACTGCTCGCCGTCGTTTACGAAACCTCTAACAATCCAGCGGGAACTGGCGCGCGTAGTTATCGTAAATGGGTCAACGACTGGTCACCCGAATAGATTATCAACCGTCTACAGATCGATTTTCCGGACGATAAGTCTATGCGGCTCTGTGAGGGAGCAATTTGTCAGGCTCTCTACATTCAGGCACGAGAGGCCCTCAAACGTGAACAAGCGGCAAGTTCATAGGCCTGAACCGTTCTGCAACTGGAACGCTGATCGAGCGCTCAACCCGATTCACAGTGCTCGTCCATTTGTCTCGCGAGGGAGGCCAAGGGCTTGCTCCCGGGTGAAGGGGCAAGGCCCAAAAAACAAAAAAGCCCTGAATAATCAGGGCTTTAATGAGGAATGATGGCGGAAGCGTAGAGATTCGAACTCTAGGATAGTTGCCCATCGACGGTTTTCAAGACCGTTGCCTTAAACCACTCGGCCACGCTTCCAGCTCGTTTTGCGGCCGCCATAATACCGTAATGAAACAAGCTGTCAAACTCTCTGTGTCGCGGGTTGCGGGAGCTCTGATAGACTCCTAGCATCTGAACGTCTGAAAACCACAGGTTTACCAAGGAGTGTCGCCATGCGCGAACAGGATTACGCCGTACACCACGGCCAGCAGGTCGAGCAGCAGGAGATCAGCAAGGTCCTGCGCAACACGTACAGCCTGCTGGCGCTCACCCTCGCCTTCAGCGGTGTCATGGCCTTCGTGGCCCAGCAGATGCGCGTCGGCTACCCGAACGTGTTCGTGGTGCTGATCGGCTTCTACGGGCTGTTCTTCCTTACCAACAAACTGCGTGATTCGGCCTGGGGCCTGGTGTCCACCTTCGCCCTCACCGGCTTCATGGGCTTTATCCTCGGCCCTATCCTCAACCGCTACCTGGGCATGGCCGGTGGCGCCGAAGTGGTCAGCTCGGCATTTGCCATGACTGCCTTGGTGTTCGGTGGTCTGTCGGCTTATGTGCTGATTACCCGCAAGGACATGAGCTTCCTCAGCGGCTTCATCACTGCGGGCTTCTTTGTCCTGCTGGGTGCTGTCGTGGCCAGCTTCTTCTTCCAGATCAGCGGCCTGCAACTGGCGATCAGCGCTGGCTTCGTGCTGTTCTCGTCGGTCTGCATCCTGTTCCAGACCAGCGCGATCATTCACGGTGGCGAGCGTAACTACATCATGGCGACCATCAGCCTGTATGTGTCGATCTACAACCTGTTTGTCAGCCTGCTGCAGCTGTTTGGCATCATGGGTCGTGATGACTGATTGATTGCTGCAAGAGAAAGCCCGCTTCGGCGGGCTTTTTTGTGGGAGCGGGTTCACCCGCGAACACCGGCGCAGCCGGTGCCAGGCACCGCGTTGGTTTCTTCGCGGGTGAACCCGCTCCCACAGGGTCCGCGCAGGTTTCAGGCTTGAACAAACAGCACCAATAATTGACCATAAAGTCAGATAATCAGGCAAATGGTCGTCGATCATGCCGCCATCGTGCTTTTCTCTACCCCAATTCGCCATCACCCCGTAGAATGCGCTCCTTTTTTCTTCCGGGGCAGCTTTTCGCAATGAGCTCACACGAACACAGCCCAGGCGCGGCGGCGCCTGCCAATGAACTGGTGCTTGGTCTTGAGGACAAGCCACGGCTGTTGATCGGCCTGCTGGCAGCACTGCAGCACCTGCTGGCGATCATCGTGCCGATCGTTACCCCTGGCCTGCTGATTTGCCAGGCGCTGGGGGTTTCCGCACGTGATACCAACCTGATCGTCTCCATGTCGCTGGTCATCTCGGGTATCGCCACCTTCGTCCAGTGCAAGCGCTTCGGGCCGTTCGGTGCCGGGCTGCTGATCGTCCAGGGCACCAGCTTCAACTTCGTCGGCCCGCTGATTGCCGGCGGGGCGCTGATGGTAAAGCAAGGTACGCCGGTAGAAGGCGTGATGGCGGCCATCTTTGGCGTGGTAATCGCCGGCTCGTTCGTCGAGATGGGCGTGTCGCGCATCCTGCCCTTCGTCAAACGCCTGATTACCCCGCTGGTCACCGGCATCGTGGTGCTGATGATCGGCCTGACCCTGATCAAGGTCGGCCTGATCAGCATGGGTGGTGGCTTCGGCGCCATGGCCAATGGCACCTTCGCCAATGGCGAGAACCTGCTGCTGTCGGGCGTGGTGCTGGCGATCATCGTCATCCTCAACCGCATCCCGGTGGTGTGGATGCGCAGCTGCGCCATCGTTATCGCCCTGGCG
Source organism: Pseudomonas sp. B8(2017) (assembly GCF_002113575.1). NCBI lineage: Bacteria > Pseudomonadati > Pseudomonadota > Gammaproteobacteria > Pseudomonadales > Pseudomonadaceae > Pseudomonas > Pseudomonas sp. B8(2017). The sequence goes on along the minus strand of NZ_NEIO01000008.1, from coordinate 215,130 downwards.
GTCGGCTATGCGCTGGCCGGTTACCTGGGCCGCCTGGATTTTACCGGCATGCACGAAGCCGCGCTGTTCCAGGTGCCGACGCCGCTGCACTTCGGCCTGGGTTTCTCCTGGGCACTGTTCATCCCGATGCTGGTTATCTACCTGGTAACTTCGCTGGAAGCCATCGGTGACGTCACCGCCACCAGCAAGGTGTCGCGCCAGCCGGTCGAAGGGCCGGTGTGGATGCAGCGGATCAAGGGCGGTGTGCTGGTCAACGGGGCCAACTCGCTGCTGGCCGGTTTGTTCAACACCTTCCCGAGCTCGATCTTTGCCCAGAACAATGGCGTGATTCAGCTGACCGGGATCGCCAGCCGCCATATCGGTATGTGGATTGCCGTGATGCTGGTGCTGCTGGGGCTGTTCCCGAGCGTTGCCGGGGTGATCCAGGCGGTGCCGGAACCGGTGCTGGGTGGTGCGGCCATGGTCATGTTCGGGGCGGTTGCGGCTTCGGGGATCAATATCCTGGCCAGCACTCGCCTGGACCGTCGCGCCCTGCTGATCATCGCTGTATCCCTGGCCCTGGGCCTGGGTGTGGCGCAGGTGCCGGAGTTCCTGGCGCACATGCCGGCGGCGATTCGCAATGTGCTGGAGTCGGGCGTGGCCACCGGGGGTATCTGTGCCCTGGTGTTGAACTGGTTCTTGCCGGAGAGCAAGGAACAGGCTTGAGCCTGGTGTTCGACTGTCAGGGCCATGGGGCTGCTGCGCAGCCCATCGCAGGCAAGCCAGCTCCCACCTCGACCGCACTGATCTGAAGCCATGCGCAGTCCCTGTAGGAGCCTGGCTTGCCAGCGATGAGGCCAGTACAGACAACACAAGGCAGTTGCCCCTACCGGGATAGCGCCGGCCTTCAGATTGGTGCAAGACAAAAAGCCCGCCCCGCCATGCACAAGCGGGCGCGGGCTTTTTTGCTTTATCATGGCACCATTCCTTTTGCATGAGTTATCCATGAAATTCGCTATCGCGGTGTTCTCCCCGGCCCATGCGCCCTCCTCGCGGCGCGCCCTGCGCTACGCCGAGGCGGTACTGGCCGGCGGGCATGAGATTGCCCGGCTGTTCTTCTACCAGGACGGGGTACACAGTGCCTCGGCCAACGTGGTCGCCCCCCAGGACGAGCTGGATGTTGCCAGCCAATGGCGCGAGTTCATTGCAGCCCACCAGCTGGACGCAGTGGTGTGCATCGCCGCCGCCCTGCGCCGTGGCGTGCTCGACGAGGCCGAGGCCAACCGCTACCAGCGCCCGGCCGTGAACCTGCCCAAGCCTTGGGAGCTGTCGGGGCTTGGCCAGCTGCATGAGGCGGCGCAAGTTGCCGATCGCCTTGTCTGCTTCGGAGGCGACTGAAATGGCCAAATCCTTGTTGATCATCAGCCGCCAGGCGCCCTGGAACGGCCCATCGGCCCGTGAAGCACTGGACATCGCCCTGGCTGGCGGCGCGTTCGATCTGCCGCTGGGCATGCTGTTCCTCGATGACGGCGTGTTCCAGCTCGCTGCGGACCAGCAGCCCACCGCCGTGCAACAGAAGAACCTGGCCGCCAACTTGCAGGCACTGCCAATGTTCGGCGTCGAGGAACTGTTCGTCTGCAGCCACAGCCTCACTCGCCGCGGCCTGGCAGCCGACACTCTGACACTGCCGGTGCAAGTGCTGGACGACGCGGCCCTGGCCGCGCTGATCGCCCGTTTCGACCAGGTGGTAACGCTCTGATGACGACCCTGCATGTAATTGCCCACTCCCCGTTTGGCGACGAGCGCCTGGCCAGCTGCCTGCGCCTGCTCGGCACCGACGACGCCCTGCTGCTGTGCGGCGATGCTGTATATGCTCTGCGCAGCGGCAGCGAACCGCACCGCCAGCTGCAAGCCGCCGGCCTGGCCCAGCGCCTGTTCGCCCTGGAAGAAGACGTGCAGGCCCGCGCGGTCGGCAACGAGCTGGCCAAGGCCGTGGACTACGCCGGGTTCGTCGAACTGTCGCTGCATTACGACAAGGTCAACAGCTGGCTATGAATACCCTCAACGTTGGCGATCAGGCGATCGCCCTGGACAAGGACGGCTTCCTGGTCGACCTGCAAGACTGGTCGCATGCCGCCGCCGAGGCTTTGGCCGCGCGCGAGGGCATCCCGTTGACGGCGGACCACTGGGAAATCCTCGAACTGCTGCGCCAGTTCTATCAAGAATTCCAGCTGTCCCCGGCCACGCGCCCGCTGATCAAGTACACGGCCCTCAAACTGGGCCCGGACAAGGGCAACAGCCCGCACCTCAACCGCCTGTTCAACGGCACTCCCGCCAAACTGGCCGCCAAGCTGGCGGGCCTGCCCAAGCCGACCAACTGCATATGACAGAACCTCGCCCGCTTACCCTGGAAACCCCCGCCGAACACCCGTTCGCCGAGTTCGTGCGCATTCTTGGCAAAGGCAAGCGCGGCGCGCGTGGCCTGACCCGTGAAGAGGCCCGCACGGCCATGACCCTGCTGCTGGAAGGCAAGGTCGAAGATGCCCAGCTCGGTGCCTTTCTCATGCTGCTGCGGCACAAGGAAGAAAGCGCCGAAGAACTGGCCGGCTTCACCGAGGCCCTGCGCGCCCACTTGCAGGCGCCGCGCATCGCCGTTGACCTGGACTGGCCCACCTACGCTGGCAAGAAGCGCCACCTGCCCTGGTACCTGCTGGCTGCCAAATGCCTGGCCAACAATGGTGTGCGCATCCTGATGCACGGTGGCGGTGCGCATACCGCCGGGCGCATGTACACCGAGCAACTGCTGTCCTTGCTGGAAATTCCACTGTGCCGTGACTGGGCTGCGGTCAGCCGGGCCCTGGACCAGCAGCGCCTGGCCTTCTTCCCGCTGCAGGACTGGGCGCCGCAGTTGCAGCGCATGATCGACCTGCGCAACACCCTGGGCCTGCGTTCGCCCATCCATTCGCTGGCCCGGGTGCTCAACCCGCTGGCTGCGCGTTGTGGCCTGCAGAGCATCTTCCACCCCGGTTACCAGGCGGTGCACCGCGAGGCCAGCCGCCTGCTGGGCGACCATGCCGTGGTAATCAAGGGTGATGGCGGCGAGATCGAGGTCAACCCCGATGTCATCAGCCATCTGTACGGCACCACCGCCGGCGAAGCCTGGGACGAGGAGTGGCCAGCGCTGAGCGAACGCCGCCACGTGAAGCCGCCAAGCCTGCAGCCCGAGCAATTGCTGGCGGTCTGGCGCGGCGAGACCGAGGACAGCTACGGTGAAATGGCCGTGGTCGCGACCATCGCCCTGGCCCTGCGCGGCCTGGGCCAGGACCGTGAGCAGGCTTTCGCCACGGCACGCGGTTACTGGGGCGCACGCAACCAATCGAATAACTAGATAGTAAGAGTGCAGTCTTTGCGCTAGTTATTCGAACGTTTTCCCCTAGACTGGGCTCCAACGACAAACAACTTTGTTCCGAGGAGCTCACCATGGGCCTTTTGATCGACGGCCGCTGGCATGACCAGTGGTATGAAAACGGCAAGGACGGCACGTTCAAACGCGAAAATGCCCAACGCCGCAATCAGCTGCCCGCTCCCGAAGCTGGCCGTTACCACCTGTACGTCTCGCTGGCCTGCCCATGGGCGCACCGCACCCTGATCTTCCGTGCCCTCAAGGGCCTGGAGCCACTGATCGACGTGTCGGTGGTCAGCTGGCTGATGCAGGACCATGGCTGGTCTTTCGACCAGCAGCAAGGTTCCAGCGGCGACCACCTCGACGCGCTGCAGTACCTGCACCAGCGCTACACCCAGGATGACCCGCACTACACCGGCCGTGTGACTGTACCGGTGCTGTGGGACAAGAAAGAGAAACGCATCGTCAACAACGAGTCGTCGGAGATCATCCGCATCTTCAACAGCGCGTTCAACGAACTGACCGGCAATACACTGGACCTGTACCCAGAGCCGCTGCGCCCGACCATCGAGGCGCTGAACGAGCGCATCTACCCGGCGGTGAACAACGGCGTGTATCGCGCAGGCTTTGCCACTACGCAGGAAGCCTATGAGGCCGCGTTTGACGAATTGTTCAACGAACTGGACTACCTGGAAGACTTGCTCAGCCGCAACCGCTACCTGGCCGGGGAATACCTGACCGAGGCCGATGTGCGCCTGTTCACTACCCTGGTGCGCTTCGATGCGGTGTACCACGGGCACTTCAAGTGCAACCTGCGCCGCCTGAGCGATTATCACAACCTGTCGAACTGGCTGCGTGAACTGTACCAGTGGCCGGGGGTGGCGGGCACAGTGGACATGGAGCATATCCAGAAGCACTACTACATGAGCCACAAGACCATCAACCCGAACGGGATCGTGCCCAAGGGGCCGCTGCAGGACTTCAACCTGCCACATGACCGGGAGCGGTTGGCAGGCAAGGGGATTTGGCAGGCTTGAGATTGCAGGGGCTGCTTTGCAGCCCCAACGATTTCAACTGTTCTGCGAACCTTCGAACCAGGCCAGCTTGTCACGCAACTGCACCACTTCCCCGACAATCACCAGGGTCGGCGCATGCACTTCATGCTGGGCCACCAGGTCCGGCAAGTCCGCCAAGGTGCCGGTGAACACCCGCTGATTACGCGTAGTCCCCTGCTGCACCAGCGCCGCCGGGGTACTGGCCGCGCGACCATGGCGAATCAGCTCGGCGCAGATGGTCGGCAAGCCCACCAAGCCCATGTAGAACACCAGGGTCTGCGCCGGTGCCACCAGGTCATGCCAAGGCAGGTTGCTGGTGCCATCCTTCAGGTGCCCGGTCACGAAACGTACCGACTGGGCGTAGTCGCGGTGAGTCAGCGGAATTCCACCATAGGCGGAACACCCACTGGCCGCGGTAATGCCCGGCACCACCTGGAACGGGATACCATGCTCGGCCAGTTCTTCGATCTCTTCGCCGCCCCGGCCGAAGATGAACGGGTCGCCGCCCTTCAGGCGCAGCACACGCTTGCCCTGCCGGGCCAGGTCGACCAGCAGGCGGTTGATCTGGTCCTGAGGCACGGCATGGTCGGCGCGACGCTTGCCCACGTAGATACGCTCGGCATCGCGGCGGCACATCTCGATGATCGCCGGTGCCACCAGGCGGTCGTACAGCACCACATCGGCCTGCTGCATCAGGCGCAAGGCACGGAAGGTCAGCAAGTCCGGATCGCCAGGGCCCGCCCCCACCAGGTACACCTCACCGCCCTGCTGCACCGGCGCACCGTCGACCATCGCCTGCAACAAGCGCTCGGCCTCGGCGCCCTGCCCGGCCAGCTGGCGCTCGGCAATCGGCCCCTGAAACACGGTTTCCCAGAAGCCACGGCGCTGGTTGACGTCCGGGTACAAGGCCTTGACCTTGTCGCGGAAGCGCGCGGCCAGGCCGGCCAGCTCGCCATAGGCGGACGGGATCCAGGCCTCCAGCTTGGCGCGAATCAAACGCGCCAGCACCGGAGCATCACCGCCACTGGATACCGCAACCACCAACGGCGAACGGTCGACGATCGCCGGGAAGATCACCGTGCACAGGGCCGGCGCATCCACCACGTTGACCGGCAGGCTGAGGGCCTGCGCATCCGCCGACACCTGGGCATTGAGCCCGGGGTCATCGGTGGCCGCGATCACCAGCCGGCAACCGACCAGGTCTGCTGCCTGATAGCCGCGCACCAGCACCTCGCCGCCACCTTCCCGGGCCAGCGCGGCCAACTGGCCGTCGACATCCGGTGCCACCACGCGCAGCGCGGCGCCGGCATCGGCCAGCAGGCGCGCCTTTCGCAAGGCGATCTCACCGCCGCCAACGACCAGCACGCGGCCGCCCTGCAGCTTGTGGAACAGCGGCAGGTAATCCATTTAGCGGATAACCTCGACGCCGCCCATGTAAGGCTTCAGCACTTCCGGCACACGGATCGAACCGTCGGCCTGCTGGTAGTTTTCCAGCACGGCAACCAGGGTACGGCCTACGGCCAGGCCAGAGCCGTTGAGGGTGTGCACCAGCTCTGGCTTGCCGGTTTCCGGGTTGCGCCAGCGGGCCTGCATGCGGCGCGCCTGGAAGTCACCGCAGTTGGAGCACGAGCTGATTTCGCGGTACTTGTCCTGGCTTGGTACCCACACTTCCAGGTCGTAGGTCTTCACCGCACCAAAGCCCATGTCGCCGGTGCACAGGGCCAGCACGCGGTACGGCAGCTCCAGCAGCTGCAGCACGCGCTCGGCGTTGGCAGTCAGGCCTTCCAGGGCTTCCATCGACTTGGACGGCTCGACCACCTGCACCATCTCGACCTTGTCGAACTGGTGCTGGCGGATCATGCCGCGGGTGTCACGGCCGGAAGCACCGGCTTCGCTGCGGAAGCACGGGGTGTGGGCAACCAGTTTCAGTGGCAGCTGCTTGGCGTCGAGGATTTCACCGGCCACCAGGTTGGTCAGCGACACTTCGGCGGTCGGGATCAGGTAGAAGTCGGCCTCGCCTTCGCGGCTGATCTTGAACAGGTCTTCCTCGAACTTCGGCAGCTGGCCGGTGCCCTGCAGGGCCGGGGCCTGGACCAGGTACGGGGTGTAGTGCTCCTCGTAGCCGTGCTCGCCGGTGTGCAGGTTGATCATGAACTGCGCCAGGGCGCGGTGCAGGCGGGCGATCGGGCCGCGCAGCACGGCAAAGCGTGCGCCAGACAGCTTGGCGGCGGCTTCGAAATCCAGGCCACCGCTGACTTCGCCAAGGGCGACGTGGTCCTTGATTTCGAAGTCGAAAGCCTTCGGCGTGCCCCAACGACGCACTTCGACGTTGTCGTCTTCGCTGGCACCGACCGGTACGCTGGCGTCCGGCAGGTTGGGAATGGTCAGCAGGATGCCATCCAGTTCAGCCTGGATGCCGTCCAGTTCGGTCTTGCCGGCAGCCAGTTCGTTGGCCATGCGCTCGACGTCGGCCATCAGCGGCGCAATGTCTTCGCCCTTGGCCTTGGCCTGGCCGATGGACTTGGAACGGGCGTTACGCTCGGCCTGCAGCTGCTCGGTGCGGGTCTGCACAGCCTTGCGGCGCTCTTCCAGTGATTCGATGCGCGCGACATCCAGGCTGAAGCCACGGGAGGCCAGGCGATCCGCCACTTCCTGAAGTTGGCCGCGTAACAGTTTGGAATCGAGCATATCGTTCTCTCGTTATGTGTAGGTGTTGGTTCAGAATCGGGTCAGGGACAAGCCGGCCCAGGTCGCGAGCAGCCCGCCCACCACGCTGATACCGGTATAGCCCAGAGCCAGCGGCACTTGCCCGCTTTCCAGCAGGCGTACGGTATCCAGCGAAAAGGAGGAAAAAGTCGTCAGGCCACCGAGGAAGCCGACGATCAGCCCGGCGCGCAGCTCGACCGGCACGATCGGCTTGTGCAGGAACAGGCCATAGAGCAGGCCGATCAGCAGGCAGCCAATCAGGTTGACCGCCAGCGTACCGAGATAGAAGTGCCGTGGCCAGTGGGCAGCCACCCAGTTGGTGGTAGCAAAGCGCAACAAGGTACCGGCAATACCGCCAGCGCTGACGGCGGCAATCAGTGCAATCACGGTTTTCTCCGCTGGCGGGGGCTGTTGCGGTCAAGGTCGGCCAGGTGGCGCAGCTTCTCGCCAATCTTCAGTTCCAGGCCACGAGGCACCGGCTGGTAGTACTGGCGCGGCTCGAGCTCCTCGGGGAAGTAGTCTTCGCCGGCGGCATAGGCGTCGGGTTCATCGTGGGCATAGCGGTACTCGTCGCCATAGCCCAGTTGCTTCATCAGCTTGGTCGGGGCGTTGCGCAGGTGCAGCGGTACTTCCAGCGAACCGTGCTCGGCGGCCTCGCGCAGGGCGGTCTTGAAGCCCATGTATACCGCGTTGCTCTTCGGTGCGCAGGCGAGGTAGGTGATGGCCTGGGCCACCGCCAGTTCGCCCTCGGGGCTGCCCAGGCGCTCTTGCACATCCCAGGCCGCCAGGCACAGGCTGAGCGCGCGCGGGTCGGCGTTGCCGATGTCCTCGCTGGCCATGCGCACCACGCGGCGGGCGATGTACAGCGGGTCGCAGCCGCCGTCGAGCATGCGCGCGAACCAGTACAGGGCACCATCGGGGTTGGAGCCGCGCACCGACTTGTGCAGCGCGGAAATCTGGTCGTAGAACGCCTCGCCACCCTTGTCGAAGCGGCGGCGGCTGTCGCCGAGCAGGCTCTGCAGCATCTCGACATCGATCTCGCTGCCGTCTTCAGCCAGGTCCGAGGCGTTTTCCAGGAAGTTGAGCATGCGCCGGCCATCACCATCGGCGGCGGCCATCAGCATCTTGAAGGCGTCGTCACCAACCCGCAGGTTGCGCTTGCCCAGGCCGCGTTCTTCAGTCAGCGCGCGGTTGACCAGCTTGCGCAGCGCCGCCTCGTCCAGGCTCTTGAGCACATACACCCGCGCCCGCGACAGCAGTGCGTTGTTCAGCTCGAACGACGGGTTTTCGGTGGTGGCGCCAATGAACAGCAGGGTGCCGTCTTCCACATAGGGCAGGAAGGCATCCTGCTGCGACTTGTTGAAACGGTGCACTTCGTCGACGAACAGGATGGTACGGCGGCCGTACTGGCCAGCCTGCTGCTTGGCCACCTCGACCGCCTGGCGAATCTCCTTCACCCCGGCCAGTACCGCCGACACCGTTTCGAAGTGTGCGTCGCAGAACTGCGCCAGCAGCCGCGCGAGGGTGGTCTTGCCCACCCCCGGCGGCCCCCAGAAGATCATCGAGTGCAGCGCCCCCTGCTCCAGCGCCTCGCGCAGCGGTTTGCCGCGCGCCAGCAGGTGCTCCTGGCCGACGTACTCGTCCAGGTTGGACGGGCGCAGGCGAGCGGCCAGGGGCTGGGCGACGGGTTCGCTTCGAAACAGGTCCATGGCGAGCTCTGGTTACTCCTTGATGACGTCCGCGCCTTTGGGGATGTCGAACTTGAACTTGCTGTCCGGCACCGCCTGGTTGGCTTTCACGCCATTGAACAGAATGTTGGTGCGCTGGCCGACGCTGTCGATCAGCTGCATGTCGTTGATCAGGCCCTTGCGGAACGACACGCGCAGCGAGTCGAACAGGGTGTCCTTGGTCTTCGGCTTGAGGGTGAAGTCCATCACTTCGCCCTGCTCCTTCGAGCTGATGTCGAAGCTCTGGCTGATCTTCGACACGTCACCGGACAGCAGCAGCGCCGGGGTCTGGTTCAGGCGCTGGTCGAGCTTCTTGATGGTCGCCTGCTCCAGGTCCGGGTCCCACAGGGTGACGTTCTTGCCGTCGGATACCACCACCTGCTCCTGCGGCGCATCGGTGTGCCAGTAGAACAGGCCCGGGCGCTTGACGGTCATCTTGCCGGAGGTTTCCTGCAGGCTGGTGCCGCCGGCGTCCAGGGTCAGCTGGGAAAAGTTGGCCTCGATGGTCTGCGACTTTTCCAGCAATTGGGTCAGGCGTTGTACGTCTTGCTCACCGGCAAAAGCCGATACGGTGGCCGACACAGAAGCCGCGGCCAGGGCAGAAACCAACAGCATGCGAATCGCGCGCATGGGAGTCCTCATCGAGCATTGAAAAGGCCGGGCGCCACCGTTGGCGCCCGGCAAGGTGTTCGTCAGTCGCGCGGGCCGCCCGGGGCTATCACTTCCCGCGAGCCGTTGCTGTTCATGGGGGTGACCACGCCGGCCATTTCCATGGCTTCGATCATGCGGGCGGCGCGGTTGTAGCCGATCTTCAGTTTGCGCTGCACGGCCGAGATGGACGCGCGGCGGCTTTCCAGCACGAACTGCACGGCCTCATCATACAGGGCGTCGCTTTCCGAATCTTCGCCATCGCCACCACCGCCGCCTTCGAAGCCGCTGCCGGCCTCCTCGACGCCGTTGAGGATGTCGTCGTTGTAGTCCGGGGCGCCGCGCAGCTTCCACGCTTCCACCACGCGGTGCACCTCGTCGTCGGAGACGAACGCGCCGTGCACACGAATCGGCAGGCTGGTGCCCGGCGGCATGTACAGCATGTCACCGTGGCCCAGCAGCTGTTCGGCACCACCTTGGTCGATGATGGTCCGCGAGTCGATCTTGCTCGACACCTGGAACGCCATGCGGGTCGGGATGTTGGCCTTGATCAGACCGGTAATCACGTCCACCGACGGGCGCTGGGTAGCGAGGATCAGGTGGATACCGGCCGCACGTGCCTTCTGGGCGATACGGGCAATCAGCTCTTCGACCTTCTTGCCGACGATCATCATCATGTCGGCGAATTCGTCGACCACCACCACGATGGTTGGCAGGGTTTTCAGCGCAGGCGGCTCGTCGTCCATGCTCTCGCGGCGGTACAGCGGGTCATGGATGATCTCGCCGGCTTCCTGGGCGTCCTTGATCTTGCGGTTGAAGCCGGCCAGGTTACGCACGCCCATGGCCGCCATCAGCTTGTAGCGCCGCTCCATCTCGGCCACGCTCCAGCGCAGGGCGTTGGCGGCGTCCTTCATGTCGGTGACCACCGGGCACAGCAGGTGCGGGATGCCCTCATAGATCGACAGTTCGAGCATTTTCGGGTCAATCATGATCAGCCGCGCGTCTTCCGGGCTGGACTTGAACAGGATCGACAGGATCATCGCGTTCACACCCACCGACTTACCGGAACCGGTGGTACCGGCCACCAGCAGGTGCGGCATCTTGGCCAGGTCGGTGATCACCGGCTTGCCGCCGATGTCGTGGCCCAGGGCCAGGGTGACCGGCGACTTCTGCTCGTCGTACTGCGGCGTGGCCAGCACTTCGGAGAAACGCACCATCTGCCGGTTCTCGTTGGGGATCTCGATACCCACGGTGGTCTTGCCGGGGATAACCTCGACCACACGCACACTGGTCACTGCCAGCGAACGCGCCAGGTCCTTGGCCAGGTTGGCGATACGGCTGACTTTCACACCGGCGGCCGGCTGGATTTCGTAACGGGTAATCACCGGGCCCGGGTGGATCGAGTCCACCGCCACTTCCACGCCGAATTCCTTGAGTTTGATTTCCAGCAGCTGGCCGACACCGGCCAGGGATTCCGGCGAGTACTCGATCTTCTTCTGTTCGGCCGGGTCGAGGATGGAGATCGACGGCAAGGTACCTTCCACCGCGCTGTCGACGAACAGCGGCGCCTGCTTCTCCTTCATCACCCGCTTGCTCGGCTCCGGCGCCCTGGCGGGTGTCGGTGGCACGATCATCGGGGCCGCGGCAGGTGGTTCGCGGGAGATTACCGGCTCACGAGGTGCCGGCGACTCGCGTGGCACCACAGGCTCGCGTGACAGGGTTGGCTCACGTGGCTCGACCGGCTGGGCAAGTGCTTCTTCACGCTTGAAAATACGCTCGCGCAGCGCCGGCTTGGCCGGTTCGCGCTTGTCGGCGGCCATTGGCGCGGCCTTGACCACCGGTTCATCCTCGCGCAGCTGCGCCTCCAGGCGCTTGCGTTCGTTACGTGCTTCCCACCAACGGTTGGCGGCGCCCTGCACCAGCTCGAACAGGTCGAGGGTGATCTTGCCGGTCAGGTCCATCACCTTGAACCACGACAGGTCGGTGAACACGGTCAGGCCGAACAGGAACAGGGCAATGAACATCAGCGTGCTGCCCTGCACGTTCAGCAGGTTGCGCGCCAGGTCGCCCAGGCTCTCGCCCAGTGCACCACCGGCGGAGAACGGCATGCTCGCAGGCGGGTGGAAATGGATATGCGCCAGCGCCGCACCAGACAGCACCAGGAACACCAGGCCGATCAGCCGCCAGGAGAACAGCCAGCCGCTCCAGTCCCAGGGCTGGTGGCGTTCGCGGAAAATCTGCCAGGTCTTTATCGCCAGCAGCAGCGGGAAGATGTAGGCGAAGTACCCCAGCACCATGAACAGGATGTCGGCGAAGTAGGCACCGGCACGCCCGGCGGCGTTCTGCACCTGGTCGACGTTGCTGGTGTGGCTGAAGCCCGGGTCCGACGTATCGTAGGTCAGCAGCGCCATCCACAGGTACAGGCACAGGGCGCCGACAGCGATCAACGCACCTTCCTTGAGGCGATAATGCAGCTGCTGCCGCCACAGGGGGACGGGCAAGGGAGCTGGAGTTGCGGTGGATTTCTTCAAAACGCGTCTATTCCTGCGCGTGCTGCGCGTCCAATAGTGATCGGCCGACGGTGCGGCCAATGAACCACTACTTTTAACATTACTGCCCGCCAGCCGCCATGGCGGCACGCCAGATGGGGGTATGGCCGGGGGCGACTTTCATATAGCTGCAATTTGAGCATGCATTTTCTTTTGTGACAAAGGCTTATGCTGTGTTTTTGCACAGGTGTGACAGCAAATGTAGCGGATGGTGCCTGCTGTTCCATGAATGTGTAGGAAATTGCCTATTTTCATCGCCTGTGCCGGCCTCTTCGCGGGCTTGCCCGCTCCCACAGGTACCCCCGCAGGCTTCAGGGCCTGCACATGGCCTGTGGGAACGGGCGCGCCCGCGAAGAAGCCAAAGAGATTGACCCTGCTTTTCACCCGCGCCATGCTGCCCTCTCCCCTCCCCCACCGCACGATAGACCATGCTCACCTGGCTGACCCGCGACTCGCTGACCTTCCCGCCCCTGGAAAAGGCCCTGCACGACCCCAACGGCCTGCTCGCCGCCGGCGGCGACCTGAGCCCCGAGCGCCTGGTGCAGGCCTATCGCCATGGCTGCTTCCCGTGGTACCAGGACGGCCAGCCGATCCTCTGGTGGTCACCCGACCCGCGCACGGTGCTGCTCCCGCACCAGCTGCACGTGTCGCGCTCGCTGGCCAAGCTGATGCGCCAGGGTTGTTACCAGGTCAGCTTCGACACCGACTTTCCGGCGGTGATCGCCGCCTGCGCCGCGCCACGCGACTACGCCGACGGCACCTGGATCACCGACACCATGCGCGCCGCCTACTGCGAGCTGCACCGGCGCGGCATCGCCCATTCGGTGGAGGTGCGCCAGGATGGCGAGCTGGTCGGCGGCCTGTACGGCCTGGCCATGGGCCAGCTGTTCTTCGGCGAATCGATGTTCAGCCGCGCCGACAATGCCTCCAAGGTCGGCTTCGTGACCCTGGTCAACCACCTGCGCCAGGCCGGCTTCGTCCTCATCGACTGCCAGATGCCGACCAACCACCTGCACAGCCTGGGCGCCCACGCCATCAGCCGCGCCGAGTTCGCTGGCTACCTGGCACGCCACCTCGACCAGCCCAACAGCGCCACATGGCTTCCCTAGGCGAGTTCTCATAGCTGGCTTACACTTAAAGCAAAGTCTCACCGAGGGGGTTGATCATGACAGAGTTGGCGCGGTTGAAGTTCTATGCCACTCAGCCCCACTCCTGCAGCTACCTGCCCGACGAACAGGCAACCACACTGTTCCTCGACCCCAGCCAGCCGATGGACGTGCACGTGTACGCCGATTTGTCGGAAATGGGCTTCCGCCGCAGTGGCGACCACCTGTACCGCCCGCATTGCCAGAACTGCAATGCCTGCGTGCCGGCACGCATCCCGGCGGCGCGCTTCATCCCCAATCGCCAGCAACGGCGCATCCTCAAGCGCAACGCCGACCTGACCGTGACCGCCGCGCGCCCGGCGTTCAAGGAAGAGTACTTCGAGCTGTACCGGCGCTATATCGAAACGCGCCACGCCGACGGTGACATGTACCCGCCCAGCCGCGACCAGTTCTCCACCTTCCTGGTGCGCGACCTGCCGTTCTGCTGGTTCTACGAGTTCCGCCTGGAAGGCCGCTTGATGGCGGTAGCGGTGTGCGACCTGCTGCCCAACGGCCTGTCAGCGGTGTACACCTTCTACGAGCCGGACGAAGAACGCCGCAGCCTGGGCCGCTTCGCCATCCTCTGGCAGATCACCGAAGCCCTGCGCCAGGACCTGGAGGCGGTTTACCTGGGTTACTGGATCAAGAACTGCAAGAAAATGAACTACAAGACGCAGTATCGGCCTATCGAACTGTTGATAAATCAGCGCTGGGTCACCCTCAACTGAAAGGCATTGGCTTGACACACAGTTTTCGGGCATAATCCACGCCACTTTTTTGCCCGGTGCGGTTATGCGTCGGGCCAACACTGGATCCGAGGGCTCTACTGCATGTCGAAAGAAGACAGCTTCGAAATGGAAGGTACTGTCGTCGACACCCTGCCCAACACCATGTTCCGCGTGGAGTTGGAAAACGGGCACGTCGTAACCGCGCACATCTCCGGAAAGATGCGCAAGAACTACATCCGTATTCTCACTGGCGACAAGGTCCGCGTCGAACTGACGCCCTACGACCTGAGCAAGGGCCGCATCACCTACCGTGCGCGCTAAGCTCAAGCCATGAAAAAGCCCGGCCATGTGCCGGGCTTTTTTGTGCCTTCAGGATTGCAGGGGCTGCTTTGCAGCCCTTCGCGGGCACGCCCGCTCCCACAGGTAATAACTATCCCCCTGTGGGAGCGGGTGTGCCCGCGAAGGGCCGCATAGCGGCCCCATCTGTCACGCAACCTCAGCCGTGGTCTCGAAGTCGAACACCAGTTCGCCATCGCGCAAGTCGACGTGCACCACGCCACCATGCTCGGCCAGTTCGCCAAACAGGATCTCTTCGGCCAGCGGCCGCTTGATCTTGTCCTGGATCAGCCGCGCCATCGGCCGCGCACCCATCTGCACATCGTAGCCCGAGGCCGCCAGCCAGCCGCGTGCATCATCGCTGACTTCCAGCAGCACTCGTTTGTCTTCCAGCTGCGCCTGCAGTTCGATAAGGAACTTGTCGACGATGCTCTTGATCGTCTCGTGGCTCAGGCGGCCAAACTGGATGATGGTGTCCAGGCGGTTGCGGAACTCCGGCGTGAAGCTCTTGCGGATGACTTCCATGGCATCGGACGCATGGTCCTGATGAGTAAAGCCGATCGAGGCCCGCGCGGCGGTTTCTGCGCCAGCGTTGGTGGTCATGATCAGGATCACGTTGCGGAAGTCGGCCTTGCGCCCGTTGTTGTCGGTCAGGGTGCCGTGGTCCATCACCTGCAGCAGCAGGTTGAAGACTTCCGGGTGAGCCTTCTCGATTTCGTCGAGCAGCAATACGCAGTGCGGTTGCTTGGTGATCGCCTCGGTCAGCAAACCACCCTGGTCGAAGCCAACATAGCCAGGAGGCGCACCGATCAGGCGCGACACGGTGTGGCGCTCCATGTACTCGGACATGTCGAAGCGCACCAGCTCCACGCCCAGCGCCTTGGCCAGCTGCCGTGCTGCTTCGGTCTTGCCGACGCCGGTCGGGCCGGCGAACAGGAACGAACCGACAGGCTTGTCCGGCGACTTGAGGCCGGCGCGGGACAGCTTGATGGCGGTGGCCAGCGAATCGATCGCCTGGTCCTGACCAAATACGGTCAGCTTCAGGTCACGCTCGAGGTTGCGCAGCAGTTCCTTGTCGGAACTGGTGACGTGCTTCGGCGGAATCCGCGCGATCTTGGCGACAATGTCTTCGACCTGCGGCACGTCGATGCGCTTGACGCGGTTGGCCTCCGGCTGCAGGCGCTGGTAGGCACCGGCTTCGTCGATCACGTCGATGGCCTTGTCGGGCATGTGCCGGTCATTGATGTAGCGCGAGGCCAGTTCAGCGGCGGCGCGCAAGGCTTCGTCGCTGTACTCGATGTTGTGGTGGCTTTCGAAGCGGCCTTTCAGGCCACGCAGGATGCCCACGGTGTCTTCGACCGACGGCTCGCTGACATCGACCTTCTGGAAGCGCCGCGCCAGGGCACGGTCCTTCTCGAAGATGCCGCGGAATTCCTGGAACGTAGTCGAACCGATGCAACGGATCTCACCGGACGACAGCAATGGCTTGAGCAGGTTGGACGCATCCATCACCCCGCCCGACGCCGCACCGGCACCAATGATGGTGTGGATTTCGTCGATGAACAGGATCGCCTGCGGGCGCTTGCGCAGCTCGCCGAGCAGCGCCTTGAAGCGCTTCTCGAAATCGCCACGGTATTTGGTACCCGCCAGCAGTGCGCCGAGATCGAGGGAATACACCACGCTCTGCGCCAGCAAATCGGGCACCTGGCCATCGACGATACGCTTGGCCAGGCCTTCGGCGATGGCGGTCTTGCCCACGCCTGCCTCACCCACCAGCAGCGGGTTGTTCTTGCGCCGACGGGCAAGGATTTGCGCCACGCGCTCCACTTCCTGCTCGCGGCCTACCAGCGGGTCGATACGGCCGGCACGGGCCAGTTCGTTCAGGTTGCTGGCATAGGCATCCAGCGGGTTGCTCGAAGAGGCGGTATCGCCGCCCTCTTCATCCTGCATTTCCTGGTCGTTTTCGGAATGCGGACCATGGCCCGGCACCTTGGAGATGCCATGGGCGATGTAGTTGACCACGTCGATGCGGGCCACGCTCTGCTGCTTGAGCAGGAACACGGCCTGGCTTTCCTGTTCGCTGAAGATCGCCACCAGCACGTTGGCGCCAGTGACTTCACGCTTGCCGGAGCTTTGCACGTGGAACACGGCACGCTGCAGTACACGCTGGAAGCCCAGGGTCGGCTGGGTTTCGCGATCTTCATCGTTGACCGGGATCAGGGGTGTGGTGGAATCGATGAACTCTTGCAGGTCGTGCTTGAGTTTGTCGAGATTGGCGCCACAGGCGCGCAGAACGGTCGCGGCAGCCTCATTGTCAAGGAGTGCCAGCAGCAGATGTTCGACGGTCATGAACTCATGACGCTTCGAACGAGCCTCCTTGAAGGCAAGATTGAGGGTGACTTCGAGCTCGCGGTTTAACATAGCTTCACCTCATACCCAAGTGGTCGGCGATTAACCGTCCTTCTCGATTTCACAGAGTAGCGGATGCTGGCTTTCCCTGGCGTATTGGTTGACCTGCATAGCCTTTGTTTCGGCGATGTCACGGGTAAACAATCCGCACACTGCCCGCCCTTCGGTATGGACGGTCAGCATGATCTTGGTCGCCAGCTCGCGGTTCAGATTGAAGAACGTCTCGAGCACTTCGACGACGAAATCCATCGGCGTGTAGTCATCGTTGAACAAAACCACCTTGTACATCGGTGGCGCCTGCAGGATCGGCTTGGCTTCCTGAACTGCAAGACCCGAGCCGTCGTCCTCATTCGATTGCGGGCGATCCTGATTGAATGTTAGTCGAATCTCACTAGGTGCATGCATGGAAAGAATTTCATCATGAGCGACAGGTTAAGGTTGTGGGTTGACTGCGAAGGGCACGGCCAGCGCAGGCGCCGGGCGACCTTGACTATCGGCAAAACGGTGTTACAACCAATAAGAACCCACCGTGGTCGATAAAGATCCGCGCAGTCAACCAGATTTTTCGCATGGTTCGTATGCGGATGAAGTGGATGATACTCCAGTGATGGAGTCCTTTGCAGAGGGACATAGGGATGGCAAGCGGTAAAGTCAAGTGGTTCAACAATGCCAAGGGCTACGGATTCATCAATGAAGAGGGCAAGACTGACGACTTGTTCGCTCATTATTCAGCCATCCAGATGGACGGGTACAAGACGCTCAAGGCCGGCCAGGCCGTGAGCTTCGACATCGTCCAGGGCCCCAAAGGCCTGCACGCGGTGAATATCAGCAGCGCCACTGCCGCCGCGGCCGCCAGGGCTCCGCACACCAGCAGCACTGCCGACGCCTGAACTGCCGCGCCGCCTGCCGGTACACGAAAAAACCGGCCGCCTCCTGACTGGAAGCGGCCGGTTTTCCGTTGCCTTACATATGCTTGATCATTTCATCGCCAAAGCCTGAACTGCTCACCAGCCTGGCGCCGTCCATCAGGCGTTCGAAGTCATAGGTCACGGTCTTGGCAGCAATCGCGCCATTGGTACCCTTGATGATCAGGTCCGCCGCCTCGGTCCAGCCCATGTGCCGCAGCATCATCTCCGCCGACAGGATCACCGAACCCGGGTTGACCTTGTCCTGCCCGGCATACTTGGGCGCGGTGCCGTGGGTGGCCTCGAACATGGCCACGGTGTCGGACAGGTTGGCACCCGGCGCAATGCCAATACCGCCCACTTCCGCCGCCAAGGCATCGGACAGGTAGTCACCGTTGAGGTTGAGGGTGGCGATCACGTCGTACTCGGCCGGGCGCAGCAGGATCTGCTGCAGCATGGCGTCGGCGATGGCGTCCTTGACGATGACCTCGCGGCCGCTCTTGGGGTTCTTGAACTTCATCCATGGGCCACCATCGAGCAGCTCGGCCCCGAACTCGTCGCGCGCCACTTCATAGCCCCAGTCCTTGAAGGCACCCTCGGTGAACTTCATGATGTTGCCCTTGTGCACCAGGGTCAGCGACTCGCGGTCGTTGTCCACCACGTACTGCAGCGCCTTGCGCACCAGGCGCTTGGTGCCTTCCTTCGACACCGGCTTGACGCCAATGCCACAGTCCTGGTCGAAGCGGATCTTGGTAACGCCCATTTCCTCCTTGAGGAACTTGATCACCTTGTTCGCCTCGGGCGAACCGGCCTTCCACTCGATGCCGGCATAGATGTCCTCGGAGTTCTCGCGGAAGATCACCATGTCCACATCGCCGGGTTTTTTCACCGGACTGGGCACGCCCTGGAACCACAGCACCGGGCGCAGGCACACGTACAGGTCCAGTTGCTGGCGCAAGGCCACGTTGAGCGAACGGATACCGCCGCCCACCGGGGTGGTCAGCGGCCCCTTGATCGACACCACGTAATCACGCACGGCATCGAGGGTTTCCTGGGGCAGCCAGGTGTCCTGGTCGTACACCTGGGTGGCTTTTTCGCCGGCGTATACCTCCATCCAGGCGATCTTTCGTTTGCCGCCGTAGGCCTTCTGCACGGCGGCGTCGACCACTTTTATCATTACCGGCGAGACATCGACGCCAATCCCGTCGCCCTCGATATAAGGAATGATCGGGTTGTCAGGAACGTTGAGCGAATGGTCTGCATTGACGGTGATCTTCGCGCCGTCGGTCGGAACCTTGATTTTCTGGTATCCCATGCTTGCACTACTCCGCTGTCGGGTGTGATTGGACATCATGCGATCCACTGAGCCTAAACCACATCTGCCGACCTGCAAGGCATGCGACAACCCGCCACATTGCCGCTTAGTCTTTGGTCTTATAAATGGGCCGATATCACTTGGCCTTGCTGATTAGCCCGAATGGTTTGGTATACTCCGCCGCGACCGAAGGGTCATCGGGGCGATCCCTTGGAAAAATGCGGACCGCCCTTGGCCATGAATGGACACAAAGCCTGGCCACGAAGCCTGGACTGTTACCGCAGCCCAGCACTTGACGCTCGACTGATGCATCCACCATCACCGCTCGCAGCCTCTCGACTTTCCGCTCATGGCGTTGCCAGGGCGATGCGCCTACCCTGCGCACCACGAGACTCGAGCACGCTCAGCACACAGAGAGTTAACCCGCATGCCCACCCGTTCCAAGATCATCTATACCTTCACCGACGAAGCCCCCGCCCTCGCCACTTACTCGCTGCTGCCGATCATCGAAGCCTTCACCGCTTCGGCTGACATCGCCGTCGAAACCCGCGACATCTCCCTGGCTGGCCGTATCCTCGCCGCCTTCCCGGAGCAACTGGGCGCAGAGAAGCAAGTAGGCGATCACCTGGCGGAACTGGGCCAGCTGGCTACCACCCCTGAAGCCAACATCATCAAGCTGCCGAACATCAGTGCCTCGGTACCGCAGCTGAAAGCCGCGATCAAGGAACTGCAGGGCAAGGGCTTCAACATCCCTGACTACGCCGACGAGCCGGCCACCGCGGAAGAGAAAGAATCCCGCGCCCGCTACGACCGCATCAAAGGTTCCGCCGTGAACCCGGTCCTGCGCGAAGGCAACTCCGACCGCCGCGCGCCGCTGTCGGTCAAGAACTACGCCCGCAAGCACCCGCACAAGATGGGCGCCTGGGCTGCCGACTCCAAGTCGCACGTTGCCCACATGACCCAGGGCGACTTCTACGGCAGCGAGAAAGCCGCACTGATCGAAGCTGACGACAGCCTGCGCATCGAGCTGGTCGGCAAAGACGGCAACACCACCGTACTGAAAGAAAAGACTGCGGTAAAAGCTGCCGAAGTCATCGACTGTGCCACCATGAGCCGCAAGGCCCTGAAAGCCTTCATCGCCGAGCAGATCGCCGATGCCAAGGCTTCTGGCGTGCTGCTGTCGGTACACCTGAAAGCCACCATGATGAAGGTCTCCGACCCGATCATGTTCGGCGTCATCGTCGAAGAGTTCTACAACGACGTGCTGGCCAAGCACGCCGCCGCCCTGGCTGAAGTAGGCTTCAACGCCAACAACGGCATCGGCGACCTGTACGCCCGCATCAAGGACCTGCCAGCCGAGAAGCAGGCCGAGATCGAAGCCGACATCCAGGCCCTGTACGCCCAGCGTCCGGCCCTGGCCATGGTCAACTCCGACAAAGGCATCACCAACCTGCACGTGCCGAGCGACGTCATCGTCGACGCCTCGATGCCGGCCATGATCCGTGACTCGGGCAAGATGTGGAACGCCGCCGGCGAACTGCAGGATGCCAAGGCGATCATCCCGGACCGCTGCTACGCCGGCATCTACCAGGCCACCATCGAAGACTGCAAGGCCAACGGCGCCTTCGACCCGACCACCATGGGCAGCGTACCGAACGTCGGCCTGATGGCACAGAAGGCCGAAGAATACGGCTCCCACGACAAGACCTTCCAGATCAAGGCCGACGGCGTCGTGCGCGTGGTCGACAGCAAAGGCCAGGTCGTTCTCGAGCAGAACGTCGAAGCCGGCGACATCTTCCGCATGTGCCAGGTCAAGGACGCGCCGATCCAGGACTGGGTCAAGCTGGCCGTCAACCGTGCCCGCCTGAGCAACACCCCTGCAGTGTTCTGGCTGGACCCGGCCCGCGCCCACGACGGCGTGATGATCGAGAAGGTGCAGAAGTACCTGAAGGATCACGACACCTCCGGCCTGGACATCCGCATCCTGGCACCGGTAGACGCCATCAAGTTCTCCCTGGCCCGCATCCGCGAAGGCAAGGACACCATCTCGGTGACCGGCAACGTGCTGCGTGACTACCTGACCGACCTGTTCCCGATCATGGAGCTGGGCACCAGCGCCAAGATGCTGTCGATCGTGCCGCTGATGAGCGGTGGCGGCCTGTTCGAAACCGGCGCCGGCGGTTCGGCACCGAAGCACGTGCAGCAGCTGGTGGAAGAGAACTTCCTGCGTTGGGACTCGCTGGGTGAATTCCTGGCCTTGGCCGCTTCCCTGGAGCACCTGGGCAACACCTACGACAACCCGCGCGCCAAAGTGCTGGCCAACACCCTGGACCAGGCCACCGGCAAGTTCCTCGACACCAACAAGTCGCCTTCGCGCAAAGTCGGTGGTATCGACAACCGCGGCAGCCACTTCTACCTGACCCTGTACTGGGCCCAGGCCCTGGCTGCGCAGAACGACGACGCTGCCCTGCAGGCACGCTTCGCACCACTGGCCAAGACCCTGACCGAGAACGAGGAGACCATCGTCGCCGAGCTCAACGCCGTCCAGGGCAAGCCGGCCGACATCGGTGGCTACTACGCCCCGGATGCCGAGCTGACCGCCAAGGTGATGCGCCCAAGCCAGACCCTGAACAGCGCCATTGCCGCCCTGTAAGGTTCGCTTGAAGTAACAGCACAAACCCCGGCCACGCACCGGGGTTTGTGCTTTCTGGGAAATGGGGTTGCTCTGCAACCCATCGCCGGCAAGCCAGCTCCCACAGGTATTGTGAATGCCTCAAGCTTGCACTGCACCTGTGGGAGCTGGCTTGCCGGCGATGGGCCGCAAAGCGGCCCCACCAATCTGAAGGGACATACAAATGACCTGGCAACCCCACATCACCGTCGCCACCATCGTCGAACACGAAGGCAAGTTCCTCTTCGTCGAAGAATTCAAAGCCAACCAGCATGTCTTCAACCAGCCCGCCGGCCACCTCGAACCCAACGAGACCCTGCCCCAGGCCGCCCTGCGCGAAACCCTCGAAGAAACCGCCTGGGAAGTCGAGCTCACCGGCGTGGTCGGCATCTACCTGTACACCGCCCCAAGCAACGGCGTGACCTACCAGCGCATCTGCTTCGCCGCCCGCCCCGTGCGCCATCACGCCGACCTGGCGCTGGACAGCGACATCGTCCGCGCCGTGTGGCTGACCCGCGACGAACTGCTGGCCGACCCCGCCCGCTGGCGCAGCGAGCTGGTGCCACGCTGCCTCGACGACTACCTGAAAGGCCCCTTGCACAGCCTCGACCTGCTGCGCGACTGACGCGCCGCCGCAGGTTTGATAGAATCGGCGTTTTTCCCCCTTGATACACACCGGTAACCATGACCAGCCCAGCACTCAAAGACCCCGCCAAGACCCGCGTCATCGTCGGCATGTCCGGCGGCGTGGACTCTTCCGTCTCCGCCCTTCTGCTCATGGAGCAGGGCTACCAGGTGGAAGGGCTGTTCATGAAGAACTGGGAAGAAGACGACGGCACCGAATACTGCACCGCCCGTGAAGACCTGGCCGACGCCCAGGCCGTGTGCGACCGCATCGGCATCAAGCTGCACACCGCCAACTTCGCCGCCGAATACTGGGACAACGTGTTCGAGCACTTCCTCGAAGAGTACAAGGCCGGCCGCACGCCCAACCCGGACATCCTCTGCAACCGCGAAATCAAGTTCAAGGCGTTCCTTGACTACGCCCTGTCGCTGGGTGCCGACCTGATCGCCACCGGCCACTACGTGCGCCGCCGCGACACCGGCGAGCTCACCGAACTGCTCAAGGGCCTGGACCCGAACAAGGACCAGAGCTACTTCCTGCACGCCGTCGGCGGCAAGGAAATCGCCCGCACCCTGTTCCCGGTTGGCGAGCTGGAAAAGCCCGAAGTACGCGCCATTGCCGAAAAGCACGGCCTGGCCACCGCCAAGAAGAAGGACTCCACCGGCATCTGCTTCATCGGCGAGCGCCGCTTCAGCGACTTCCTCAAGCAATACCTGCCGGCCCAGCCGGGCAACATCGAGACCACCGACGGTGAAGTGATCGGCCGCCACCACGGGCTGATGTACCACACCATCGGCCAGCGCCAGGGCCTGGGCATTGGCGGCCTGAAGGACGCCGGTGACGAGCCGTGGTACGTGCTGCACAAGGACCTGACCCGCAACGTGCTGGTGGTCGGCCAGGGCAATGAACACCCGTGGTTGTTCTCCCGCGCCCTGCTCGCTTCGGAAATCTTCTGGGTCAACCCGGTCGACCTCGGCAGCCCGCGCCAGCTCACCGCCAAGGTGCGCTACCGCCAGAGCGACCAACAGTGCACCCTGGAACTGACCGAAAGCGGTTACCGCGCAGTGTTCGACGAACCGCAACGCGCCGTTACCCCGGGCCAGTCGGTGGTGTTCTACGACGGCGAAGTGTGCCTGGGCGGCGGCGTGATCGAAGCCGCCGAGCCGTGGAGCCCGCGCGCATGAGCAACCTGCAGGAGCAGCTGATTGCGTTGGGCGGTGTGTTCCAGGCCGCCGTACTGGTCGACCGCATCGCCCGCACCGGCCAGGCCAGCGAGGCCAACATCGGCTGCATGCTGGGCAGCCTGCTGGTCCGCGACCCCAAGGACACCCTGGAGGTGTTCGGCGGTGACGACCTGAACCTGCGCGACGGCTATCGCGCGCTGGTCGGCGCGCTGGAGCGCGACCCCAGCAGCCTGCAACGCGAGCCGCTGCGCTACGCCCTGTCGATGCTGGGCCTGGAGCGCCAGCTGAACAAGCGCGGCGACCTGCTCGACACCATTGGCAACCGCCTGCCGCAAATCCAGTCCCAGGCCGAGCATTTCGGTCTGGTTCATGAAAACGTCATCGCTTCCAGTGGAGCCTTGTACCAGGACACCCTGAGCACCTTGCGCCAGCGCATCCAGGTACATGGCGACATGCGCTTCCTGCAGCAGGCCAGCAACGCCTCGAAGATCCGCGCCCTGCTGCTGGCCGGCATCCGCGCCGCACGCCTGTGGCGCCAGCTGGGCGGGCACCGCTGGCAGCTGGTATTCAGCCGGCGCAAGCTGTTGAACGAACTGTACGACATGATGCGCAGCCCCTCCTGACAGGGGCTGACAGTTCCGGCCTCATCGCCGGCAAGCCAGCTCCCACAAGATATGCACTGAGCTCAAGACCGGTGCAGTACCTGTGGGAGCTGGCTTGCCGGCGATAGGGCCAGAACAGGCAATGCACAATGCACAGCTGATTTATGGCCCGACCTTTGGTCAGCCACCCGACCTGAGCGCATTTTTCATGTATGATATGCGCCCTTCCAAAAGCCTGACTGTCCGAGAACACCCCATGCAGCTTTCTTCGCTCACTGCGGTTTCCCCTGTAGACGGCCGTTATGCCGGCAAAACCCAGGCCTTGCGCCCCATTTTCAGCGAATTCGGCCTGATCCGTTTCCGCGCCCTGGTCGAAGTGCGCTGGCTGCAGCGCCTGGCCGCCCACCCGCAGATCGGCGAAGTGCCGGCGTTCTCCGCCGAAGCCAACGCCCTGCTGGACAGCCTGGCCACCGACTTCAAGCTCGAGCACGCCGAACGCGTCAAGGAAATCGAGCGCACCACCAACCACGACGTCAAGGCGATCGAATACCTCCTCAAGGAGCAGGCCGCCAAGCTCCCTGAGCTGGCCAAGGTCAGCGAGTTCATCCACTTCGCCTGCACCAGCGAGGACATCAACAACCTGTCCCACGCCCTGATGCTGCGCGCCGGCCGTGACGAAGTGCTGCTGCCGCTGATGCGCCAGATCGCCGACGCCATCCGCGCCCTGGCCCACGCCCACGCCGACGTGCCGATGCTGTCGCGCACCCACGGCCAGCCGGCTTCGCCGACCACCCTGGGCAAGGAACTGGCCAACGTCGTGTACCGCCTGGAGCGCCAGATCGCCCAGGTTGCCGCCGTACCGCTGCTGGGCAAGATCAACGGTGCCGTGGGCAACTACAACGCCCACCTGTCGGCCTACTCGCAGATCGACTGGGAGCAGAACGCCCGCGCCTTCATCGAAGACGAGCTGGGCCTGCAGTTCAACCCGTACACCACCCAGATCGAGCCGCACGACTACATCGCCGAGCTGTTCGACGCCATCGCCCGCTTCAACACCATCCTGATCGACTTCGATCGCGATGTGTGGGGCTACATCTCGCTGGGCTACTTCAAGCAGAAGACCGTTGCCGGCGAAATCGGCTCGTCGACCATGCCGCACAAGGTCAACCCGATCGACTTCGAAAACTCCGAAGGCAACCTGGGTATCGCCAACGCGCTGTTCCAGCACCTGGCCAGCAAGCTGCCGATCTCGCGCTGGCAGCGTGACCTGACTGACTCCACCGTGCTGCGCAACCTGGGCGTGGGCTTTGCCCACAGCGTCATCGCCTACGAAGCCAGCCTGAAAGGCATCGGCAAGCTGGAAGTCAACGAAGCCCGCATCGCCGCCGACCTGGACGCCTGCTGGGAAGTGCTGGCCGAGCCGATCCAGACCGTGATGCGCCGCTTCAACATCGAAAACCCCTACGAGAAGCTCAAAGAGCTGACCCGTGGCAAGGGCATCACCCCGGAAGCGCTGCTGACCTTCATCGACGGCCTGGACATGCCAGCCGAAGCCAAGGCCGAGCTCAAGCAGCTGACCCCTGCTACTTACATCGGCAACGCGGCAGCACAGGCCAAACGCATCTAAGCTGACCGTCGCGTTCAACGCCCGGCCTGGCCGGGCGTTTTTATTCCCGAACGAAAATTACATTTTTTCAATAGGTTGAACATGAATCCTGATACTCCACTGCAGCTGCTGGGCGGCATCTCGGCCCGCGAATTCATGCGCGACTACTGGCAGAAGAAGCCGCTGCTGGTGCGCCAGGCCTTCCCGGACTTCATCAGCCCGATCGACCCCGACGAGCTGGCCGGCCTGGCCCTGGAAGAGGAAGTAGAGTCGCGTATCGTGCTCGAGCACGGCGCGCACCCGTGGGAGCTGCGCCGCGGCCCGTTCACCGAAGATACCTTTGCCGAGCTGCCGGAAAAGGACTGGACCCTGCTGGTGCAGGCCGTGGACCAGTTCGTCCCGGAAGTAGCCGAACTGCTGGAAAACTTCCGCTTCCTGCCCAGCTGGCGCATCGATGACGTGATGATCAGCTTCGCCGCCCCTGGTGGCAGCGTCGGCCCGCACTTCGACAACTACGACGTGTTCCTGCTGCAGGGCCACGGCCAGCGCAACTGGAAAATCGGCCAGATGTGCAGCAGCGACAGCTCGCTGCTGGAGCACGCCGACCTGCGCATCCTCGCCGACTTCGAGCAGAGCGATGAGTGGACCCTGGAGCCGGGCGACATGCTTTACCTGCCACCACGCCTGGCCCACTACGGCGTGGCCGTGGACGACTGCCTGACCTACTCGGTAGGCTTCCGCGCGCCAAGCGCCGCCGAAGTGCTGACCCACTTCACCGATTTCCTCGGCCAGTTCCTGCCCGACGAAGAACGCTACAGCGACGCCGATGCCCAGCCGGTCAGCGACCCGCACCAGATCCAGCACGACGCCCTCGACCGCCTCAAGGCGCTGCTCGACAAGCACATGGGCGACAAGGACCTGCTGCTGACCTGGTTCGGCCAGTTCATGACCGAGCCACGCTACCCCGAGCAGATCGTCGGTGAAGAGCTGTCCGAGGAAGAGCTGATCGATGCCCTGGAACAAGGCGCCATCCTGATCCGCAACCCGAGCGCGCGCCTGGCCTGGTCGGAGTTCGAAGAAGACCTGCTGCTGTTCGCCAGCGGCCGCAGCTGCCCGCTGCCGGGCAAACTGCGCGAGCTGCTGAAGCTGGTTTGCGCAGCCGACGCCCTGCACATCGACAACCTGGGCGAATGGCTGCAGGATGAAGATGGCCTTATGCTGGTACAGCAGCTGGTCAAACAAGGAAGCCTGGGATTCGCCAATGAATAAGATTCGTGTGCGCCTCGCCGACTGGCACAAGGACAACGCCGACATCCGCCGCATCCGCGAAGCGGTGTTCATTGCCGAACAGCACGTGCCGCCGGAGCTGGAGTGGGACTCGGACGACCCGACCGCCGCGCACTTCCTGGCCCTGGAAGGCGACTACCCGATCGGCACCGCTCGCCTGCTGCCTGACGGCACCATTGGCCGGGTCTCGGTGCTGAAGGACTGGCGCGGGCTGAAGGTGGGTGACGCGCTGATGAACGCGGTGATTGTCGAAGCACAGAACCGCGACCTGAAGCAGCAGATGCTCAGCGCCCAGGTGCACGCCACGCCGTTCTACGAGCGGCTGGGCTTTCGCGTAGTCAGCGAAGAGTTCCTCGAAGCCGGCATCCCGCACGTGGACATGGTGCGCGACTCGCGCGCCTGATCCCTGTACCGGCCTCTTCGCGGGCTTGCCCGCTCCCACAAGGACCCCACAGATATTGAATGCTGTGCAGTACCTGTGGGAGCGGGCAAGCCCGCGAAGAGGCCGGCACAGCAAAATACATCTTCCCTGACAAAAACCTGTACATCCATCCAGATAAAACTTGCCTCCGCGCCCTCGCTTGCGCATCCTATCGCCCATCACCCCCGATGAAGCGTCCCCGGCCATGCGCCTGTTCCTCTGCGAAAAACCCTCCCAGGCAAAAGACATCGCCAAAGTGCTCGGCGCCAACCGCAAGGGCGATGGCTGCTGGCAAGGTACCGACGTCTGCGTGACCTGGTGCATCGGCCACCTGCTGGAAACCGCCCCGCCCGACAGCTACGACGAACGCTACAAGCGCTGGAACCTGGCCGACCTGCCGATCATCCCGGAAAAGTGGAAGATGCTGGTCAAGCCCAAGACCGCCAGCCAGTTCAAGGCAGTCAAGCGCCTGCTCGGCGAAGCGCGCGAACTGGTGATCGCCACCGACGCCGACCGCGAAGGCGAAATGATCGCCCGCGAACTGGTCGAGCATTGCCGCTACCGCGGCCCGGTGCAGCGCCTGTGGCTGTCGGCACTGGACGACGCGTCCATTCGCAAGGCCCTGGCGCGGCTGCTGCCGGGCCACGAAACCTTCAACCTGTACCACTCGGCGCTGGGCCGTTCGCGCGCAGACTGGCTGATCGGCATGAACATGAGCCGGCTCTTCACCCTGCTGGGCCGCCAGTCGGGCTATCAGGGCGTGCTGCCGGTGGGCCGGGTGCAAACGCCCACCTTGCGCCTGGTGGTCGACCGCGACCGCAGCATCGCCGACTTCGTGCCGGTACCGTTCTGGGCCATCGACGTGCAGCTCGAACACGCAGGCTTTGGCTTCAACGCCCAGTGGCGCGCCCCCGAGGACGCCTGCGACGACCAGGGCCGCTGCCTGAACCAGGCCCTGGCGCAGCAGGCTGCCGCCGACATCGGCACTGCGGGTACTGCCCGGGCCGTGAAGGTGACCACCGAGCGCGTGCGTGAAGCGGCACCCCTGCCCTTCGACCTTGGCACCCTGCAGGAGCTGTGCTCGAAAAAGTTCGGCCTCGGCGCCCAGGAAACCCTCGACATCGCCCAGGCCCTGTACGAAACCCACAAGCTGATCACCTACCCTCGCAGCGACTGCGGCTACCTGCCGCAAAGCCAGCACGCCGAAGCGCCAGCCATCCTCGCCGCCCTGCAACAGGCCGATGCCAGCCTGGCGCCGCTGCAGCCTTACCTGGAGCCGCAACGCCGCTCACGGGCGTGGAACGATGCCAAGGTCAGCGCCCACCACGGCATCATCCCCACCGCCGCCGCCAGCGACCCGTCGCGCCTGCCGGCCAAGCACAAGGCGGTGTACACCCTGATCCGCGCCCGCTACCTGGCGCAGTTCCTGCCCAACCACGAGTACGACCGTACCCAGGCCGACTTCGACTGCGCCGGCCATGCCCTGCGTGCCGTAGGCAAGCAGATCGTCGAACCAGGCTGGCGCCGTGCGCTGCCCGAGGCGCTGACCCCGGCCAAGGGCCGCGATGCACCACCGGCCCAGGTGCTGCCGGCGCTACGCGAAGGCCAGGACTGCACAGTGCAGGGCCTGCAACTGAAAGACCTGTGGACCCAGCCGCCCAAGCCGTTTACCGAAGGCGACCTGATCAAGGCAATGAAGAACGTGGCCAAGCTGGTGGACGACCCGCGGTTGAAGCAGAAGCTGAAGGAAACCACCGGTATCGGCACCGAAGCCACCCGCGCCAGCATCATCCAGGGCCTGCTTGACCGCGGCTACCTGGTGAAGAACGGCAAGGCGCTGTCCGCCACCCCTGCGGCCTTCAGCCTGATCGACGCCGTGCCACGCGCCATCGCCGACCCAGGCACCACGGCTATCTGGGAGCAGGCGCTGGACATGGTGCAGAGTGGCGAGATGACACTGGAGGAGTTCGTCGCCCGGCAGTCGGCATGGATGGGCAAGCTGGTCGAACGGTGCAGCGGCATGCGCATGACCATCAGCGGGCCGGCAGCGGGGGCTGCGCCGCCGTGGAAGAAGAAGCGTAGAGGGAGTGGGAAGAGTAAAGCGGCTGGAAGCAAGGCTGCCAGCAAGCCGCGGCAGCCCAAGAGAAAAGCTTCAACCTGAGGCTTTTGCACTGTCATTACGGCCCTATCGCCGGCAAGCCAGCTCCCACAGGTACTACACAGCTTTCAAAACCTGCGCAGGACTTGTGGGAGCTGGCTTGCCGGCGATAGGGCAGGCCAGGAATACAGAGAATTCAGAAAAACCACAAAACCTGACCAACATACTGGCGCCATGAATTTTTAATGCTAAATTTTCATGAAAATAATCAAAACAAATTTCATGAGCCCCCTGCATGTTCAAACAATCCGCCCAGCACGTCGCCAGCTACTACGCCCAGACCTACCCCGCCAGCATTCCCCTGCACCCTACCCTGCAAGGCAGCCACGACACCGAAGTCCTGATCATTGGCGCCGGCTTCAGCGGCCTGCATACCGCCTTACGCCTGACCCAGGCCGGCAAGCGCGTAACGCTGCTGGAAGCCAGCCGCGTGGCCTGGGCCGCGTCCGGCCGCAACGGCGGCCAGGCACTGCTCGGCTGGTCGTGCGACATGCCACCGCTGGAAAAGGCCCTAGGCGTCGAACGCACCCGACGCCTGTGGGCCAGCATGTGCTGGGCCGCCGATGAAATGCGCGAACTGCCCGAGCGCCATGGCTTCGACATCGACTACCGGCTGGGCAGCCTGTGGACCGCCGTGCTGCCGCGCCGGGTGAAGATGCTGGAAGAAGCCCTGCACGAGGCCGAACACAAATGGGGCTACGACGCCCTGCGCCTGATCGGCCGCGACGAGCTGCCGCAATGGATCGACAGCCCGCGCTACCAGGCCGCGCTATACGATGCCAAAGGCGCCCACCTCAACCCGCTGAAGCTGGCTCAGGGCCTGGCCAGCACCATCGAGGCGGCTGGCGGGCGGATCTACGAACAGAGCCAGGTGCTCGACTACCAGAAAGCCGGCGACGGCTATGTGGCCCGTACCGACCGCGGCGAAGTACGCTGCCAGGTGCTGGTGCTGGCCTGCAACGCCTACATCGATCGCCTCGACCGCAACCTGTCGCGCCGCCTGTTGCCGGTTGGCTCCTATCAGGTAGCCACCGCACCGCTGAATGCCGACTTCGCCCAATCGCTACTGCCGCGCAACAGTTGCGTGATCGACAACCAGTTCGTGCCCGACTATTTCCGCCTCACCCCGGACCATCGCCTGCTGTTCGGCGGCGGCTGCACCTACCTGGGCGGTATTCCCAAAGATGTCACCAGCGCTACCCGCCCTTACCTGGAGCGGGTGTTCCCGCAGCTGGCCGGGGTGGCCATCGACTATGCCTGGGGCGGCCATATCGACTGCAGCATCCAGCGCACCCCGGATGTCGGTCGCGAGGGCCAGCGCTACTGGCTGCAGGGGTTCTCGGGCCATGGCGTGCTACCAACACTGGCGGCGGCGCGGGCGGTCAGCGATGCCATTCTTGGCGACGACGACCTGCTGACGCTGTACCAAGGCCTCGACAACGGCCGCTTCCCCGGCGGCGATCTGCTGGCGGCACCGCTGGAAGCTGCAGCCAAGGCCTGGTACCGGATGCGCGACCGCGTCTGATCGGTTGACGCCCCTTCCTTGTGGGAGCGGCCTTGTGTCGCGAAAGGGCCGCAAAGCGGCCCCGGCAATGTGTGCATCTGTGCTGAAACCCTGGGGCTGCCTTGCAGCCCT
This sequence comes from Pseudomonas sp. B8(2017), assembly GCF_002113575.1. NCBI lineage: Bacteria > Pseudomonadati > Pseudomonadota > Gammaproteobacteria > Pseudomonadales > Pseudomonadaceae > Pseudomonas > Pseudomonas sp. B8(2017). The sequence continues at coordinate 184,035 of NZ_NEIO01000008.1, read as the reverse complement.
TTCGCGACACAAGGCCGCTCCTACAGGGGACCGAGCAGGGCCGGGAGTGCCCCACAAATTCCAGCACCAGGAAAAAACCACCTATTCTCAATAGCTCCCTTCGCTTCCTGCACACAGGAGACCCGACCATGAGCTATGTAACCACGAAGGACGGCGTACAGATCTTCTACAAGGACTGGGGCCCGCGTGACGCACCGGTCATCCACTTCCACCACGGCTGGCCGCTCAGCGCCGACGATTGGGATGCCCAGCTGTTGTTCTTCCTCGCCCATGGTTACCGCGTGGTCGCCCACGACCGCCGCGGCCATGGCCGCTCCAGCCAGGTATGGGACGGCCACGACATGGACCACTACGCCGACGATGTGGCAGCGGTCGTCGCTCACCTGGGCATCCAGGGCGCCGTGCATGTCGGCCACTCGACCGGTGGCGGTGAAGTGGTGCGCTACATGGCACGGCACCCTGAAGACAAGGTGGCCAAGGCCGTGCTGATCGCCGCCGTACCGCCACTGATGGTGCAGACGCCCGCTAATCCTGGTGGCCTGCCCAAATCGGTGTTCGACGGCTTCCAGGCCCAGGTTGCCAGCAACCGTGCGCAGTTCTACCGGGATGTGCCGGCCGGGCCGTTCTACGGCTACAACCGCCCTGGCGTCGAAGCCAGCGAAGGCATCATCGGCAACTGGTGGCGCCAGGGCATGATTGGCAGTGCCAAGGCTCATTACGATGGCATCGTGGCGTTTTCCCAGACCGACTTCACCGAAGACCTGAAGGGCATCCAGCAACCGGTGCTGGTGATGCACGGCGATGATGATCAGATCGTGCCGTATGAGAACTCCGGGGTGCTGTCGGCGAAGCTGCTGCCCAATGGCACGCTGAAGACTTACAAGGGCTACCCGCATGGCATGCCGACCACCCATGCCGATGTGATCAATGCGGATTTGCTGGCGTTTATCCGTAGCTGATGTGATTGCAGGATCGGCCGATTCGCGGGCAAGCCCACTCCTATGAGATTCGCCATCTTTAGCAGGAGCCGGCTTGCCTTCGATAGGGCTGGCCTGGCAACTCATCCATGGATCATGCTTGCAACTGGCAAATTTAACAGTAGCGCGTCTGGCTATTTTGGCCAAAGGTGACCTCATTACCTACCACGCCAGAAGCCCGACCATGCCAGAAAACAAAAAGCAGTACTTATTCTACAACAGAGACCACCTGTCACAGATCAATGGTTATAACAAAACCGTGACGCTATTTTCAGCCCTGGATACTCCACTCGCGCAGCGATCTGACGAAACACTGCTCACCGCAGTGAACTCACAGGCATCGATCGTTGAAAGTTCACATCGAGACTGCATTCAGAGCCTGAGTTACAGCGCTTATGGGCACAGCCGTATTTATAATGTTCTGGGTTACACCGGGCAACGTTGTGATCGTTTCACATACCACTACCTCCTTGGCAATGGATACCGTGCTTACAGCGCCATTTTGATGCGATTTCTTTCACCTGACACCTTGAGCCCTTTTGGTAACGGAGGGCGAAACGCATATGCCTATTGTGAGGGTGATCCAACGAACAACGTTGACCCGTCAGGCCACATGCTCCGGAATTTAAGGAGGCTGGTCAATAGAGGAAGCGACGCCCCGAGCTCATCATTTACCGCCAAGAACAAATATTACAACGCAGCTAAAGAAGTCACCGAGAGCACCCCACCGCTGGCCGAATTCAAGAATTGGTTTGATAGCATATATACTCGGAAAAAGCATTTGAAGCAGGCTGCAAAACTGCACCAATTGGCAGAAGGGTTAGAAACATGGAGCCCCAATCCTGATCTGGTCATCATACTGAATGAAGAAGACCAATGGTACCTTGCATTTGACAAATATCAGAAGGCACTCAACAAAACAGTGGCAATGATCGAAAAAGTCTATATCCCTGTCGAGCCAGTAACAATATCTCCTCTCCCCTCATTATCCTCACTGAATTCAGACATGAGAAAAGCACACCACGTCAGCAGCTTGCGCTAAAACGTCAGTCACCGGGCCTGAAAACTGGCACTGGCAACCTTGGCGCGTGAGCATTACCATCCCGAGCTCTCGGAGCGGCAATCCCGCTCCGGCTCCTTTCCTGAATCCGCCCAAACCCCATGCCCTTCGAACTCACCGTAGAACCCCTCACCCTGCTGATCCTGGCCCTGGTCGCCTTCGTCGCCGGTTTCATCGATGCCATCGCCGGCGGTGGCGGCTTGCTCACCACCCCGGCGCTACTCACCGCCGGCATGCCGCCGCACCTGGTACTGGGCACCAACAAGCTCAGCTCTACCTTCGGCTCGGCCACCGCCGGCTTCACCTACTACAGGCGCAAGCTGTTCCACCCGGCGCAATGGCGCCCGGCATTGTTCGCCACCTTGGTCGGTGCTTTGCTCGGTGCAGTGATCGCCCACTACATGCCGGCCGAATGGCTGAACAAGATGCTGCCGGTGATCGTCTTCGCCTGTGGCGTCTACCTGCTGTTCGGCGGCACGCCCAAGGCGCCGCTGGATGCCGATGCGCCGATCAGGAAAAAGTGGCAAGTACCGCAAGGCTTCACCCTGGGCTTCTATGACGGCGTGGCCGGCCCGGGTACCGGGGCGTTCTGGACGGTCAGCACCCTGCTGCTCTACCCCATCGACCTGGTCCGTGCCAGCGGCGTGGCGCGCAGCATGAACTTCGTCAGCAACATCGCAGCGCTGACGGTGTTCATCATTTCCGGGCAGGTGGACTACATCGTCGGCCTGTGCATGGGCCTGTCGGTGATGGTTGGCGCCTTCTTCGGCGCACGCACGGCGATCAGTGGCGGCAGCAAGTTCATCCGCCCGGTTTTCATCACCGTGGTGCTGGCATTGACCGTGCGCCTAGCGTGGCAGCACTGGTTCGGCCAAGCCTAGGCGGCGCGCAACGTACAGATCGATCAGGTAGCGGGCAATCGACCGCCCGGCCGGCAGCGGCGGCAGGTCGTGGACGCTGAACCACTTGGCATCCTCGATCTCGTCCGGCTGCATGACGATATCGCCGCCGGCATACTCGGCATGGAAGCCCAGCATCATCGAATGCGGGAACGGCCAGCACTGGCTGCCGACGTACTGGATGTTCCTCACTTCCACCGCCACCTCTTCACGCACTTCGCGCACCAGGCAGTCCTCGGCCGACTCGCCCGGCTCGGCAAAGCCTGCCAAGGTGCTGTACACCCCGGTGACGAAGCGTGGCGAACGCGCCAGCAGGATTTCGTCGCCACGGGTCACCAGCACGATCATGCTTGGCGAAATGCGCGGGTAGCTGCGCAGGTCGCAAGGCTGGCAGTACATTGCCCGCTCCCAGCGGATCTGCGTCATTGCCTGGCCGCAACTGCCACAGAAACGGTGCTCGCGGGCCCAGGTGCCGATCTGCGCGGCATAGCCCAGTACTTTGTAGGTGTCGAAGTCACCCTCGAGCATGAACGCGCGCAGGCCGCGCCAGGCGCAGCCAGGCACGTCGGTGGCGCTGCGCAGCTCCAGCAGGAACACCGGCTGGCCGTCGAAGTGGCCGATGCCGTGCTCGCACAGCACGTCGAGGTCCTGGCGCTTGAGCCAGTCGCGAGGGAACAGCGCGCCGTTGTCGTCCACCAGGAACCCTTCCGGGCTGCGGGCCACGGCCAGCCCCCCGGTGATCTGCGGGTCGAGTACTGCGGTAGTCCAGCGTGCTGACATGTCGGGGGTTCCCTTACTGCGCGTCCCCCGGCCTGATCAGTCGGCGAACGTCGGTTTCTGTTTGCTCATGTGCGCTGCCACCGCCACGCGCAGGTCTTCGGACTGCAGCATCGCGGCGTTCCAGGTGGCGATGTACTCCAGGCCATCGTCGATGCGATGGTCACGCATGTAGCTGAGCATTTCCTTGGTGCCGGCCACGGCGATCGGCGATTTTGCGGCAATCTCGCCGGCGATGGCAAAGACCCCGTCCATCAGCGCGGCCTGATCATCATAGACCCGGTTGACCAGGCCGATGCGCAGCGCCTCTTCGGCCTCGACATTGCGCCCGGTGAAAGCCAGCTCACGCATCATGCCGTCACCGATGATACGAGGCAAACGTTGCAGTGTGCCGACATCGGCGGCCATGCCCATGTCGATTTCCTTGATCGAGAACTGCGCGTCGCTGCTGCAGTAGCGCATGTCGCAGGCCGAGATCAGATCGATGGCGCCGCCAATGCAGTAACCCTGCACCGCGGCCAGTACCGGCTTGCGGCATTTGTCCACGGCATTGAACGACGCCTGCAGGCGCAGGATGGTGCTGCGCAGGAAGCGTGCGTTACGGCCCACGTCCTTGCCCATCTGCCCGGCCAGCGAAGCCAGCATCATCAGGTCGATACCGGCGGAAAAATGCTTCCCGGCACCGCTGATCACAACCGCCCGCACCGCGTCGGTGTCGTCGACCCACTGGAAGATGTCGATGATCTCCTCCCAGAAGGCCGCGTTCATCGCATTGCGCTTGTCCGGGCGGTTGATCTGAACGTGGGCGATGCTGTTGGTCAGTTCGACCTTGAATGCGCTGTACTCGGTCACGGGCGGCACTCCTGCGGGTGAAGGGTTCATGGCACGGATGGTAACCCACCCCGATGACCGCACTTGTGCCAAAAACGGGACTTTACGCCTTGCCTAAGACGCGCTGATCCGGCACCGTGCGCCATCGCCGAATCATAAGGATACAAATTCATGTCGCGCTCCCTGACCGGCGCCCTCGCCCACAGCTTTCTGGGCCAGTCGCCGCTTTGGTACAAGGCAGTCATCTGCCTGTTCCTGGTGCTCAACCCGCTGCTGCTGGTGACCGTCGGCCCGGTCGCTGCCGGCTGGGCACTGGTGCTCGAATTCATCTTCACCCTGGGCATGGCCCTGAAGTGCTACCCGCTGATGCCTGGCGGCCTGCTGCTGGTCGAAGCCCTGCTGTTGCAGATGACCACCCCGCAAGCCCTGTACGAAGAGCTGCAGCACAACTTCCCGGTGATCCTGCTGCTGATGTTCATGGTCGCGGGCATCCACTTCATGAAGGAACTGCTGCTGTTCCTGTTTTCGCGCATCCTGCTGGGGGTGCGTTCGAAGGCGATCCTGGCGTTGCTGTTCTGCGTGCTGTCGGCATTCCTCTCGGCGTTTCTCGATGCGCTGACCGTGACCGCCGTGATCATCAGCGCCGCGGTCGGTTTCTATGCGGTGTACCACCGCGTCGCCTCCGGGGCCAACCCGCGCGAAGACAGTGCGCTGGACAGCGACCAGCAGGTCGCACAGTTGCACCGTGAAGACCTCGACCAGTTCCGCGCCTTCCTGCGCAGCCTGCTGATGCATGGCGCGGTGGGTACCGCCCTGGGCGGCGTGTGCACGCTGGTGGGCGAGCCGCAGAACCTGCTGATCGGCCATGAGATGGGCTGGCACTTCGCCGATTTCTTCCTGAAGGTGGCACCGGTGTCACTGCCGGTGCTGGGCGCCGGCTTGCTGACCTGCGTGCTGCTGGAGAAGTTGCGCCTGTTCGGCTACGGCACGTTGATGCCCGAGCCGGTGCGTCAGGTACTGGCCGCCTACGCCGCCGAGGACGATGCTGCACGCACCACTGCCCAGCGCATCGCGCTGTGGGTGCAAGGGTTCGCCGCACTGATCCTGATCGTCTGCCTGGGGCTGCACGTTGCCGAGGTCGGCCTGATCGGCCTGATGGTGATCGTGCTGATCACGGCATTCACCGGCATTACCGACGAACACCGCCTGGGCCGTGCCTTCCAGGACGCCATGCCGTTCACCGCTTTGCTGGTGGTGTTCTTCGCCGTGGTGGCGGTGATTCACCAGCAGCAACTGTTCAGCCCGTTGATTGCCTGGGTGCTGGCGCTGCCGGCCGAGCAGCAACCGGGCATGCTTTACCTGGCCAACGGCCTGCTGTCGGCGATCAGCGACAACGTGTTCGTTGCCACCATCTACATCACCGAGGTGAAGCAGGCGTTCCTCAATGGCAGCATGAGCCGCGAGCATTTCGAGACGCTGGCGGTGGCTATCAACACCGGCACCAACCTGCCGAGCGTGGCGACGCCGAATGGGCAGGCGGCCTTCCTGTTCCTGCTGACTTCGGCGATTGCGCCGCTGATACGGCTGTCGTATGGGCGAATGGTGTGGATGGCCTTGCCCTATACCGTAGTGATGGGTGGTCTGGGGTGGTGGGCGGTGACCTACTGGCTGTGATGTAGCTTGTACCGGCCCTATCGCCGGCAAGCCAGCTCCCACAGGTTTTACGCTGCACTCAAGGACTGTGGTGTACCTGTGGGAGCTGGCTTGCCGGCGATAGGGCCAGTGCAGACACAGCACAAGGCCCTGTCGATTCTGCTGCCTGCCATTCGACTATCCCATGCCCCCAGCCACCCCCGGCTGCCAACAGGAGAGCCCCCATGCGCAAACTCATCGTAGCCGCCTTCATCAGCCTCGACGGTGTCATGCAAGCCCCCGGCGGCCCGCAGGAAGACACCAGCGGCGGCTTCACCTACGGCGGCTGGATCGTGCCCTACGCCGAGGAAGTCTTCGGCCAGGCCATGCAGGCCCTGTTCAGCCAGCCCTTCGAGTTGCTGCTGGGCCGGCGCACCTACGACATCTTCGCCGGCTACTGGCCAAAGGTAAAAGACAGCTCGGAAGACTTCTCCATCGCCAACCTGTTCAACAGCGTGCCCAAGCACGTGGCCACCCACACCCCGGCAACCCTCGACTGGCACAACAGCCACGCCCTGGGCGCAGACATCACAGCAACGGTCCGCGACCTGAAACAACAGGACGGCGCCAACCTGCTGACCCAGGGCAGCAGCGATCTGGTGCAGCAACTGCTGGCGGCGGGCCTGGTCGATGAACTGCAACTGCTGATCCACCCGTTGCTGCTCGGCCACGGCAAGCGCCTGTTCGGCGACGATGCGGCAGCGGCGGCCTTCACCCTGCAGCACTCGCAGGTTTCGCCCAAGGGCGTGGTCATCGCCCGTTACGTGCGTGCCGGCGAAGTGCAGACCGGTTCGTTCTGAAAGGCACGATTGCGTACAACTTTTGCCTCTCGCTCGCATCGAAACACAGGTAAGCCCCGTCCGTATCAAGGAGGTTCACCATGGCGCTACGCACCACGTTGCTGTTTTCCTGCATGACCCTGGCCTTGCTCGGCTGCGCCGGCAACGATCACCCGGCGCCGCCGCGCACCCAGCAGGTCGACCTGCAACGTTACCAGGGCACCTGGTACGAACTCGCGCGGTTGCCGATGTTCTTCCAGCGCAACTGCGTGCAGTCCGAAGCGCACTATGGCCTGCGAGAGGACGGCCGCCTCGACGTGACCAACCGCTGCCAGGAAAAGGGCGGCCAGTGGAACCAGGCCAAGGGCATCGCCGAAGCCCAGCAACCGGGCAGCACCGACAAGCTCTGGGTGCGCTTCGACAACTGGTTCAGCCGCCTCGCGCCCGGCCTGACCAAGGGCGAGTACTGGGTGCTGTACCACGACCAGGACTACCGCGTAGCCTTGGTCGGCCACCCGAACCGCGAATACCTGTGGCTGCTTTCGCGCACGCCCGCGGTCACCGACCAGCTGCGCGAACAACTGCTGACGATCGCCCGGGAGCAAGGCTATGACACCAGCAAGCTGATCTGGCGACAGGCCGAGTAGGCAAGACCTGGCAGGCCATCGACGACATGCGGCAATCCGGCTAAGGTGTGCGCCCTTACCACCTCGAAGGAACGAGCCCGTTGAGTACCACGCCGCTACCTGCACCCCTTATCCGTCCGACACCCATCCGCCCGCTGGTGCTGACGTCACTGCTGGACTGAAACAAGGAGCCAGACCATGGATTTGCTGTTCCTGGGCACCTCCGCCGGCGTGCCGACCAAGGCACGCAATGTCAGCGCCACCGCAGTGATCGAAGCCAGTGGCAGCCACTGGTACCTGATCGACTGCGGCGAAGGCACCCAGCACCGGCTGCTGCATACGCCGCTGTCGATCCGCGACTTGCGCGCCATCTTCATCACCCACGTGCACGGCGACCATTGCTTCGGCCTGCCGGGCCTGCTGGCCAGCGCCGGCATGAGCGGGCGCACCCAGCCACTGGACCTTGTCCTGCCCGCCGCCCTGCACGACTGGGTGCGCCAGGGGCTGGTTGCCAGCGATACCTTCCTGCCGTTCGAACTGCGCCTGCTGGCCGTGGAAGAGCTGGTCGAGTGGCGCAGTGACGCCCTGCAAGTGACCAGCGTGCAGCTTTCGCACCGGGTGCCGAGCGTCGGCTTCGTGTTCACCGAGCTCAACCCCGAACCGCGCCTGGACATACCGCGCCTGGAAGCCGACGGCATCCCCCGCGGCCCGCTGTGGGGCGAGATGGCCAAGGGCTTGACGGTGCAGCATGGCGGGCAGTTGCTGCACGGCAATGACTACTTGCGCCCTTCGCGTCCGCCACGGCGGGTGATCGTGTGCGGCGACAACGACAACCCCGAATTGTTGGCCGACGTCGCCAAGGGCGCGGACGTGCTGGTGCACGAAGCCACGTTCACCCAGGCGGTGGTAGAGCGCACGGGGGTAACCTTCGGCCACAGCACCGCGGCTGCAGTGGCGCGCTTTGCCGAAGCTGCAGGCGTGCGCAACCTGGTGCTGACGCACTTCAGCGCCCGCTACCAGAACGACCCACGGCGCAGCCCGAGCATCGACAACGTGCGCGACGAAGCCCTCGCCCACTACAGCGGGCAGCTGACCCTGGCGCAGGACCTGCAGCGCTATCACATCGGGCGCGATGGCTGTCTCGAACCGGCCGGATGATTTAGCATGGCCGGTTTTCCAAAAGGACTTGGCCATGCAACGCATCGTGATTCTGGGCAACGCCGGCAGTGGCAAATCGACCCTGGCCCGGCAGATAGGCGCACGCTTGGGAGTGCCGGTGGTGCACCTCGATACGTTGTTCTGGGAGACCGGCTGGGTCGAGCCGGATGCCCAGACCTTCCGTACCCGCGTGCGCGATGCGGTGGCTGGGGAGGCTTGGGTATGCGAAGGCAATTATGCCCGCCGCACGTTCGACCTGCGTCTGCCGCGGGCCGACCTGGTCATCTGGCTGGATACGCCGAGACTGACCTGCCTCAAGCGGGTGATCCTGCGCAGCGTGCTGAACAAGCCCCGACCGGACCTGCCGGCGGGATGTACCGAGCGGCTGGACCGGGCGTTTCTGACCTTTTTGAAGTTCGTATGGACGTTCGACCGTGGGTATCGGCCGGGGATCGAGGCGAGCCGCCAGGCCACAGGGCCGCAGGTACCGGTGGTGCATTTGCGGGGTGGGCGGCAGATTGCGGCGTATCTGGCGAGCCTCTCATTGCCTGTTCCGGCCTAATCGCCGGCAAGCCAGCTCCCACAGGTACTGCACATGCCTCAGGGCCAGTGCATCCTGTGGGAACTGACCCAGAGGCATACGCAGTACCTGTGGGGAATATGCAGTCCCTGTGGGAACTGGCCTTTGGGGCATATGCAGTACCTGTGGGAGCTGGCCTTTGGGGCATATGCAGTACCTGTGGGAGCTGGCTTGCCGGCGATAGGGCCGGCGCAGGCGCCTTCTATCTCCGCTCAGGCCGCCAACCGCCCACTGGCAATCGCCTCCGACGCCGCCAGCATCGCGCGCAGCAACACCGCGCAGCCCGCGGCCAGGTCCTCGGGCGTGGCGTTCTCGATCTCGTTATGGCTGATACCGTTCTCGCACGGCACGAAAATCATCCCCGCCGGCCCCAGTTCGGCCAGGAAGATCGCGTCGTGCCCCGCGCCGCTGACGATATCCATATGCGGCAGGCCCAGCGCCTGCGCCGATTCGCGCACGGCATCGACACACCCTTGGTCGAAGTACAACGCCGGGAAATCGGCTGTGGGTACCAGTTCGTGGCTCAGCCCATGCCTGGCACAGGTCGCCTCGATCACCGCGCGCACATCGGCAATCATCGCATTCAGCTGCTCACCCTCCAGATGACGGAAATCCAGGGTCATGCGCACTTCGCCCGGGATCACGTTGCGCGAGCCCGGGTAGGCCTGCAGGCAACCCACCGTCCCACAGGCATGGGGCTGGTGGCCGAGGGCAGTGCGGTTGACTGCCTCCACCACCGCCGCCGCGCCGACCAGGGCGTCCTTGCGCAGGTGCATGGGCGTAGGGCCGGCATGGGCCTCGACACCGCGCAGGGTCAGGTCGAACCACTTCTGGCCCAGCGCGCCCAGCACCACACCGATGGTCTTGCGCTGATCTTCGAGGATCGGGCCCTGCTCGATGTGCGCTTCGAAATAGGCCCCCACCGGGTGGCCTGATACGGCGCGCGGGCCGGCGTAGCCGATGGCGTTCAACGCCTCGCCAACGCTGACACCCTGGGCGTCGCGCTTGGCCAGGGTTTCCTCCAGGGTGAACTTGCCGGCGAACACCCCGGAACCCATCATGCACGGCGCAAAGCGCGAACCTTCTTCGTTGGTCCACACCACCACTTCCAGCGGTGCTTCGGTTTCGATGCCCAGGTCGTTGAGGGTGCGGAGCACCTCCAGCCCAGCCATCACCCCGAAGCAGCCGTCGAACTTGCCCCCGGTGGGCTGGGTGTCGATATGGCTGCCGGTCATCACCGGGGGCAGCTTGGGGTTACGCCCCGGGCGACGGGCGAAGATGTTGCCGACGGCGTCGATGCTGACCGTGCAACCGGCGGCCTCGCACCACTGCACGAACAGGTCGCGGGCCTGGCGGTCGAGGTCGGTCAGGGCCAGGCGGCACACGCCGCCTTTGGCTGTGGCACCGAGGCGGGCCAGGTCCATCAGGGACTGCCACAGGCGGGTGCTGTCGATGTGGTGGGCGGTGGTCTTCAGGATCTCTTTGACTGGGGTCACGGGTTTCTCCTTCAGGCTTTTTGTTGTCTGTGCCGGCCTCTTCGCGGGCATGCCCGCTCCCACAGGATCACCACAGGTCTGGAAAACCGTGCAGTACCTGTGGGAGCGAGCGAGCCCGCGAAGGAGCCGGCGCGGTCTCACGGCAAGGGCTTGGCCACCCGCGCCGGGCTGCGCGCGACCACGCCGGCGAAGAGGTAATACAGCGCCCCGCCCAGCAGCGAACCGGTGAACCAGCCGTAGTCGTAGAACCAGCTGAAACTGCTGTTGCCAATGGCCATCACGGTCAGCGCGACCGGCAACGCAAAGGCGGCAAAACCGGCCCAGTTCCACGCCGGGTACACGTCGTCGCGGTACAGCCCGGCCAGGTCCAGCTTCTGCCGGCGGATCAGGAAGTAGTCCACCACCATGATCCCGGCGATCGGCCCCAGCAGGCTGGAATAGCCCAGCAGCCAGTTGGAGTACACGCTCTCCAGGCTCAGGTCGGAGACGATCCAGCCCAGCTTCTTCAGCAGCTCATGGCCCATCAGCGCCAGGCCGATGAAGCCGGTAAGCCACACCGCACGGCTGCGCCCGATCAGGCGTGGGGCGATGTTCTGGAAGTCGTTGGTCGGCGACACGATGTTCGCCGCGGTGTTGGTCGACAGCGTGGCGATCACGATCAGCGCCATGGCCAGGGCCACCCAGAACGGGCTGTGGATCTTGCCGATCAGGCTGACCGGGTCGGACACGGTCTCGCCAACCAACGACGCCGAAGCAGCGGTGAGTACCACGCCCAGCGCGGCGAACAGGAACATGGTCAGCGGCAAGCCGAAGATCTGCCCGAGAATCTGGTCCTTCTGGCTGCGGGCGTAGCGGCTGAAGTCGGGGATGTTCAGCGATAACGTGGCCCAGAAACCGACCATGGCGGTAAGCCCGGCGCAGAAGTAGCCGAGCATGTTCGCCCCTTCCGGGCGCTTGGGCGGCTGGGCCAGCAGTTCGGTCATCGACATGTGCGGCAAGGCCCAGAACAGCAGGCCGACGCCGACCGCCACCAGCAGCGGTGCCGACAGCGTTTCGAGCCACTTGATCGACTCGGCGCCGCGCAGCACCACCCACAGGTTCAGGCACCAGAAGATCATGAAGCCGATCACCTCGCCGGTGCCGCCCAGGGCCTTCCAGCCGTCGAACACCGAGCCGAGGAACAGGTGGATGGCCAGGCCGCCGAACATGGTCTGGATGCCGAACCAGCCACAGGCGACCACTGCCCGGATCAGGCATGGCACGTTGGAGCCAAGGATGCCGAACGACGAACGCAGCAGCACCGGGAACGGAATGCCGTACTTGGTGCCAGGGAAGGCGTTGAGGGTGAGCGGGATCAGCACGATCAGGTTGGCCAGCAAAATCGCCAGCAGGGCCTCGCCCACGCTGAGGCCGAAGTAGGCGGTGAGCACGCCGCCGAGGGTGTAGGTGGGCACGCAGATGGACATGCCCACCCACAGGGCGGTGATATGCCATTTGTTCCAGGTGCGCTGGTGCACCTTGGTCGGGGCGATGTCGTGGTTGTAGCGCGGGCTGTCGAGGACATCGCTGCCCTCGGACAGCTCGAACAGGCCATCCTGCTCGACCACTTCCGATCTGCTCTGCTGCATGGGGGCCTTCTCCAGATGTTCTTGTAGTTGTTTGCCCATCGGGTTGATGCGATGGCCGGAGTACACACGCTTTATGTGCTTGAAAATCTCGACCAGATTTTCATCTTGTCAAGTCAGTCAAAGTTTCAAAAAGCCCCGTAGTCAGCACCGAAAAACAAATAATTTCCTTAATTTCAATGAGTTAAAAACCACAAAATTAATGGGAAAATTTTCTTGCTGAATGCCGTATCTGCATCTAGCCTCCAATCTTGTCAGGTCTGACAGGATTAACCGCCCTGTACGCCCTGCACCCAGACAATTCCAAGAACCGGCCCAGACCGGTCAGCCTGCGAGGAAAACGGCATGTCCCTGTTGATCCGTGGCGCCACCGTGGTCACCCACGAAGAGAGTTACCCCGCCGATGTCCTGTGTGCCGATGGCCTGATCCGCGCCATCGGGCAAAACCTCGAACCGCCCACCGACTGCGAAATCCTCGACGGCAGCGGCCAGTACCTGATGCCCGGCGGCATCGACCCGCATACCCACATGCAGCTGCCGTTCATGGGCACCGTGGCCAGCGAGGACTTCTTCAGCGGCACCGCTGCGGGCCTGGCCGGTGGCACCACCTCGATCATCGACTTCGTCATCCCAAACCCGCAGCAGTCGTTGCTGGAGGCCTTCCACACCTGGCGCGGCTGGGCGCAGAAAAGCGCCAGCGACTACGGTTTCCATGTCGCCATCACCTGGTGGAGCGAGCAGGTAGCCGAAGAGATGGGCGAACTGGTGGCCAAACATGGGGTAAACAGCTTCAAGCACTTCATGGCCTACAAGAATGCGATCATGGCCGCCGACGACACCCTGGTGGCCAGCTTCGAGCGCTGCCTGCAACTGGGTGCGGTGCCCACCGTGCATGCCGAGAACGGCGAACTGGTGTACCACCTGCAGAAAAAACTGCTGGCCCAGGGCCTGACCGGGCCGGAAGCCCACCCGCTGTCACGCCCCTCCCAGGTCGAGGGCGAGGCGGCCAGCCGCGCCATCCGCATTGCCGAGACCCTGGGCACGCCACTGTACCTGGTGCATGTTTCCAGCCGCGAAGCGCTGGACGAAATCGCCTATGCCAGGGGCAAGGGCCAGCCGGTGTACGGCGAAGTGCTGCCAGGCCATCTGCTGCTGGATGACAGCGTCTACCGTGACCCGGACTGGGCCACCGCCGCAGGCTACGTGATGAGCCCACCGTTCCGCCCGCGCGAACACCAGGAGGCGCTGTGGCGCGGGCTGCAGTCGGGCAACCTGCACACTACCGCCACCGACCATTGCTGCTTCTGCGCCGAGCAGAAAGCCATGGGCCGCGACGACTTCAGCCGTATCCCCAACGGCACTGCCGGCATCGAGGACCGCATGGCGGTGCTGTGGGATGCCGGGGTGAACAGCGGGCGCCTGTCGATGCATGAGTTCGTCGCGCTGACCTCCACCAACACCGCGAAAATCTTCAACCTGTTCCCGCGCAAAGGTGCCATTCGTGTTGGTGCCGACGCCGACCTGGTGCTGTGGGACCCGCAAGGCACGCGCACCATCTCGGCCAGGACCCACCACCAGCAGGTGGACTTCAACATCTTCGAAGGCCGTACCGTGCGCGGCATCCCCAGCCATACCATCAGCCAGGGCAAGGTGCTCTGGGCCGATGGCGACCTGCGTGCGGAAAAAGGCACGGGCCGGTATGTGGAACGGCCGGCGTATCCGTCGGTGTACGAGGTGCTGGGGCGCAGGGCCGAAGTGCAGCGGCCGACGCCCGTGCAGCGTTAAGGCCATTGGGGCTGCTGCGCAGCCCATCGCCGGCAAGCCAGCTCCCACAGGAATAGTGCTGCTCTCAAGGGCATGGCTCTCCTGATGGAACCAGCTCTTACAGGGATGGCAATGCTCTCAAGGACAACACTGTACCTGTGGGAGCTGGCTTGCCGGCGATTGGGGCGCACCGCGCCCCCATTCCAAGCCCCATATAAAAAGAGAGGCTACAACCGTGATCGACGCCCTGAACCACTTGCCGCGCCCACGGGCCGGCGCCGACCAGCTGGCCGAGCGCTTCAGCGACCTGGCCCCACCCCTCACCGCCCGCCAGGCCGCCGTCGAAAGCGCACGCTGCCTGTATTGCTATGACGCCCCCTGCGTCAACGCTTGCCCCAGCGACATCGACATCCCGTCGTTCATCCATCGCATCAGCGACGAAAACCTGCAAGGCGCCGCCGAGCGCATCCTCTCGGCCAACATCCTCGGCGGCAGTTGCGCCCGCGTCTGCCCCACCGAAATCCTTTGCCAGCAAGCCTGCGTACGCAACAACGCGCAGGAATGCGCACCGGTGCTGATCGGCCAGCTGCAGCGCTATGCCCTGGACAACGCCCAGTTCACCGAGCACCCGTTCCAGCGCTCGCCGGCCACTGGCAAGCGCATCGCCGTAGTGGGTGCCGGCCCCGCCGGGCTGTCGTGCGCCCACCGCCTGGCCATGCACGGGCATGATGTGGTGGTGTTCGAGGCCAGTGACAAGGCCGGTGGCCTCAACGAGTACGGCATCGCCCGCTACAAGCTGGTGGACGACTACGCCCAGCGTGAAGTGGAATTCCTGCTCGGCATCGGCGGCATCGAGATCCGCCATGGCCAGCGCCTGGGCAGCAACCTCGGCCTGGGCGAACTGCGCGATCAGTACGACGCAGTGTTCCTCGGCCTCGGCCTGAATGCCGTGCGCCAGCTCGGCCTGCCGGATGAAGAGGCCCCCGGCCTGCTCGCCGCCACCGCATACATCCGCGAACTACGCCAGGCCGACGACCTGAGCCAGCTGCCCCTGGCCGACCGCTGCCTGGTGATCGGCGCCGGCAACACCGCCATCGACATGGCCGTGCAGATGAGCCGCCTGGGTGCCCGTGACGTCAACTTGGTGTACCGCCGTGGCCATGTCGACATGGGTGCCACCGGCCACGAGCAGGACATCGCCAAGGCCAACCAGGTACGCCTGCACACCTGGGCCCGCCCCGATGCCGTGCTGCTGGACGACAGCGGCAAGGTGCGCGGCATGCGCTTTGCCCGCACCGAGCTGGCAGACGGCCGCCTGCGCGACACCGGCGAAACCTTCGAGCTGGCCGCCGACGCCATCTTCAAGGCCATCGGCCAACGCTTCGACGACGCCAGCCTCGGCGACCCGGTAGCCGCGCAACTGGCTCGCGACGGCGAGCGCATCCGCGTCGACGAAAGGATGCAAACCAGCCTGCCGGGCGTATACGCCGGCGGCGACTGCACCGCCCTGGGCCAGGACCTTACCGTCCAGGCGGTGCAACACGGCAAGCTGGCCGCCGAAGCCATCCATGCCCAACTCATGCTCAACGTGGAGGCTGCGTAAATGGCCGACCTGTCCATCGAATTTGCCGGCATCAAGGCACCCAACCCCTTCTGGCTGGCCTCCGCACCGCCAACCGACAAGGCCTACAACGTGGTCCGCGCCTTCGAGGCCGGCTGGGGTGGCGTAGTGTGGAAAACCCTGGGCGAAGACCCGGCGGCAGTCAATGTGTCGTCGCGCTACTCGGCGCATTACGGCCCCAACCGCCAGGTGCAGGGCATCAACAACATCGAGCTGATCACCGACCGCTCGCTGGACATCAACCTGCGCGAAATTACCCAGGTGAAGAAGGACTGGCCCGACCGCGCGCTGATCGTGTCGCTGATGGTGCCGTGCGTGGAAGACTCGTGGAAGTTCATCCTGCCGCTGGTGGAAGCCACCGGGGCCGATGGCATCGAACTGAACTTCGGCTGCCCGCACGGCATGCCGGAGCGCGGCATGGGTGCTGCGGTCGGCCAGGTGCCGGAGTACGTTGAAATGGTCACCCGCTGGTGCAAGACGTACTGCTCGCTGCCGGCGATCGTCAAACTCACGCCGAACATCACCGACATCCGCCAGTCAGCCCGCGCCGCGCACCGTGGTGGGGCCGATGCAGTGTCGCTGATCAATACCATCAACTCGATCACCAGCGTCGACCTCGACCGCATGGTCGCCCACCCCATCGTCGGCGACCAGAGCACCCATGGCGGCTACTGCGGTTCGGCGGTAAAGCCGATTGCCCTGAACATGGTGGCGGAAATCGCCCGCGACCCGCAAACGCGCGGCTTGCCGATCTGCGGCATTGGCGGCATCGGCAGCTGGCGTGACGCAGCCGAGTTCATGGCCCTGGGCAGTGGCGCCGTGCAAGTGTGCACGGCAGCGATGCTGCACGGCTTCCGCATCGTCGAGGACATGAAGGACGGCCTGGCGCGCTGGATGGACCAGCACGGGCACCGCAACATCGAGGCGTTCCGCGGCCAGGCGGTGGGGCATACCACCGACTGGAAGTACCTGGACATGAACTACAAGTCGGTGGCGCACATCGACCAGCAAGCATGCATTGGCTGCGGGCGCTGCCACATTGCCTGCGAGGATACTTCGCACCAGGCGATTGCCAGTACGCTGAAGGCAGATGGCACGCATGCCTACAGCGTGATCGAGGAGGAATGCGTGGGCTGCAACCTGTGCCAGATCACCTGCCCGGTGGAGAACTGCATCGAGATGGTGGCTCAGGATACCGGCAAGCCGTACCTGAACTGGACGCAGGACTCGCGTAATCCCTACCGCGAGGCCAGTTGAGGCAATTGGGGCTGCCTTGCAGCCCTTCGCGGGCACGCCCGCTCCCACAGGGATCGCGCTGCTTGGGAGGACAGCGAAACACCTGTGGGAGCGGGCGTGCCCGCGAAGGGCCGCAAAGCGGCCCCAATCGCTCAGCGTACACCGACCTCAAGGCTCCAGCCCGATCCCCCGCAAGATCACGCTGGTCACCGTCTGCACGGCATTTTCAAAGGCCATGTCCGACAACGCCTCCCCGCCATTGAGCAACGTCACCTGGTAACCAAAGTCGGCATAGTGTTGGGTCGAGGCCCAGATCATGTACAAAAGCGCCGACGGCTCCACCGGCAGGATGCGCCCCTCCTCCACCCAGCGGCGGATCTTGGCTTCCTTCAACTTGGCCCAGGGCACCAGGCTTTCATCCAGGTTCACCCCCAGCACCGGCGCCCCATGCAGCATCTCTTCGGCCCAGATCTTCGAGCCCAGCGGCCGCGAGCGCGAGTGGCCCATCTTCGCCCGGATGTAACTGGTCAGCACCACGCGCGGGTCGTCGAAGTTCTCGAAGCACAGCGCGTCCTGCTTCCACACATCCAGCAGGTCCTGCAGCACCGCGCGGAACAGGTCGTCCTTGGTGCTGAAGTAATAATGCAGGTTGGAACGCGGCAACTCGGCCTGCTCGGCGATATCACCCATCGAGGTGGCGCCGTAGCCCTTCTCGGCGAACACCTTTTCCGCCGCCTGCAGGATCTTCTCGATATTGCGCCGGCGGATTTCGATCTTGTGGTTGGCCATCAGGCTTGGGCCGTCCACACCGCCAGCTCATAACCGTCTGGGTAGATGAAATTGAATTCGATGTTGTCGATCTGCCGATCAGTACCGCGAATGCCCATGTGTGCTCCGTGCCGAAGGGGTTTGCCCTAGTCTACTCCGCTTACTCCAAGCCAGCGCAATCCCTGTAGGAGCGGCCTTGTGTCGCGAAAGGGGTGCGTAGCGCCCCCGGGATTTCAGCCTCGCTGCATGAACTGCCGGGGCTGCTTTGCAGCCCGATCGAGACACAAGGCCGCTCCTACAGGGGGAGACCGCCACCTGACTTAGCTACAACTCGCCCGATCACGCACCGGGCACTGTGCGCGGTGCAGGTTCAGTGCGGTGTTGATGATGCCGATATGGCTGAACGCCTGGGGGAAGTTGCCGAGCATGCGCTGGCCCGCCGGGTCGTACTGTTCGGCCAGCAGGCCAAGGTCGTTGCAAAGGCCGGTCAGGCGTTCGTACAGTGCCTGCGCTTGTGCCTGGCGGCCCAGCAATACATACACGTCGGCCAGCCAGAACGAACACACCAGGAAGGTGCCCTCCCCGGGTGTCAGGCCATCGCTGCAGCGGTCACTGTCATAGCGCAGCAGCAGGCCGTTTTTCAGCAGGCGCTGCTCGACCTGTTCGAGCGTGCGCAAGAAGCGTGGGTCATCCGCCGGCAGGAAGCCGGTCAGGGCGATGTGCAACAAACTGGCATCCATCTCGGTCGAGCCATAGGCCTGGACGAAAAAGCGGCCGCTGGGGTCCAGGCCCTGCGCGCACACTTCACGACGAATCTCGTCAGCCACCTGGCGGTAATGCCGCCCGCGCTCGCGACCTTCCTCAGTGGTGTCGGCCAGCCCCGCGGCACGGTCGAAGGCCACCCAGGCCATGACCTTGGAGTGCACGAACTGCTGCCGGCCGCCGCGCACTTCCCAGATGCCCTCGTCCGGCTGGCGCCAGATGCGCTCGACGTAAGGCAGGATCGAGCGGGCGATGGCGGCGCTGCGCGGGTGGCGGGGCAAGCCGCCCTTGATTGCCTGGGTCATGGCATCGGCGAGTTCGCCGTAGATGTCCAGCTGCATCTGCGCTGACGCTGCATTGCCCACCCGTACCGGTTGCGAGTGCTCGTAACCGGCCAGCCACGGCAAGGTGTATTCCTGCAGGTCGCGCTCACCGGCCAGGCCATACATGATCTGCATCTGCTCGGGGTTGCCGGCCACCGAGCGCAACAGCCACTCGCGCCAGGCCTGGGCTTCGTCGAAGTAGCCGAGGTTCATGAAGGCCAGCAGGGTCATGGTCGCGTCGCGCAGCCAACAGAAGCGGTAGTCCCAGTTGCGCTCGTGGCCGATGCGCTCGGGCAGTGAGGTGGTGACGGCGGCAACGATGCCGCCGGTGGGCGCGTAGGTCATGGCCTTGAGGGTCAGCAGCGAGCGGCGCACCAAGGCGGAGTATGGGCCCACCTGTGGGCAGCGGGCGGCGAAGGCCTGCCATTGGTCGATGGTCTGCGCCAGCGCTTCATCGCTATCACAGCCGGGCTGCACCGGCAGGTGCGAGGGCTGGTGGCGCAGGCTGAACACCTGGCGTTCGCCCGCGCCAACGCGAAAGCGGGCGACGGTGTGCTGGTCACGGGCATGCGGGGGGACGGTGCTGCACAGGATCAGCCGGTCGGGACCGGCGACGGCGCTGAGGGTCAGCGGGTCGAGCCGTTCTACCCAGGGCACGCTGCGGCCGTAGTCGAAGCGCATGACCAGGTCCATTTCGAAGTTGGTTTCGCCAGCGAGGCCCTCGACGATGCGCACCAGCGCGTTGGCCTCGCCCAGCGGCATGAAGTCGAGCACGCGGGCGCGGCCGGTGGCGGTGACCCAGGTGGTTTCCAGCACCAGGGTGTCGTCCAGGTATTGGCGGCTGCTGTGTTCGACCGGGTCGCAGGGGGCCAGGCGCCAGCGGCCGTTTTCCTCGTTGCCCAACAGTGCGGCGAATACCGCGGGGGCGTCGAAGCGTGGCAGGCACAGCCAGTCGAGCGAGCCATCGCGGCTGACCAGGGCGGCGCTGCGGCAGTTGCCCAGCAGGGCATAGTCTTCGATGTGGGCAGGCATTGAGGCTCCTTTGTGTGGTTGCCTGTGACGGCCTCTTCGCGGGCATGCCCGCTCCCACAGGTGCACCACAGCCCGTGAAGGCGGTGCAATACCTGTGGGAGCGGGCGTGCCCGCGAAAGGGCCGGCACAGGCTTTACAAAAAACTCACCCCAACCGATGCCACTCGCGCTTGTCCCGCGCCAGCAATTCATTGCCGGCATCGGGCCCGTCCTCACCGGCCGGGTACTCATGCACCTCGCCACCCTGGGCCCAGGCATCGAGGAACGGCTGCACCGCGCGCCAGCCGTTCTCGATGTTGTCAGCCCGCTGGAACAGGGTCTGGTCACCGGTCAGGCAGTCGTAGATCAGCGTCTCGTAGCCGGTCGCCGGGGTCATCTTGAAGAAGTCCTTGTAGGCAAAGCCCAGCTCGACGTTCTCCATCACCAGCTCCGGCCCGGGGCGCTTGGCCTGCAGGTCGAACCACATGCCTTCATTGGGCTGGATCTGGATCTTCAGGTAATTGGGCTTGGGCCGCTCCAGCTCCGACTCGCGGAACTGCGCATAAGGCGCCGGCTTGAAGCAGATGGCGATTTCGGTATCACGCACGCTCATGCGCTTGCCAGTGCGCAGGTAGAACGGCACGCCAGCCCAGCGCCAGTTGTCGATCATCACCTTCAGCGCCACATAGGTCTCGGTCTGGCTATCCGCCGCGACGTTGGCCTCGTGGCGGTAGCCGGGCAACTGCTTGCGCCCCTGCTTGCCGGCACTGTACTGGCCACGCACGGAGTTTTTCAGGGCCATCTTCACCGACCATGGGCGGATGGCGCCGACCACCTTGGCCTTTTCGCTGCGCACGGCATCGGCGGCGAACGCGGCCGGGGGTTCCATGGCCACCATCGCCAGCAACTGGAACAGGTGGTTGGGCACCATGTCGCGCAACGCCCCGGTGCTGTCGTAGAACGCACCACGGGTCTCGACGCCGACGGTTTCCGCGGCGGTGATCTGCACATGGTCGATGTAGTGGTTGTTCCAGAACGATTCGAACAAGCCGTTGGAGAACCGGCTGACCAGAATGTTCTGCACCGTCTCTTTGCCCAGGTAATGGTCGATGCGGTAGATCTGCCGCTCGCCCATCACCTTCAGCAAGCAGGCGTTGAGCGCCTCGGCGCTGGCCAGGTCGGTGCCAAAGGGCTTTTCCACCACGACCCGGCGAAAGCCGCCGGCCGATTCGTCGAGCAGCCCGGCCTGCCCCAGGCGCTGCGCCACTTCGGGGAAGAAGCGCGGCGAGGTCGCCAGGTAGAAGATGGCGTTGCCGTGGCGGGTTGTGTCGATGCGCTTGGCGAGGGCCTGGTAGGTGGCCGGGTCGAGGAAATCGCCGGTCTGGTAATCCAGGCGCTTGGCCAGGCGTGCCCACAGCTTCTCATCCAGGCACTTGGCCGTGCCCTCGCCACCTTTGTCACGCTCGACCATGAACGCATGCAGGCGCCCGGCAAATTCCTCGGCAGTGGCCGGGTTGTGGTCGACACCGACGATGCGCAGGTTGCGGTCCAGCAGACCGTCACGGCTGAGGTTGTAAAGCGCCGGCATCAGCAGGCGCTTGACCAGGTCGCCATTGGCACCGAACAGGAACAGAGTGCATGGCGGAGCAGCCGGAATGCTCTGTTTGGTCATTCGGCTTTTTTCTCGACGTGGCCACCGAAGCCCAGGCGCATGGCCGAGAGAATCTTGTCACCATAGGTGCCTTGCTGCTGGCGCGAGCGGAAGCGGGCGAACAGCGCGCTGGACAGCACCGGTACCGGCACCGCCTGCTCGACGGCGGCGTCGATGGTCCAGCGGCCTTCACCACTGTCGGACACCGAGCCACTGAACTGCGACAGCTGCGGGTCGGCCACCAGCGCATCGGCGGTAAGGTCGAGCAGCCACGAGGTGACCACGCTGCCACGCCGCCACACTTCGGCGATTTCGGCCACGTTCAGGTCGAAACGCTGGTCTTCCGGCAGTTCGTTGCCGCCCTTGCTGCGCAGCAGGTCGAAACCTTCGGCATAGGCCTGCATCAGGCCGTATTCGATGCCGTTGTGCACCATTTTCACGTAGTGCCCGGCACCGGGTGGGCCGGCGTGGATGTAGCCGTGTTCGGCACGCTGGTGCTCGCCGCTGCGGCCATGGGTACGCGGGATGTCACCCACGCCCGGGGCCAGCGCCTTGAACAGAGGCTCCAGGCGCTCGAACGCGTCCTTTTCGCCACCGATCATCATGCAGTAGCCACGGTCCAGGCCCCACACACCGCCCGAGGTGCCGACATCCAGGTAATGCAGCCCGCGCTTGGCCAGCTCGGCGGCGCGGCGCACGTCGTCCTTGTAGAAGGTATTGCCGCCGTCGATGATCGCATCGCCCGGCTCCAGCAGTTCGGCCAGTTGGGCGATGGTCTGCTCGGTGGGCTCGCCAGCGGGCAGCATGACCCACACCGCGCGCGGTGCTTTCAGCTTCTGTACCAGCGCACCGAGGTCGTGCGCACCCTGGGCGCCCTCGCCCTCCAAGCCGGTGATGGCCTCACGGTTGCGATCGTGTACCACGGTGCGGTGGCCGGCGCGCATCAGGCGCCTTGCGATATTGCCGCCCATGCGGCCCAGCCCGATGATTCCCAGTTGCATGAGCCGATGCTCCCCTTTCGAAATAAATGACAACACAAATTAGCTTTTCAGCTTAGTCCAGCGAACCGCTCGAGGGTTCAGCGACGAACGGCGAGACCACGATAAACAAAAAAGTTCCCAAGACCTGCGAAAGAATTCAAAATGCGCCCGCGTGAAGCGTCTACGCTTTGACTTGTCACTAGCCAAAACCGCGAGGTGTGCTCATGGGTACCTTGATGCCTGCAACCCCAACCCAGACCCTCTATGTCTCCGTGCGCCGTGATGAGCTGCGTAAACTGAAGGACGAACGTGACCAGCTGCGCCAGCAGGTCGCTCAACTGAACCTGCTGCTGGCGCAGGCGCGCACAGACGGCAAAGCCGTTACCCTCTGAGTTTGCCCCTTCCCTGTGGGAGCCGAACTGCTCCCACATCGCTTAATCGAGCAGCCAGCTATTATCGCCATTTTCCAAAGTACCGCCATGACTGGTGGCATCGCCGACCCTGGCAAGCGGCTGCCCATCATCCATCATCAGTGCCGAGCCGCTGGTAATCACCGCCCCACACCCGAGCCTGTCGCCAACCCTGGCGGCTGCCCTGCCGTTGACGAAGAACAGACTGGAGCCGCTGCTGATGTTGGTCGGGCCGCACAATGGGCAGTGGTGAGGGTGACCCAGCAGAACGATGGCAGGCATTGTTGCCACTCCCGAATCATGTGAGGCGCCAGGCACGCATGCCGGCAGCGCCAATCAGAAGGTTCTCGACAGCCGCCAGTGCACGACCTGGCCATCGATCTCAGGGAATGGTACCTGGTGCATGAACACCTGCTCGCCCACCATGCGCTCGACGCAGACGTAGTACCCGGGCCATGGGCAAGGCGTGCCGGAAGGCCAGCCTGGGGCATCCTCGCGCCTGGCGGTTTCCGGGTCGCGGAACTGCTTGCCCAGGCGTCGGTAATGCGCCCTTTCGACGAGCGCCTGCGGGTAAAAGTGGGGAGCGCTTTCCAGGGCATCACCCTGCACAGACCATAAAAACGCCACCAGTGCCGCCTCGAAGGCCCAATAACCCAAGTGGTCACTCCGTGCCCGGGTGTGGCGCTCGTGCCAGTAGCAACCGTGCGCATTGGCGTACCACTGCCCGAGATAGTGCATGAGCGCGTCATGCTGCGCGGGGCCTTTCAGGTCGAGGCTCTCCAACAAGGCGCCGTAAGGTTCGGGGTGAAGCAATGAGGTGCCTGGGTAGGCCTTGCCCAGCCGCTGGAACAGGCGATGCAGCAGCAGGTCGGGGCTGCGCTCGTCGTCCTGGTTCAGCCAGCCCAGTACCTGGTCGACACGCTCGGGGTAACCGCACAGCACCGCCAGCGACAGCAGCCACAAGGCAAGCCGGTATTCATCCGACACCCAGGGGCGCAACTGCTCGCTGGTTGCCGGGTACGCCGAAAAATGCCGGGCGAACTGGGCAAACGCATAGTCTGCATAGGCCTCCACCAGCTCCATCGGCTCGCCACCGGAATACCGCTGCACTGCCAGCTCCAGTGCCATGTGTGCCCAGTCGCGGCTAAGGCCACGGTAGTGATGCCTGTGCTCGGCTGTCCCGATCAGCAATGCCTGGGCGTCAGGGTCGGCGAATTCCTGCTCTTTTTCACGCGTCGAAGCCAGGTAATGCTGCTCGACCATCCACGGGTCGCGCTTGATGCTGTCGAACTGGCCCATTGGCCCTCCTGCACGCTATAAGCCTTTCACCAAGCGCCAAACCAGAGAGCGCCCATTTTCGCTCGGCATCTCTACGCCTTGCATGAATGTCTGGGGTCCCACCGCCCATTCATCACATACCCACACGCCGGTGCGCGGGCAAATTTCGCCCGACCTGGCAAGCGCATCCGAATACGGCGCGCTTTGCAGTTGTTCAGGGAAGCTTTTGATAACTTGACGCTTGCGAGCATCGTCTACCAAATCCTTCGGGTAGAAAGGAAGATCTCTATAAGGCGTATCGTCGACGCCCCACAACACAGTGACCAATCCTGCCTCAAAGGCCCAATAGCCAAAGAAACCCGCATCGCTTCGTGCCTTGTGCCGGTCATGCCAATAACAGTTGCGCATGCCGCGATACCACTGCTTCAGGTAACTACGCACTGCCTGTTGCTGCTCATCCTTCTCAGTAGTTACGGCATTGAGCAATTCATGGTAGGGGCGTTCATGAATCAACGTACTCCCGGGGATCGTCACCCCCACACGGGAAAACAGTTGCCGCAACAGGATGTCCTCACCGTCATCTGGGGCTTCACTCAAAAAACCTGCGATTTGCCTGATGCGCCCGGGCTTGTTGAACAGCACTGCAAACGATAGAAGCCAGAGTGTGTATTGATATGCATCAGGCTCCCACAGCTTCAAGCTGAAAGCCGGATAAGCTTGCTTGTGACGTTGAAACTGGGAAAACATGTGATCCGCGTAAAACTCAAGCGATTCAACGGGCTCGCCCCCCGAATAAAGAGCAATGAGTAACTCCATAGACTGAAAGCACCACCTCCAGCTCAACATCTTGACATTTACATACTCGGGACGCTCAATCTTGAGAAAAGATTCAGCTTGGCGCTCTACATAATTCTCCTTCCAAAAAGAAACACTATCGAGATAGGCTGCCTCTTGCAAAAAAGGCTCACGCTTGACCCGATCAAATCCAGTCATTACACACCCCTATTGGATCACTTCACCGATAAATTTAGCATTTTCGTCGAGCTTGACTATTTTCGTTACCGCACCACTTTCATCTACGATCATTAACCAACGTTCATATCCGGCGAATGCAACTTTTTCCGCCTGTTTTTTCCCCAAGCTCCAAGTCAAGTCTCGGCTCAATCCACGCATCACTCATCTGCCTGGCGCTCGGAAACCCCTTACTCCCCTTTGTAACCGGCAAACTACCCGGCGAAAACGCGCCCCCGTTCAGGGTTGGCGAACTCCCGCTCTTTTTCACAGATCGAGGCCAGGTAACGCTGCTCGTCCATCCACGGGTCGCGCTTGATGCTGTCGAATTGGCCCCATTGCCCCCCACACGCTATAAGCCTTTCACCAAGCGCCAAACCAGAGAGCGCCCATTTTCGCTCGGCATCTCTACACCTTGCATGAATGTCTGAGGCCCCACCGCCCATTCATCGCATACCCACACCCCCGTGCGCGGGCAAATTTCGCCCGACCTGGCAAGCGCATCCGAATACGGCGCGCTTTGCAGTTGTTCAGGGAAGCTTTTGATAACTTGACGCTTGCGAGCATCGTCTACCAAATCCTTCGGGTAGAAAGGAAGATCTCTATAGGGCGTATCGTCGACGCCCCACAACACAGTGACCAATCCTGCCTCAAAGGCCCAATAGCCAAAGAAACCCGCATCGCTTCGTGCCTTGTGCCGGTCATGCCAATAACAGTTGCGCATGCCGCGATACCACTGCTTCAGGTAACTACGCACTGCCTGTTGCTGCTCATCCTTCTCAGTAGTTACGGCATTGAGCAATTCATGGTAGGGGCGCTCATGAATCAACGTACTCCCAGGGATCGTCACCCCCACACGGGAAAACAGTTGCCGCAACAGGATGTCCTCACCGTCATCTGGGGCTTCACTCAAAAAACCTGCGATTTGCCTGATGCGCCCGGGCTTGTTGAACAGCACTGCAAACGATAGAAGCCAGAGTGTGTACTGATAGGCATCCGGCTCCCACAGTTTCAAGCTGAA
The DNA here is from genome assembly GCF_002113575.1 of Pseudomonas sp. B8(2017). NCBI lineage: Bacteria > Pseudomonadati > Pseudomonadota > Gammaproteobacteria > Pseudomonadales > Pseudomonadaceae > Pseudomonas > Pseudomonas sp. B8(2017). Next base: position 157,700 of record NZ_NEIO01000008.1, on the reverse strand, counting down.
AGCCGGATAAGCTTGCTTGTGACGTTGAAACTGGGAAAACATGTGATCCACATAAAACTCAAGCGCCTCAACGGGCTCTCCCCCCGAATAAAGTGCTACCAGCAACTCCAGAGATTCAAAGCACCAATCCCAACTCAACCCTTCAACATTTACGTAATCTGGGCGTTCCAACGCTAGAAACTCTTCAGCCTTTAGCTCCACATAGTATTTCCTCCAAAAATCAACAGAGTCCAGATAGGCTGTCTCTTGCAGCAAAGGCTCACGTTTGATCTCATCAAATTTCTTCATTTTCAGACCCTACTGAATTACATCACCTATAGATCTCGCATGCCCATCAACCCTGACTATCTGGGTTACAGCACCCTTCTCATCTACGGTTATCAACCAACGCTCATATCCAGCCGAGCGAATACTCATTGCCTGTTCTTTCCCCAAACTTTCGGAAAGCCTTGGACGAATCCACGCATCACTCATCTGCCTGGCGCTCGGAAACCCCTTACTCCCCTTTGTAACCGGCAAACTACCCGGCGAAAACGCGCCCCCCGTTCGATACTTGGTCTCGGTAATGATGAACGGCGGCGGTGGATGGGCATTACGATAGACGCCATCCAGCCCGCGCCCGGTGGGTTTCATTTGCAGGTTGCGAGGCCCACGAGCGGCCGACAGCAGGTTCTCATGGCCTTTGCCGAGCATGTACTGATCACTGACCACCTCCCCATAAATGCCCTTCTGCGCCCGGGTCGCCGTGGAATGATCGAACACGTGCACATTGGCGCCATGCGTGGCAGCTGCTGCAGAGGTGGGCACTGGCGGGCCGAGCGCACCTTCGGGGCGCTCGAGGTAACGCGGACGCATGCCAATGCCAGAAGTCACCCGCCCACCACTCATCGCCATGGGCACCGGCTTAGGCGCATGCACCCCGGCCTGCGCAACCTGCGCGGGCAGATCGCTGGCCTGTTCCAGCACCTTGGCCAGCCTGGCGTCGAGTTGCATCAGCGCCCGTGGGATTTCCCGCACTGCATGCACCTGCACCGCGTAGAACTGGGCTTCCATGGCCTGCAGCCGCACCAACAGGTGCGCGGCCGCCTGGTTGAAGGGCCAGTTGCCCAGGTAGCTGCGAAGCTTTGCCGTTGCCGCGATGACCTTGGTCAAGAACTGGTTCAGATAGGCCAGCAAATCCTTTTCATAGCTCGTGAACCTGACCTGGCGCAGCCAGAACTCCACGCTGCCGCGGGTGAACTTGCCAAGAAACGCAACCACGGTCCGCAAGATGATCTGGCTTTCACGGATAAGCAGCAGGCACAAACCTCGCAGAAACGCTGCCGCTTCCTGGCCGACCAATGCACCTGCCACCGAGCCCACGGGGGTACCCACCGCCCCCACCACGGCACCGATGATCGGCGCGATCAAGGTAATCAGGCAGGCAACCAGTAGCACCCACTCCTGCCACTGTGGCGGCTGCGCCGTTGCCTGGCTGTCATCCGCCGTGTAGCGCTTGCCCAAGCGCAGGCACACTGCGGCCAGGTCACGGGCGCTGAGCACGATCACCACCCCAGGCACCAACGACAGCAGCATGTCGGCAATGACCACGCTCAGTGGCCGTTCCTCGGCAAACTCGCCCAGCACCAGGTCACGCAGCCAGCCAAAGCCGCCTGCCACCCTTTCCACCGCTTCATCCAGCCAGTCAGCAGCGGAGTTCATGACTGGCCACCTGCCGAGGTGCAGCCGGCAAGCAATGCCTGCAAGGCAGCATCCGGCTCGATTGCGGTCGTCAGCTGCAGCGAGCCTTGGCCAACCTCGTAGCGCACCTGGGCGCTGCAACCGGGGGTAACGCCAGCCAGGCGGGCATAGCCGTTCTGGTCGACCATACCCTGGCGCTGGGTGCCATCGGACAACGTCGCCACGTAGGCCGTGCCCGCAATCGGCGTACCGTCGGCATGCACCAGGCGAAACTCGATTTCCTCCTGCGACGGTGCAGGCGGCTCACCGTAACGTGCAGGCGCCTTTACCTAGGCGATGGCATGCAACAGCAGAGGCTCGGGGCAACCGATTTCGATGCGGCCATCACCCAGCTTGATGAAGGCCCCGCCGCAACTCAGGGTCAGCGACGTTCGGCTATCGATGTGCACATGGCCGTGATGGCTGGTGATCGACACATCGTCATTGGCATCGACCCGCAGTTGCCCGCCGACCTGCACACGCTTGTCCTGCGTGACCTGCTCGCTGGCCTCGAGGCCAACCATCACGCTCAACGCCCCGCCAACGGCCAACGACTTGCCCAGGCCTATGCTTTCGACTTTGCCAAGGGCGACCGTTTCGCTCTTGCTGGCGCCGACCTTGACACTGCGGTTGCCACCTATGTGCACCACTTCGTCATGCTCGACGCGCTCGCTTCGATCATTGCCGATGAGCGTGGTTTCGTTGTGTTTCACGACGTTGTTCTGGTCGCGCTCGGCATGAATGAATACTTCCTGCCGCCCCAGTTCGTCCTCGAAGCGCAACTCGTTGAAGCCATCGCCTTTATGAGTCTGGCTCTTGATGGTCATGCGGGTCTTGTGTTCGGGCAGGTCGTAAGGCGGCAGCTGGTCACCGCAGTAGGTGCGCCCGGTGATCATCGGCTGGTCAGGGTCGCCATTGACGTACTGGACAATCACATCCTGGCCAACACGCGGAATGGCCATCGAACCCCAGCTGCCACCGGCCCAGCCTTGCGACACCCGCACCCAGCAGGAACTGAATTCGTTGTTGCTGCTTTCACGGTCCCAGGGGAAGCTGACCTTGACCCGCCCCCACTGGTCGCAAAAAATCTCTTCGCCCGGCGGGCCGACCACGGTGGCCATGTGCGGGCCATCGATGCGAGGCTTGGCCAAGGGTGCCGGGCGCCATTCGGCCATGCCTTGCACCAGCAGCGCATCGTTCACATAGCAGGTACCTTGTTCGGCGCCGGCGGCTTCTTCCTGCAGGCTGGTGAACTGCGTACCTTCGTGGCACAGGCTGATCACGCGCCAGTGCACATTTAGGTCTTCGCGCGGGTGGCCGACGAGGGTGAAGCTCAGGCCTGGCTGCAGGCGCACGTCATCGCCCTGTACTTCGGCCAGGCGGGCGTCATGGCGCAGGGCCGTCAGCCGCGTTTCAGTGAAGGGCTTGCCGACCGCATCGCGCTTGTAGCGGCCCGGGTAATCAAAAAACTCGTAGTCCAGCGACTGGTGCGTGATTCCGCTGGCCTGAGCCTTGTGCTCCTGGCGATAGGCCGGATTGGTGAAGGTGTAGTCGCGCTGCACCTGCTGCGCAGTACGCACCTGCTCGCAGTAGCGCAAACGCCGCAGGCAAGCACGGGCCTGGTCGCCACCGCTACTGGCGTGGTACAGCACCTTGTCGGGGCCGAGATCATCTTCATCCAGCCAAAGCGCCTCATCATCTACGGGCTTTAGCGTGCCCCGGCTGAGCAACCCAAGCGATAGCAGGCGATCGGTAACGATCAGCGTGTGGTGCCTGGCGCAGTGCGCAAAGCGGTAGACGAAGCCCTCTTCAGCGGCAAGGCGATGGATGAAGTCGAGGTCGGTTTCCCCCGCCTGGACACAAAACTCACGCACCTGGTGCTCGGCGCTGCTATTGAGCTCAAACCGGGCAATGCCCTGACGCTTGAACATCAGTTCAAGAATCTGCGGCACGGTTTTCTGCTGGAAGATGCGCCAGTTCGAACGCAAGCGGGCGCGGGCCAGTTGCGGCTCGACCACAGCGTGGTAGCGCGTGCGACAGAAGCCGGTTTCACCTTGGCTGAAGGCACTGACCAAGCCATGCACATGACGCAGTGGCTGGTCTGCGCAATAAAGGGTGAATAGCGCAGGCTTGTCGAGCACCTGGCCGAAGTCGACATCACTGTCGTAGCTGACAAGTTCAAGGCTCAGCACAAATGGCTGGCTGATAGCCTCTTCCAGCTTGAATGAAACCACTTCGAACTCCGTGCGCCCGGCGAGCGCCTGAAATCCGAAACGAAAGTCCGACTGTTTCATGAGTTGCTCTACCCGCCATCATGTTTACCGGCGAAAAAAACAACCACATCCTGGCTTTCTTCAAGATGAGTACGTCGAATGAAAATTGCCCGTCGCCAACGTTCAAGCCGGCTAGATCCGTGGCATTGGCGGACTTGACCGATGACGACAGTGAGGATGAGGCAGTGACTGAAGAGCAACTTAAACCGTACCGCCCCGGCATGACAGGAACGATGGGTTTCATGTATTGACGATTTCGTAGGAAATTTCCTAAAGCATCAACTTACAAACTTTTGCGCGCGCGAGTCCGCTCACTGAAACACCAAAAATTCAAGCCAGGAAAACAATAAAGACAGTTACTGAAAAGTTCGCGAAACAGCCCCTTTCATTCATCCTGAAATCACTTGGATTCCGAAATGCACCATTCTGTTGGAGGGCGATGACCTTGGCACCCCTCAAGCGCACCAAAAAGGTGCATGACTGGCAGGAATTGGGGCATGCCGTCTGCCCCTCATCCACCGCGCCAGCCCTATCGTCACATCCGGTCACAACCGCCAACGTTTGCGTCTACTCCGCGGCGTGACAATAGTGACCAGCGGGTCACCTTTTTATCTCTTTCTCTCCTACACTCGGGTTTCGGCCCGCCATTTGCTCAACGGAAGAGTGACGAAAAAAAGTCGAACTTTCCGGAACGCGGGCAGGTCAGGAACTAAGTAGGCCAAACGCAAAGGGACTTCCCAGCATCGGCCCACACACCCCAACCAGCCCAATCGCCTTCGGCCGGAATGCCGATCGCGCCGTGCCTGCGCGCACGCCCCTGGGGCATGGAACGCACTACGCAGAATCCAGAATCAGAGAGAACCAACACGAAACATCGCCACGGGTGCCAGCACCCGACCAAGCATAGGGACGGAGAGAAGTATGATCAGTGCCGCTGTCGAGCCTCACGTAGATTCATTCAACCCGGACAACCGCGAACCGCTCACCCCGGACTTCGCCACGACAGGCAAGGCACCCGGCGCCCAGCGCCAGCACAACCGCAACAAGCGCAAGATTTTGTTCGTGACCTCGGAAATCGCCGACCTGGTGAAAACCGGTGGCCTGGGTGACGTGTCTGCAGCCCTGCCCCGGGCCCTGGCGCACCTGCACGATGTGCGGGTGCTGATCCCCGGCTACCGCCAGGTGATGGAAAGCGACAACCCCATCCACATCGTCGGTGAACTGGGTGGCCACGCCGCCCTGCCACCTTGCAAGATCGGGCGCATGGACATGGCCGACGGCCTTGTCATCTATGTGCTGATCTGCCCCGAACTGTACCAGCGCGACGGCACCCCCTATGGCGCCAACAACGGCCGCGACTGGCCCGACAACCACATCCGCTTCGCCCGCCTGGGCCTGGCCGCCGCCGAAATCGCCGCCGGCGAAGGCAGGATCCACTGGAAGCCCGAAGTGGTGCACGCCCACGACTGGCCCGCCGGCCTGGCTCCGGCCTACATGCACTGGCGCGGGCTGAGTACGCCAACCCTGTTCACCATCCACAACCTGGCCTACCAGGGCGTGTACAGCCGCGGCTGCAGCCCGGAGCTGGCAATCCCCGAACATGCCATGCAGCAGGAAGGCATGGAGTTCTACGGCAAGCTGTCGTTCCTCAAGGCCGGCCTGGCCTACGCCAGCCACATCACCACGGTCAGCGCCACCTATGCCCGGGAAATCACCACCCCGGAATTCGGCTGCGGCCTGGACGGCTTCCTCGCCAGCAAGGCCCAGCAAGGCCTGCTCGGGGGCATTCCCAACGGCATTGACGAAAGCTGGGACTCGGCCACCGACAAGCACCTGCAGCACAACTTCAGCATCAACGACTGGGAAGGCAAGGCGCGCAATGCCCAGGAAGTGCGCGAGCTGTTCAAACTGCAGCCCTCCGAAGGCCCGCTGTTCGCCGTGGTTTCGCGCCTGGTCTACCAGAAAGGCCTGGACCTGACCCTGGGTGTGGCCGACTACATCGTCGAGCAAGGCGGGCAGATCGCGATCATCGGCCGTGGCGAGCCGGAAGAAGAGCAGGCCATGCGCGAACTGGCGCTACGCCACCCGGGCCGTATCGGCGTACGCATTGGCTTCAACGAGACCGATGCCCGGCGCATGTTCGCCGGCAGCGACTTCCTGCTGATGCCGTCACGCTACGAGCCATGCGGCCTCAGCCAGATGTACGCGCAGCGTTTCGGCTCGCTGCCGGTGGCGCGCAACACTGGCGGCCTGGCCGACACCATCGAGTGCGGCGTCACCGGCTTCCTGTTCAACGAGTCCACCGTCGAGAGCTATCGCCAGGCACTCAGCCGCGCCTTCTATGTATATGGCAAGAAGGACCTGCTGAACGCCATGCGCTGCCTGTCGATGACCCAACCGTTCAACTGGTGCCAGGCCGTGGAACCCTACGCACGCCTGTACGAAGACCTGGTCAAGCAGGCACAGCACAGCCACTATTGAACGGGGAATCGAAGATGCACAGACATGGCGCACACCTGCTGGACGCCACGTCGGCGCGCTTCGCCCTCTGGGCCCCGGATGCGCGCAGCGTGAGCGTGGAACTGGAGCAACAGCCGGCCATCGAGCTGTTGCCCGACGATGATGGCTGGTTCACCGGCGTGGCCCCGTGCCAGGCCGGTGACCGTTACCACTACCGTATCGATGGTGCACTGCAGGTGGCCGACCCGGCCTCGCGCTACCAGCCCGATGGCGTGCAGGGGCCGAGCCAGGTAGTGGATGTGGCCAGCTATGCCTGGCAACACCCCTGGCAAGGCCGGCCCTGGCACGAAGCGGTCATCCAGGAGCTGCATGTCGGCCTGCTCGACGGCTACGCCGGGGTCGCCCGGCAACTGCCGCGCCTGGCCGAGCTGGGCATCAGCGCCGTCGAGCTGATGCCGCTGGGGCAGTTCCCTGGCGAGCGCAACTGGGGTTACGACGGCGTGCTGCCCTATGCGCCGCAAAACACCTATGGCAGCCCCGAGCAGCTGTGTGCGCTGGTCGACCAGGCACATGGCCACGGGCTGATGGTGCTGGTCGATGTGGTGTACAACCACTTCGGCCCCGACGGCAATTACCTGCACCAGTACGCCAGCCCGTTCTTCCGCGAAGACCGGCAGACCCCCTGGGGCGCAGCCATCGACTTCCGTCGCCCGCAGGTGCGCGAGTACTTCATCCAGAACGCCCTGATGTGGTTGTGCGACTACCGCTGTGACGGCCTGCGCCTGGATGCCGTGCACGCCATCGACCAGCCCGACTTCCTGGTCGAGCTGGCGCAAAGGGTACGTGCGGCGGTGGAACCCGGCCGCCACGTATGGCTGGTACTGGAGAACGAGCACAACCAGGCCTTCCTGCTGGAGCAAGGCTTCGACGCCCAGTGGAACGACGACGGCCACAATGCCCTGCATGTGCTGCTCACCGGCGAAACTGAAGGCTACTACGCCGACTACCAGCAGCGCCCCATCGACCAGCTGGCCCGCTGCCTTGCCGAAGGTTTCGTGTTCCAGGGCCAGGCCAACCGCCATGGCACGCCCCGCGGCGAGCCCAGCGCGCACTTGCCACCCAGCGCCTTCGTGCTGTTTCTGCAGAACCATGACCAGGTCGGCAACCGTGCCCTGGGCGAGCGCCTGACCCGCCTGTGCCCACCGCAGGCGCTGCGGGCGGCCACCGGGCTGTTGCTGCTGGCACCGATGATCCCTCTGCTGTTCATGGGCGATGACGATGGCAGCTGCCGGCCGTTCCTGTTCTTCACCGACTTCCATGACCAACTGGCCGACGCCGTGCGCGAAGGCCGGCGCGGCGAGTTCGCCCATTTCGCCGCCTTCGCCGACCCCGAGCAACGCCAAAGCATCCCCGACCCCAACGCCGAACAGACCTTCGAGGCCTCCCGCCCGCAAGGCAAGGAAGTGATCGCCGGCTGGCACGGCCTGTACCAGCACCTGCTCGAACTGCGCCGCCGCCATGTGATCCCGCACCTGCCCGGCAGCCGCGCGCTGGGCGCCGAAGTACACGGCGACAAGGCCCTGACCGCACGCTGGTGCCTGGGCAATGGCACCACCCTGCGCATCGACCTGAACCTGGCCGCCACCCCACAGGGGGTCGAGTTGCCCGCGCCGGCCAACCGCCTGTTCGACAGCAGCGACACCCGGCACCCCGATACCCACCTGGCCGCCTACAGCTGCGTGGTCAGCCTGCTTCCCCCTGCCCTGGAGCGCCCATGAGCGAAACCGCCCTGCACCGCCTGGCGACCCGCGTCGGGCTGAGCCGCGACTGGATCGACGCCAATGCCCGGCCCCAGCGTGTCAGCGACGAGGTACTGCGCAACATCCTTGAAGGCCTTGGCCACCCGGCCAGCGATGACGCCGCCATTGCCGCCAGCCTGCGCGCCGTGGACGCTGCCGAAGACAGTGAGCACCTGCCGCCGCTGCTGACCGCCGACCTCGGCCAGCCACTGGCACTGGCGCGCTACTTCAGCGCCGCCAGCGTCGCGCACTGCACCTTGGAGGACCACAGCGCCCTCACCCTCAGCCTTGACGACCAGGCCCGCCTGCCCGGAGCGCTGCCCATCGGCTACCACCAGGTGGAAATCGACAGCCGCCGCTTCACCGTGGCTGTGGCCCCGCCACGCTGCCACAGCCTTGAAGACCGCGTGCAGCAGCCGCCACCGCGCTGCTGGGGCCTGGCGGTGCAGCTGTACAGCTTGCGCCGCCCCGGCGATGGCGGCTACGGCGACTGCCTGGCCCTGGAACAACTGGCCCGCGCGGCCGCCGAGCGCGGTGCCGATGCCTTGGCCATCAGCCCGATCCACGCCTTGTCGGCCATCGACCAGACGCACTACAGCCCCTACTCGCCCTCCAGCCGCCTGTTGCTCAACACCCTTTACGCCAGCCCTGCCGCGCTGCTGGGCGAGCGGGAGGTGCGCGTGGCCATCGAAGCCTGTGGCCTGGAGCAACAGCTGGAAGACCTGGAGCAAGGCCCGCTGGTTGACTGGCCGCGTGCCGCCAGCGCCCGCCTGCGCCTGCTCGAAGCCCTGTACCAGGGCTTCAGCCAGGGCGACCACCCGCTGCGCAAGGATTTCGACAGCTTCCGCGAAGCCGGTGGCCAGGCCCTGGAGCACCATTGCCGCTTCGAGGTGCTGCAGGCCCAGGCCGTGGAGCATGGCCTGGGCGCCGACTGGCGCCACTGGCCCAAGGCCTGGCACGACCCGTACCACCCGGAAGTGGAGGCGTTCGCCAACGCCTACCCGGCCAAGGTCGAGTTCCATGCCTTTTGCCAATGGCTGACCGAACGAGGCCTGCAACGCGCCCAGGAAGCAGCGCGCGGCAACGGCATGGCGGTCGGGCTGATCGCTGACCTGGCGGTGGGCGCCGACGGTGCCGGCAGCCAGGCCTGGAGCCGCCAGGACGAGCTGCTGGCAGGCCTGAAGGTAGGCGCACCGCCCGACATCCTCAGCCGTGCTGGCCAGGACTGGGGCATCTGCGCCTTCTCGCCCGAAGGCCTCAAGCGCAACGGCTACCGCGCTTTCATCGAAATGCTGCGGGCCAACCTCGCCCACGCCGGCGGCCTGCGCATCGACCATGTCATGGGCCTGCGCCGGCTGTGGCTGATCCCGCAGGGAGCCAAGCCCAGCGAAGGCGCCTACCTCAACTACCCGCTGGACGACCTGCTGCGCCTGCTGGCGCTGGAGTCGGTGCGCCACCAGGCAATCATCCTCGGCGAAGACCTGGGCACCGTGCCGGACGGCCTGCGCGAGCAACTGGCGGCAAAGGCCGTGCTGGGCATGCGTGTGCTGCCCTTCGAGCAGACCCAGCCCGGCCATTTCAAGCCGATTCTCGACTGGCCGGACAACGCCCTGGCCACCACCGGCACCCACGACCTGGCGCCGCTGGCCGGCTGGCTGGAAAACCGCGACATCGACTGGAGCCACCGCCTGCAACTGATCGATGCTGCCACCGAACTGCACTGGCGCCACGAGCGGCAGAAGGAGCACGACGGCCTGCGCCGCACCCTGGAGGCCAATTACGGCACGCTGCCGGACAACGACGCGCTGATCGACGCCGCCATCCGCTACGTTGGCCACACCCGCGCACCGCTGGTGCTGGTGCCGCTGGAAGACCTGCTGGGTTGCGACGAGCAACCCAATCTGCCGGGCACCACCGCCGGCCACCCCAACTGGCGCCGACGCTTCACCCGGCCGGTACGTGAACTGCTCGACGACGAAGACGCCGCACGGCGCCTGGAACTGCTGGCCCAGGCCCGCGAACAAGCCTGGGAGCGTGACCGATGAAAGCGCTGACCGCGACCCTGCGCCTGCAGTTTCACAGTGATTTCACCCTCGATCACGCCGTGCCGCTGGTGCCGTACTTCGCCCAGTTGGGTATCAGCCACCTGTATGCCTCGCCCATCCTCAAGGCCCGCGCCGGCTCGCGCCACGGCTACGACGTGGTCGACCCGACCTGCGTCAACCCCGAGCTGGGTGGCGAAGCGGCGCTGCAACGGCTGGTTGCCGCCCTGCGCCAGCACGGCATGGGGCTGATCCTCGACACGGTGTCCAACCACATGGCCGTGGGCGGTGCCGACAACCCCTGGTGGCAGAGCCTGCTGGCCTGGGGTCGGCGCAGCCCCTATGCAGAATTCTTCGACATCCAGTGGCACTCCAGCGACCCGCTGCTGGCCGGTCAGCTGCTGCTGCCGTTCCTCGCCAGCGACTATGGCGTGGCGCTGAAAAATGGTGAGATACCGCTTGAGTTCGACAAGCACCATGGGCTGCTGCAGGTCGCCCATTACCAACACCGCTTCCCGATCTGCCCGGTCGACTATGGCTGGATTCTTGCCCTCAGCCCGGAGCCGGCGCTCAAGGCCCTGGCCGAACGCTTCACCGCGTTGAACGCATCGGCCACGCCGCTGGCCGACGCCCTGCCCCTGCAAGCCGAACTGGCGCGCCTGGCAGGCGAAGGCGCCGACCTCGAATCGGCCCTGGTGGCTTTCGACAGCCGTAGCGAGAATGGCTTCAAGCGCCTGCACCTGCTGCTGGAGCGCCAGACCTACCGCCTGGCCAGCTGGCGTACCGCCGCCGACGACATCAACTGGCGGCGCTTCTTCGACATCAACGAGCTGGGCGGCCTGCGGGTGGAACGCGCGGTGGTGTTCGAGGCCACCCACGCCAAGCTGTTCGAACTGATCGAGCGCGGCCTGGTGGACGGCCTGCGCATCGACCATATCGACGGCCTGGCAGACCCGCGCGGCTACTGCCGCAAGCTGCGCCGGCGGGTCGATGGCCTGCTGGCACGGCGGCCGTTGAACGCCGCCCTGGAGCATTTCCCGATCTACGTGGAGAAGATCCTCGGCGCCAACGAGCACCTGCACCGCGACTGGCTTACCGACGGCACTACCGGCTATGAATTCATGAACCAGGTTTCGCTGCTGCAGCACGACCCGGCGGGCGAAGCAGCGCTGACCGAGCTGTGGGCCAATGTGAGCGAACGCCCCGACTTCCCCGAAGAAGTGCGTCAGGCCCGCCACCTTGTGCTCAATGCCAGCCTGGCCGGCGACTGCGAGTCGGTGGCCCAGGCGCTGTTGCAGGTGGCGCGCAACGACCTGATGACCCGCGACCTGACCCTGGGCGCGATCCGCCGTGCCTTGCAGGCGCTGGTGGCGCATTACCCGGTGTACCGCACCTACTTCAATGCCTGCGGGCGCCCGGCAGAAGACGAAGGGTTTTTCCAGCAGGCCCTGGCCAATGCCCGGCAGGACCTGGGCGAAGCCGACTGGCCGCTGCTCGAGCACCTGCAACAATGGCTGGGCGGGCAAGCCTGGCGCCGCCTGCCAGCAGGCCGGGCACGCAAGCAGCTGCGCCACGCCTGCGTGCGCTTCCAGCAACTGACCGCGCCCAGTGCCGCCAAGGCCGTGGAAGACACCGCGTTCTACCGCAGCGCGCGGCTGCTGTCGCGCAACGATGTGGGCTTCGACGCCGAGCGTTTCAGCGCCCCGCTCAAGCACTTCCACAACGAGGCCCAGCGGCGCCTGCGCGACTTCCCCGACAACCTGCTGGCCAGCGCCACCCATGACCACAAGCGCGGCGAAGATACCCGTGCGCGCCTGGCCGTGCTCAGCGAGCGCGGCCCGTGGCTGGCCAGCCGCATGGAACACTGGCGCGAACTGGCCACGCCGTTGCGCACGCAACTGGATGACGGCCCGGCGCCCAGCCCCGGCGACGAGCTGATGCTGTTGCAGACCTTGCTGGGCAGCTGGCCGCTGGACCTCGACCTGCACGATGACAACGCCCTTGGCCAGTACGCCGAACGCATCCGCCAGTGGCAGCAGAAGGCCCTGCGCGAGGCCAAGCTGCGCAGCAGCTGGAGCGCGCCGAACGAAGCATATGAAAACGCCTGTGCCGGCTACATCGACGGCCTGCTGCTGGACGGCGAGAACCAGCAGCTGCGCAAATCGCTGGCCGATGCCGCCCACCTGCTGGCATGCCCCGGTGCCCTCAACGGCCTGGTCCAGGCCCTGCTGCGCATGACCACGCCGGGCGTACCGGACCTGTACCAGGGCAACGAATACTGGGATTTCAGCCTGGTCGACCCGGATAACCGCCGCGCCGTGGACTACGCCTGCCGGCGTCGTACCCTGGACGATGCAACGCCGGTAGCCGAGCTGCTGGAACACTGGCGCGACGGCCGCCTCAAGCAGGCGCTGATCGCCCGGGTGCTGGACTGCCGCCAGGCCCACGCAGAGCTGTTCCGCCGTGGCGCCTACCTGCCGCTGACCGTGCACGGCCGGCATGCCGACAAGGTGGTGGCGTTCGCACGCCTTGGCGAAGGCGAACGGGCCGTCATCATCGCGCCACGCCTGGCCAGTACCCTGCTGGCAGGTGCATCGATACCCCTGATCCCGGCACAGAACTGGGACGACACCCGGGTAAGCCTGCCGTTTGCCTTGTCGCCTGCCAACTCGACGGGACTTTTCCCCAGTGCTGCGGTCAGCTCTTCCAAGGAGCTGATGTTGAGCGCCGTGCTGGCGGAGTTTCCGGTCAACCTGCTGATACAACAATCTTGAGCATCGGGAGCGTCATGATGAGTGTTGATGAAAAACGTATCCGCGAATTTGCCTACCAGATCTGGGAGTCCGAGGGTAAGCCCGCCGGCCAGGAGGACCGCCATTGGGACATGGCGCGCAAGCTGGCCGAGGCCGAGGCGCTGGCACCCAAGGCGGCGCCGCGCAAGCGGGCGCCGGCCAAGCCCAAGGTAGCGGCTGAACCGAAGGCGCCTGCCGAGCCCAAAGTGGCCGCCCTGCCGGGGGTTAAACCGGCTGTGGCGAAAAAGACCCGGGCGGTGAAAAAGCCTTCTGCCGGTTAAGCCTGTCCTGGCCCTATCGCCGGCAAGCCAGCTCCCACAAGTACAGCGCCGGTTTTGAGACCTGTGGAGACCTTGTGGGAGCTGGCTTGCCGGCGATAGAGCCAGGACAGGACTACACAACCCTCCCCTTCACCACGGCCACTAGAGGACCGCCATGAGCCCCCGCACCCCGAAGAAAACCCGCTCGGTCGCCCCGTCGCGTATCCGCGAGGGCCTGCCCTTCCCCCTCGGCGCCACCTGGGATGGCCTTGGGGTCAACTTTGCCCTGTTCTCGGCCAACGCCACCAAGGTCGAGCTGTGCCTGTTCGACTCCACCGGCGAGCACGAAATCGAACGCATCGAGCTACCCGAGTACACCGACGAGATCTACCACGGCTATTTGCCCGACGCGCATCCAGGGCTGGTCTACGGCTACCGCGTGCACGGCCCGTACGAGCCGGTGAACGGCCACCGCTTCAACCCCAACAAACTGCTGATCGACCCGTATGCCAAACAACTGGTCGGCAGCCTGCAATGGTCCGAAGCACTGTTCGGCTACACCATCGGCCACCCCGATGGCGACCTGTCGTTCGACGAGCGCGACAGCGCGCCGTTCGTGCCCAAGTGCAAGGTGATCGACCCTGCCTTCACCTGGGGCCGCGACCAGCGCGTGCTGATCCCCTGGGAGCGCACGATCATCTACGAGGCCCACACCCGTGGCATCAGCATGCGCCACCCGGCGGTACCGGAAGAACTGCGCGGCACCTTCGCCGGCCTGGCCAATGACGAGTTGCTCAAGCACATCAAGGAGCTGGGCGTTTCCAGCATCGAGCTGCTGCCGATTCACGCCTTCGTCAATGACCAGCACCTGCTGGACAAGGGCCTGAACAACTACTGGGGCTACAACAGCATCGCCTTCTTCGCCCCCCACCCGCGCTACCTGGCCAGCGGCAAGATCGCCGAATTCAAGGAAATGGTCGCGCACCTGCACGACGCCGGGCTGGAGGTGATCCTCGACGTGGTCTACAACCACACCGCCGAAGGCAACGAGCGCGGCCCGACGCTGTCGATGCGCGGTATCGACAACGCCTCCTACTACCGCCTGATGCCGGACGACAAGCGTTACTACATCAACGATTCCGGCACCGGCAACACCCTGGACCTGAGCCACCCCTGCGTGCTGCAGCTGGTCACCGACTCGCTGCGCTACTGGGCCGGCGAAATGCACGTGGACGGCTTCCGCTTCGACCTGGCGACCATCCTTGGCCGCTACCACGACGGCTACAGCGAACGCCACGGTTTCCTCGTCGCCTGCCGCCAGGACCCGATGCTGAGCCAGGTGAAGCTGATTGCCGAGCCCTGGGACTGCGGCCCGGGCGGCTACCAGGTGGGCAACTTCGCCCCGGGCTGGGCAGAGTGGAACGACCGCTTCCGCGACACCGTGCGCGCCTTCTGGAAAGGCGACGAAGGCCAACTGGCCGACTTTGCCTCGCGCATGACCGCCTCGGGAGACATGTTCAACAACCGTGGCCGGCGCCCCTATGCCTCGGTCAACTTCGTCACCGCCCACGACGGTTTCACCTTGCGCGACCTGGTGTCGTACAACCACAAGCACAACGAAGACAACGACGAGAACAACCAGGACGGCACCGATAACAACCTGTCGTGGAACTGCGGTGTCGAGGGGCCAACCGACGACCCGGCCGTGAATGCCCTGCGCATGCGCCAGATGCGCAACTATTTCGCAACCCTGCTGCTGGCCCAGGGCACGCCGATGATCGTCGCTGGGGACGAGTTCAGCCGCACCCAGCACGGCAACAACAATGCCTATTGCCAGGACAGCGAGATCGGCTGGGTGAACTGGGACCTGGACCAGGAGGGCAAAGAGCTGCTGGCTTTCGTCAAGCGCCTGACCCGCCTGCGCCTGGCCTACCCGGTACTGCGCCGCTCGCGCTTCCTGGTTGGCGACTACAATGAGGCGATCGGCGTCAAGGACGTGACCTGGCTGGCACCGGATGGCAACGAGATGAGCGTGGAGCAATGGGAAGACCCGCACGGGCGTTGCCTGGGCATGCTGATCGATGGCCGTGCCCAGGTCAGCGGCATTGCCAGGCCAGGCGCCGAGGCCACCGTATTGCTGATCGTCAATGCCCACCACGACATCGTACCGTTCGAGTTGCCGACCGTGCCCGAAGGGGATTACTGGAGCTGCCTGGTCGATACCGACCGGCCAGAGCTGCGCAAGGGGCAGCATCTGCAGTTCGACAGCACCTTTGAGGTGAAGGGGCGATCGTTGCTGCTGATGGTGTTGCAGCGTGATGAGGAGTGAACCCCGGGGGACCATCGTCGGTCCCATTGTGTATCGGTTGCCTGTACTGGCCTCATCGCCGGCAAGCCAGCTCCCACAGGTAATCCGCTGGCCGACGGGCCTGTGCGTTAAGTGTGGGAGCCGGCTTGCCGGCGATAGGGCCGGGACATACAACACCCATGCACCCGCCATTGAGGAGTAACCGTGAACCCCGAAGCCGGCAGTAAAGGTTTCGCCAGTGTCAACCAGGCCCCGGCCGTGAAGCGGCTGCAGGTGCTGACGGTGAATACCCACAAGGGCTTCACCGCCTTCAACCGGCGCTTCATCCTGCCGGAACTGCGCGAGGCGGTGCGCAGCACCCAGGCCGACATCGTCTTCCTTCAGGAAGTGCTCGGCAGCCACGACCGCCACGCCGCGCGCTACCCCGGCTGGCCGCAGACTTCTCAGTACGAGTTCCTCGCCGACAGCATGTGGAGCGACTTCGCCTACGGCCGCAACGCGGTCTACCCCGACGGCCACCACGGCAACGCGCTGCTGTCCAAATACCCGATCATCGAACATCGCAACCTCGACGTGTCGATCACCGGCCCCGAACGACGTGGCCTGCTGCACTGCATCCTCGACGTGCCCGGCCAGCACCAGGTGCATGCCATCTGCGTGCACCTGTCGTTACTGGAAAGCCATCGCCAGAAACAACTGCAATTGCTGCGCAAGCTGCTCGAGTCCTTGCCCGCCGATGCCCCGGTGATCATCGCCGGCGATTTCAACGACTGGAAATCCCACGGCAACCGTACCCTGGGCCTGCAGCGTGACCTGCACGAGGCCTTCGAGCGCCACCATGGGCATCTGGCCCGCACCTATCCTGCGCGGCTGCCGCTGTTGCGTCTGGACCGCGTCTACCTGCGCAACGCCGAAAGCCATGGGCCGCGGATTCTGGGGCACAAACCTTGGTCGCACCTGTCGGACCACCTGCCGTTGTCGGTCGAAGTCAGGCTTAGCAATCATTCTTCATAGCCACGCCACGACAAATAGCGAACCCCGCTATACCTCGCAGATTTATCAAAAGATTCAACACGTTGAACAAAACCACGGATCCTGAACACTTCCTTCACACTTTCTTGACGCAAGCGGCGGCCTCTCCTTAGCTGAACATATCAAGCAGTAAAGATCTCGCGCCGGGCCTCTAGCTCGCGCCTTCGTGCGCGCTGGCGAAAGCCTGGCGTGCTGGTTTGGGTCGCCCACTGTTTTTGCCGTACAGCTCGTGACAACAGGCCAGGTCCTAGGGCTGTAACACAAAAACAAAGGAGATCCGCCATGAAAAGCACCTCGAACCTCTTGCGCTTCGACAGCATTTTCTACGCGGTTTCCACGTCGCTGCTTCTGGCAACCCCGGTGGAAACTATCGCGTATGAACTGCAGGACGACCCGGCCTCGCCCGGTTTCCTGCAGCAACCGGCAGTACCACAGCTGTCGCTCGACCCGGTCAGCGCCAGTGGCTTGAGTATCGGTACCTTGAATGCGTTCTCGCAAAAGATGAGCGAGCGCCATGGGCAGGCTGCACCGGACCTGGTCGCCAGCCAGTGGGCGCAGTTCTTCCCCACCACCACGCGCGGTGGCGCGCAGCCCCCGGACCAGCTGGAGGCACCCAGCCAGCAACTGACGATCGGCCCGGACCTGTTCGTGCGTGAAACTGCAGCGGGCAATGTGCACCGCGCGGGGATCTTCGTGGGGCAAAACAACCTGCAGACCAGCTTCAACGGCATGCGCCGGCTGTTGGGCGACAAGCAACGCAACGCCGTGAACCTCAGCGGTGAAAGCCTGGGGGTTTACTGGAGCATGACCCATGAACAGGGCTGGCACCTGGATGCCGTGGCCATGGGTTCGCGCATCGACGTCAATGGCCGTGGCGAGAACGGCCAGCGACTGGATGACAGCGGCCACGCGATGACCTTCTCGCTGGAAGGCGGCATCCCCATCGGCCTGGGTGGCGGCTGGGTGATCGAGCCGCAGGCGCAGTTGATCAACCAGCAGTTCTTCCCTGGCAGCCGGGCGCAGGAAGAGACTTTGCAGGCCTTCGACAGCCAGCCGAGCTGGAGCGGCCGGGTCGGCGCCAGGCTGTCCGGGCGTTATGAAGTACGCGGCATGCCGATCGAACCCTATGTGCGGACCAACGTGTGGTATGACTTCAGCAATGCCGATGAGGTGAAACTGGACCAGGTCGACAAGATCTCCAGCTCGCGCTACTCGACCACGGTGGAACTGGGGTTGGGGCTGGTGGCTCGGGTGACGCCCTCGGTAGCGCTGTTTGTCAGTGCCGATTACAGCAGTGACGTGGACGACAATGATCTGAATGGGTTGATTGGAAGCCTAGGGGTGCGGATGCGGTGGTAGGCAGGTTCGGCCCTTTCGCGGGCACGCCCGCTCCCACAGGGATAGCACAGGGCCAGAGGCTGGCGCCGTACCTGTGGGAGCGGGCATGCCCGCGAAGAGGCCAGTACAGGCAGAAGATCAGACCGGTTTCAACACCAGCACACCCAGCGGCGGCAGGTTCAGGGCCAGTGACTGCGGCTGCCCATGGCTGGCTATCTGGTCACTCTCCACCACCCCCAGGTTGCCGACATTGGACCCCGCATACAGCTCTGCGTCACTGTTCAACAGCTCCTGCCAGCGCTCGCCAAACGGCACGCCAATGCGATACCCCTCGCGCGGCACCGGGGTGAAGTTGGCCACCACCAGCACCGGCTCGCCACTGCTGCTCCAGCGCAGCCAGGCATACACGCTGTTCTGCGCATCGTCACCAATCAGCCACTGGAAGCCCTGTGGCTGGCAATCCTGCTCATGCAACGCCGGCACCTCGCGGTACAGGCGGTTTAGGTCGCCGACCAGGCGCTGTACGCCCTGGTGCTCAGGGTACTGCAGCAGGTACCAGTCCAGCTCGCCATCGTGGTCCCACTCGCGCCACTGGCCGAACTCGCAGCCCATGAACAACAGCTTCTTGCCCGGATGCGCCCACATGAAGGTGAGGTAGGCACGCAGGTTGGCGAACTTCTGCCAGCGGTCGCCGGGCATCTTGTCGATCAGCGAATGCTTGCCGTGCACCACTTCGTCGTGGGAGATGGGCAGTATGAAGTGCTCGGAATAGGCATAGATCAGCCCGAAGCTCATCTCGTTGTGATGGTAAGTGCGGTGCACCGGGTCGTTCTGGATGTAATGCAAGGTGTCGTGCATCCAGCCCATGTTCCACTTGTAGGCAAAGCCCAGGCCGCCCTGCTGGGTCGGCTGGCTGACGCCGGGCCAGGCGGTGGACTCCTCGGCGATGATCAGCGCGCCCGGGGCCTCGTGGGCCGCCACGCCGTTGAGGTGGCGGATGAAGTCGATGGCTTCCAGGTTCTCGCGCCCGCCGTGGCGGTTGGGCACCCATTCGCCGGCCTTGCGCGAATAGTCGCGGTACAGCATCGAGGCCACTGCATCGACACGCAGGCCATCGATGTGGAAGTGCTTCAGCCAGTGCAGCGCCGAGGCCATCATGAAGCCGCGCACTTCGTTGCGGCCAAGGTTGTAGATCAGCGTGTTCCAGTCCTGGTGGTAGCCCTCCAGGGGGTTGTCGTATTCGTATAGGGCGGTGCCGTCGAAACGCGCCAGGCCGTGTTCGTCGGTGGGAAAATGCGCCGGCACCCAGTCGAGCAGCACGCCAATGCCGCCCTGGTGGCAGGCGTCAACGAAGGCGGCGAAGTCCTCGGCGCTGCCGTAGCGCGAGGTGGGCGCGAACAGCGACAGTGGCTGGTAGCCCCAGGAGCCGCCGAACGGGTGCTCCATGATCGGCAGCAGTTCGATATGGGTGAAGCCCAGCTCCTGAACGTACGGTACCAGGCGCTCGGCCAGCTCGCGCCAGTTGTAATAGCGCCCCACCTCGCCCGCCTCGTCCAGCTCGCAGCGCCACGACCCCGGGTGCAGCTCGTAGATCGACAGCGGCGCGCTGTAGGCATGGTGCTGCGCGCGTTGCACCATCCAGTCGTGGTCCTGCCAGTCGTGGCTGAGCGCCCCCGCTACCTTGGAGGCGGTGCTCGGCGGCAGTTCGGTGGCACGCGCCAACGGGTCGGCCTTCAGAGGCAGTATGCCGTCCTTGCCCAGCACCTCGAACTTGTAGGTTTCGCCCACGCCCAGGCGCGGCACGAACAGCTCCCACACCCCGGCGCTGTGGCGCAGGCGCATGGGGTGGCGGCGGCCATCCCAGTTGTTGAAGTCACCCACCACCGACACCCGCCGCGCGTTCGGCGCCCACACCGAGAAACACACGCCGTCGACCCCATCGACCTGGATAGGCTGGGCGCCGAAGCGCCCGGACAGGTCGCGGTGGTTGCCTTCGGCGAACAGGTACAAGTCCATGTCGCCCAGTTGTGGGCCGAAGCTGTAGGGGTCTTCGGTAATCTGCTCGCCACCGGCCCAGCCGATCTGCAGCAGGTACGGGTGTGCCTCATCGAGGTGCGCGGTGAACAGCCCCGGTAGGCTGCCCTGCTCCATTTCGGCGAGGATGCGCCCGTCATGCCGGGCCAGGATGCGCACATTCAGGGCAGTGGGCAGGAAGGCGCGGACCACCTGCCCGCCCGCGCCATCGCCATGGGGGCCGAGTACCGCAAATGGATCGGCGTGCTCGGCGCGGGCCAGGGCGTCGAGGTCCCGTTGCCGAAGGCCGCCGTTTTCACGCGTGGTTGCATTCATCTATGACTCTCCCCAGGTACTGATCAGTCCATGCAGGCCATGCAAAGGCACGGCCAGCCAGCTCGGACGGTTCTCGGCTTCGTATGTGATTTCGTAGGCAGCTTTTTCCAGGCAGAACAGCTCCAGTGCGGCGCGCTCGCCCTCGGCCTGTTGCCAGGCGTGAGGCATGGCCGCGGTGGCCAGGCCATAGGCTTCGACAAAGGCATGCCGCGATTGGTGCAGGTACTGCCTGGCAACCCGTTGCCGGGCTAGGCGCGCCGGGTCGGAAAGGTCGACCGCAGACGCGCTGCGCAAGATCATGGCAGCAGCATAGTCGAAGGATCGCAGCACGCCGCTGACATCCTTGTACGGGCTGTGTTTTGCCCGACGCTCTTGCAGCGGCCGGGCTGGTTCACCTTCGAAATCGATG
Source organism: Pseudomonas sp. B8(2017) (assembly GCF_002113575.1). Classification (NCBI taxonomy): domain Bacteria; kingdom Pseudomonadati; phylum Pseudomonadota; class Gammaproteobacteria; order Pseudomonadales; family Pseudomonadaceae; genus Pseudomonas; species Pseudomonas sp. B8(2017). The sequence continues at coordinate 136,919 of NZ_NEIO01000008.1, read as the reverse complement.
AGGTAGGCGTCGCCCTGCACCACCAGCACCTGGCCCAGGTGCAGGTCGCCGTGCACGCGCATCAGCAGGCCGCCCTGGGCCTGGCGGGTCAGGTTGGCGATGTGCTGGGCCAGGCCGTCGCGCTGTTGCTGCAAGTCGTCGACCAGCGCCTGGCTTTCGCTGTCGAGGCTGTCGCGGTGCTGGGCCAGCAGGTCGAGGGCATGGGTGAGTTCGGCGCTGATCTGCGCACTCCAGCGTTCGCTGTCGTCGGCATCGCTCGGGCGCGGCTGGAAGGCCTCGTCATTGGTCGGTGCAGCCAGCAGCAGGTGCATCTCGCCCAGGCGCTGGCCGAGCAAAGCGGCAAAGCCGGTGAGTTCGGCCAGTGCATCGGTGTGCGCATCGGCGTCGAGGCTGGAAGGCTCCATCTGGTCGCGGATGGCCCGCTCCAGGGTGTTCTGGGTCCAGGCCCAGGCGTCGCCCTGGTTGCTCAGGTAGCCCTGAGCGATCATCAGCAAGTGTGGCGCCCCCTGCTCATCCAGCCGGCTGACCCAGGCCAGCAGCGGCGAAATGTTGGGAAAGCCTGCGGCGGTCAGGTAGGCACTCATTTCCAGCTCTGGGTGCACACCCGGGTTGACCCGGCGAATCAGCTTGAGCACCACCTGGTCGCCGATCACCACCGAGCTGTTGGACTGCTCGGCGCTGAGGTAGCGCACGCTGCTTTCGTCGTTCAACGCCAGGCCCGCCAACTGCTGCGTGCTTTCGAAGCGCAGCTCGCCCTCGCCGTTGCCACAAGGCAGATGCATGCCGCCCTCACAGGCACGCAGCACCGCGCGGATGAATGGCTCGAGGACGAAGGCATCGGTGATCAGGCCAACCTGATGGGCACGACGCACCCGTGACAGGGCCAGCTGTTGTGGCAGCGCGCTGTTGATCTGCTCTTCGGGCAGCAGGCCGAACGGCAGTTGGTAGCGGTTGGCCACACCGTCGCTGAGCACTTCGATTTCACTAAGCAGCACCGGCGTGGTGGCGGTGCCGAAACGCACGCCGTAGCACAGGCGCACCTGGTCGATCGGCCCTTCCTTGCCGGCGAACCAGCGCCGCTTGGGCAGGTACTGCGGCAGGATGGCGCTTTGCAGGGTATCGCTGGAGGGGGCCTCCAGCAGTTCTTCCAGGCGTTTGCGCAATACCAGTGTGGTCAATTCGGGTAACCCCTCGGTGGCCTGGATGTGCCAGCTGGGCATGCGGTCGTGGCTGGCCAGCAGGAACCAGTAGAAGGCGTAGGGTGGCAAGGTCAGCAGGAACGGCAGTTGCCCGATTGGCGGGAAGGCGCTGCCGCCGAGCATCTCCACCGGTACTTTGTCGGCGTACTGTGACAATTCCAGTTCAGCCGCCTGGGCGGCGCGGGAAACGTTGGCCACGCACAGGATGACTTCGGTATTGCCATCGGCGTCGGTGTACTCGCGCAAGTAGGCGAGGATGCGCCGGTTGTTCGGCGTGAGGGTACGCAGGCTGCCGCGGCCGAAGGCCTTTTGCTGCTTGCGCACCGCCAGCATGCGCCGGGTCCAGTTCAGCAGCGAGTGCGGGTCGTTGGCCTGGGCTTCGACGTTGACGGTCTGGTAACCGTACAGCGGGTCCATGATCGGCGGCAGTACCAGGCGCTGCGGGTCGGCGCGGGAGAAACCGCCGTTGCGGTCCGGCGACCATTGCATGGGCGTGCGCACACCGTCGCGGTCACCCAGGTAGATGTTGTCGCCCATGCCCAGTTCGTCGCCGTAATACAGGGTGGGCGTGCCGGGCATCGACAGCAGCAGGCTGGTAAGCAGTTCGATGCGCCGCCGGTCACGCTGCAGCAACGGCGCCAGGCGGCGGCGGATGCCCAGGTTGATACGGGCGCGGCGGTCTTCGGCGTAGTAGTTCCACAGGTAGTCGCGCTCGCGGTCGGTGACCATTTCCAGGGTCAGCTCATCGTGGTTGCGCAGGAAGATCGCCCATTGGCAGTTGGCGGGGATTTCCGGGGTCTGGCGCAGGATGTCGGTGATCGGGAAGCGGTCTTCCATGGCCAGGGCCATGTACATGCGCGGCATCAACGGGAAGTGGAAGGCCATGTGGCATTCGTCGCCCTCGCCTTCGCCAAAGTACGGGCGGGTGTCCTCGGGCCATTGGTTGGCCTCGGCCAGCAGCATGCGGTCGGGGTAGTTGGCGTCGATTTCGGCGCGGATCGCCTTGAGCACGTCGTGGGTTTCGGCAAGGTTCTCGTTGTTGGTGCCGTCGCGCTCGATCAGGTAGGGGATGGCGTCCAGGCGCAGGCCATCGACACCCAGGTCCAGCCAGAAGCGCATCACCCCGATCACTGCCTTGAGCACTTGCGGGTTGTCGAAGTTGAGGTCGGGCTGGTGCGAGTAGAAGCGGTGCCAGAAGTACTGGCCGGCGACCGGGTCCCAGGTCCAGTTGGACTTCTCGGTGTCGAGGAAGATGATGCGCGTGCCGTCGTACTTCTGGTCGTCATCCGACCACACGTAGAAGTCCCGTGCCTTGCTGCCGCGCTTGGCATGGCGGGCGCGCTGGAACCAGGGGTGCTGGTCGCTGGTGTGGTTGATGACCAGCTCGGTGATCACCCGCAGGCCGCGTTTGTGCGCCTCGGCGATGAAGCGGCGGGCATCGGCCAGGTTGCCGTAGTCGGGGTGCACGGCCTTGTATTCGGCGATGTCGTAGCCGTCGTCGCGGCGTGGCGAGGGATAGAACGGCAGCAGCCACAGGGTGTTGACGCCCAGCTCGGCAATGTAGTCGAGCTTGCTGATCAGGCCGGCGAAATCGCCGATGCCGTCGTTGTTCGAATCGAAGAACGACTTGATGTGCAGCTGGTAGATGACGGCGTCCTTGTACCACAGCGGGTCGTCGATGAAGGCTGCCGGGCGGGAACGCTTGGCCATGTGCGACTCCTTTCATTGCTGGGGAACCGTGTCGCCTGGTTTTGGGCTGCAGTGCAGCCCATCGCCGGCAAGCCAGCTCCCACAGGTTTCATGCAGGTATCACAGGCAGCACCAGGCCTGTAATTGGTATGCAAAACTCACAACAGACGCCAGCCCCTGTGGGAGCTGGCTTGCCGGCGATGGGCCGCAAAGCGGCCCCATGATTCAATGCCCTATCGGGCTCTTTCGATACGCCAGATACCGAATGGCTGGTGCCAAGGCTCGATGCGCATGAACTGGGTCTTGCCTTGCCAGGTCCAGCGATGGCCGTTCATCAGGTCTTCACCCAGGGTTTCGGCGTTGTCATCCAGCCCCAGCTCCCACAGCGGCAGCTCGAAATGCGCCTCCTGGGCGTTGTGTGGGTCGAGGCTGATTGCCACCAGGATGTAGTTGTCGCGCTCGGGCGTGCGCTTGGCGAAGTACAGGATGTTGTCGTTCCAGCAGTTGAAGAACGCCACGCCCAGGTGGGTCTGCAAGGCGCGGTTCTGCCGGCGGATACGGTTGAGCTGGGCGATCTCGGCAATGATGTTGCCGGGCTGGCTGAAGTCGCGTGGGCGAATTTCGTACTTCTCCGAATCCAGGTACTCCTCCTTGCCCGGCAGCGGTGTGCCTTCGCACAGTTCGAAGCCCGAGTACATGCCCCACAGCCCCGAACCCATGGTGGCCAGCGCCGCGCGGATGAGGAAGCCGGCACGGCCGGAGGTGTGCAGGAAGTACGGGTTGATGTCGGGGGTGTTGACGAAGAAGTTGGGCCGGTAGCACTGGCTCCATGGCGGCTGGTTGAGCTGTTCGAAGTACTCGCGCAGTTCCTGTTTGTGGTTGCGCCAGGTGAAGTAGGTATAGCTCTGCGCGTACCCAACCTTGCCCAGGCGGGCCATCATCGCCGGCTTGGTGAAGGCTTCGGCGAGGAAGATGACCTCGGGGTGCCGGCTGCGCACATTGGCGATCAGCCATTGCCAGAACGGCAGTGGCTTGGTGTGCGGGTTGTCGACGCGGAAGGTTTTCACCCCCTCCTCGACCCAGCCGACCACCACGTCGCGCAGGGCCAGCCACAGCGACGGCACGGCCTCGGGTGCATAGAAATCGACGTTGACGATGTCCTGGTACTTCTTCGGTGGGTTCTCGGCATAGCGGATGGTGCCGTCCGGTCGCCAGCTGAACCAGCCGGGGTGCTGCTTGAGCCAGGGGTGGTCCTGGGAGCACTGGATGGCGAAGTCGAGGGCGATTTCCAGACCATGCTCGGCCGCTGCGGCCACCAGGCGGCGGAAGTCGTCGCGGCTGCCCAGCTGCGGGTGAATCGCCTCGTGACCACCTTCCGCGCTGCCGATGGCATACGGGCTGCCCGGGTCGCCGGGCTCAGCGGTGAGGGCGTTGTTGCGGCCCTTGCGGTGCTGCATGCCGATGGGGTGGATGGGCGGGAAGTACAGTACGTCGAAGCCCATGTCGCGGATCATCGGCAGGCGCTCGTGCACATCGTTGAACGTGCCGTGGCGCTCGGGGCTGTCGGTGATCGAGCGCGGGAACAGCTCGTACCAGCTGGCGAACTGCGCGGCCGGGCGGTCGACATCGACGGGGAATTCACGGCTGCGGGCCAGGTAGCTGCGGTGTTCGGCATCGCTCATCAGGCGGGCGGTGGCGGGGTCGAGAAAAAGCGCTACCTGGTCGTCGGCATTCAGCGTGGGCAGGCGCTGCTGCAAGGCCTGGAGCTCCTCGCGCAGGGCACCGTTGCACAGCTCGATGCCCTTGCCCAGCATCAATCGGCCTTCCTCCAGCTCCAGCCGAACCTCGACACCGGCGTGGTACTTCTTCTCCAGGTCGTGGCAATAGGTAGCGAACGGGTCGATCCAGGCCTCGATGCTGAACAGGTGCGGGCCCAGTTCGGTGGGGGTGAACTCGGCCAGCCACAGGTCGTTGCCCGGCGAGTGCATGGGTATGCAATGCCAGCGCCGGCTGTGGGCCTGGCGCCAGTTGAGCATCACCGCCAGGCGGTCGTGGCCGTCGCTGTAGACCTTGCTGCTGACTGCCACCGGTTGGCCGCTGATGGCCTTGGCGGCGAAGGTGCCGGCTTCGAGCACGGGTTGGGTGTCTTCGATCACGATGCGCGGCGCCAGCAGCGCCTGGGACAGGCTGATGGCCTGGTCCGGGTGATCGTTGGCCATGGGCACGCTTTCGAAGGGCTCGTTTCGTGACATCGGACCTTGCTCCCTCAGGCTGGTAGCGGTAAGGGTTCAGAGCCGGGCACAGGCGTGGGGTTCAAAAAAATTGAGCGAACGGCAGCTGCCAGGGGTCGAAGCCTGCAGCACCTCTTCAATTACCCAAGCGAGGTCAGGCCATGAACATTCCCATTCCACCGGAGACTCCCGATCCCAACATCGACGACCCGAGCCTGCCGCCGCCCGTGCCGGAGGAAGACCCGGACGAGCTGCCGATCAAGCCGACCGTACCGCCGACGGTGGGCGACCCGCCGAGCCAGGAACCACCGGTGAAGGCTTAAGGGTAGACCAGGATCTCATGCTGGCAGGGCCGGCCTCTTCGCGGGCACGCCCGCTCCCACAGGTATTTCACAGAGCCCGACGGCAGTGAAGTACCTGTGGGAGCGGGCGTGCCCGCGAAAGGGCCGGAACAGCCAATGCATCAACCAGCAGTAACCGCCGAGATCTCCGCCACACTGATCTCCCGCATGCGGAACTTCTGCACCTTGCCGGTCACCGTCATCGGGTACTCGTCGACAAAGCGGATATGCCGCGGCACCTTGAAGTGGGCAATGCGCGCCTTGCACCAGCCCTGCAACTCTTCGACCGTGGCACTGTGCCCTGGGTGCAGCTTGATCCAGGCGACGATCTCCTCGCCATAACGGCTGCACGGGATGCCGATCACCTGCGCATCAGCCACCGCCGGGTGGGTGTAGAAGAACTCTTCCAGTTCACGCGGGTAGATGTTCTCGCCGCCGCGAATGATCATGTCCTTGTTGCGCCCGACAATGCGCACGTAGCCGTGCTCGTCCATCACCGCCAGGTCGCCCGAATGCATCCAGCCGGCCGGGTCGATGGCATCTGCCGTGGCCTGGGGGTTGTCCCAGTAGCCGAGCATCACGCTGTAGCCGCGGGTGCACAGCTCGCCGATCTCGCCGCGCGGGACGATGCAGCCGTCGGCGTCCACCAGCTTGTTCTCCAGCTGCGGCTGGGTGCGGCCGACGGTGGTCACGCGCAGCTCCAGGTCGTCGTCCGGGCCGGTCTGCAACGACACCGGGCTGGTTTCGGTCATGCCGTAGGCGATCTGCACTTCGGCCATGTGCATCTGGTCGATGACCCGGCGCATCACCTCGATCGGGCAAGTGGCGCCGGCCATGATGCCGCTGCGCAGGGTCGACAGGTCCATTTGCGCGCGCGCGGGGTGGTCGAGCATGGCGATGAACATGGTTGGCACGCCATAGAGAATGCTCGCGCGCTCTTCGGCCACGGCGCGCAGGGTGAGCTCGGCGTCGAAGGCGTCGTTGGGGTAGATCATGGTGCTGCCGTGGGTGATGCAGCCGAGGTTGGCCATGACCATGCCGAAGCAGTGGTACAGCGGCACCGGGATCACCATGCGGTCGCGCGCAGTCAGGCCCAGGCTTTCGCCGACCATCAAGCCGTTGTTGAGGATGTTGTAGTGGCTGAGCGTGGCGCCCTTCGGTGCGCCGGTGGTGCCGGAGGTGTACTGGATGTTCACCGGCTGGTCGAACTGCAGGCTTTGCTGGCGCTTCGCGTAAGCCTCGACGGAGGTCTGCCCTGCCCGCTCGGCCAGCGCTTGCCAAGGCAGGAAGCCTGCCGGCGGGTTGGCGGCCAGGCTGACCACACCGCGCAGGTCGGGCAGGCGTTCACTGGCCATTTCACCCGGGGTGGCACTGGCCAGCTCCGGCGCCAGTTCCTGGACCATGGCGTGGTAATCGGACGTCTTGAAGGCATCGGCACACACCAGCCAGCGGCAACCGGACTGGCGCAGCACGTATTCCAGCTCGCCCACGCGGTAGGCCGGGTTGATGTTGACCAGAATCGCACCGACCTTGGCGCTGGCCAGCTGCAGGATGCACCACTGGGCGCAGTTGGGCGACCAGATGCCGACCCGATCGCCGGTGTTCACGCCCAGGGCCATCAGGGCACGAGCATGCACCTCGACCTGCTCGGCCAACTGCCGCCAGCTGTAGCGCAGGCCCTGATGGCGCGACACCAGGGCCTCGCCGTCGGCACAACGGGCCACGGTGGCGTCGAAGGCCTGGCCGATGGTCTGGGTCAGCAAGGCTTGGTCCTGGCGACCGCGGGTATAGCTTGGTTGACTCATGGGTGTCCCTTCTTGTGGTTGTTCTGGGCACGACTGAAGCAAGCGGGAATACTCTGGCGCAGATTTACGTTTACGTAAAGGTGATGAGTAGATTGACAGTGAGCGTATGCAGGTTTACGTTAACGTAAAGGTGATGAACGACACCGCCCCTCAGGCATGACGCCCGCTCCCACAGGGTCCGGCGCCAGATCCTTGAGCCAGGGTGTTTCCCATATTTCAAGAACAAGAAGGTGCCCCAGCATGCATTACCCCACCCTGAACTTCGCCCTGGGCGAAACCATCGACATGCTCCGCGACCAGGTGCGCACCTTCGTCGCCGCCGAACTGGCCCCGCGCGCCGCGCAAATCGACCACGACAACCTGTTCCCGGCCGACATGTGGCGCAAGTTCGGCGACATGGGCCTGCTGGGCATCACCGTGCCGGAAGAATACGGCGGTGCCGGCCTGGGCTACCTGGCCCACGTGGTGTCGATGGAAGAAATCAGCCGTGGCTCGGCCTCGGTGGCCCTGTCCTACGGTGCCCACTCCAACCTCTGCGTCAACCAGATCAACCGCAACGGCAGCCACGAGCAGAAGCTCAAGTACCTGCCCAAGCTGATCAGCGGCGAGCACATCGGCGCCCTGGCCATGAGCGAGCCCAACGCCGGTTCCGACGTGGTGTCGATGAAGCTGCGCGCGGAAAAGCGCGGCGACCACTACGTGCTCAACGGCAGCAAGACCTGGATCACCAACGGCCCGGACGCCAACACCTACGTGATCTACGCCAAGACCGACCTGGACAAGGGCGCGCACGGCATCACCGCGTTCATCGTCGAGCGTGACTGGAAAGGCTTCAGCCGCAGCAACAAGTTCGACAAGCTGGGCATGCGTGGCTCCAACACCTGCGAGCTGTTCTTCGACGGCGTCGAAGTGCCGGAAGAAAACATCCTCGGCCAGCTCAACGGTGGCGTGCGCGTGCTGATGAGCGGCCTGGACTACGAGCGCGTGGTGCTGTCCGGCGGCCCGACCGGCATCATGCAAAGCTGCATGGACCTGGTGGTGCCCTACATTCACGACCGCAAGCAGTTCGGCCAGAGCATCGGCGAGTTCCAGCTGATTCAGGGCAAGATCGCCGACATGTACACCCAGCTCAACGCCAGCCGTGCCTACCTGTATGCCGTGGCCCAGGCCTGCGACCGTGGCGAGACCACCCGCAAGGACGCCGCCGGGGTGATCCTGTACACCGCCGAGCGCGCCACGCAAATGGCCCTGGAGGCGATCCAGATTCTGGGTGGCAATGGCTATATCAACGAATTCCCGGCAGGCCGCCTGCTGCGCGACGCCAAGCTGTACGAGATCGGTGCCGGCACCAGCGAAATCCGCCGGATGCTGATCGGTCGCGAACTGTTCAACGAAACCCGCTGAGCACAAGGGACGGGCGCATATGGCTACCTTGCATACCCAGATCAACCCGCGTTCGGCGGAGTTCGCCGGCAACAGCGCGGCCATGCTCGAACAGGTCCAGGCCCTGCGCGGCCTGCTCGCCCAAGTGGCCCAGGGCGGTGGGCCCAAGGCCCAGGAGCGGCACACTTCGCGTGGCAAGCTGCTGCCGCGCGAGCGTATCGACCGCCTGCTGGACCCGGGCTCGCCGTTCCTCGAAATCGGCCAACTGGCTGCCCATGAGGTATATGGCGAAGACGTACCCGCTGCGGGCGTGATCGCCGGCATCGGCCGCGTCGAAGGCGTGGAATGCATGATCGTGGCCAACGACGCCACGGTCAAAGGCGGGTCTTACTACCCGCTGACGGTGAAGAAGCACCTGCGTGCGCAGACCATCGCCCTGCAGAACCGCCTGCCGTGCATCTACCTGGTGGACTCCGGCGGCGCCAACCTGCCACGCCAGGACGAAGTGTTCCCCGACCGCGAGCACTTCGGGCGGATCTTCTTCAACCAGGCCAACATGAGCGCACTGGGCATTCCGCAGATTGCCGTGGTGATGGGCTCGTGCACCGCCGGCGGTGCCTACGTGCCCGCGATGGCCGACGAGGCGATCATGGTGCGCCAGCAAGCGACCATCTTCCTCGCCGGACCTCCACTGGTAAAGGCCGCCACCGGTGAGGTTGTGAGCGCCGAAGACCTCGGCGGCGCCGATGTGCACTGCCGCACCAGCGGCGTGGCCGACCACTATGCCGACAACGACGAACACGCCCTGGCCCTGGCCCGACGCAGCGTGGCCAACCTCAACTGGCACAAGCTGGGCAAGCTGCAGCGCCTGGCCCCGGTGGCACCGCTGTATGCTGCCGATGAGCTGTATGGCGTGGTGCCGGCCGACGCCAAGCAACCGTTCGACGTACGCGAGGTGATCGCGCGCCTGGTCGACGGCTCGGTGTTCGACGAGTTCAAGGCGCTGTTCGGTACCACCCTGGTGTGCGGCTTCGCCCACCTGCACGGCTACCCGGTGGCGATCCTCGCCAACAACGGCATCCTGTTCGCCGAGGCCGCGCAAAAAGGCGCGCACTTCATCGAACTGGCCTGCCAGCGCGGCATCCCGCTGCTGTTCCTGCAGAACATCACCGGCTTCATGGTCGGCAAGAAGTACGAAGAAGGCGGCATCGCCAAGCACGGCGCCAAGCTGGTCACCGCCGTGGCCTGCGCCCAGGTGCCAAAGTTCACGGTGATCATCGGCGGCAGCTTTGGCGCCGGCAACTACGGCATGTGCGGCCGTGCCTACGACCCGCGCTTCCTGTGGATGTGGCCCAACGCGCGGATTGGCGTGATGGGGGCCGAACAGGCCGCCGGCGTGCTGGCCCAGGTCAAGCGCGAACAGAGCGAGCGCAGTGGCCACCCGTTCAGCGCCGAAGACGAAGCCAGGCTCAAGCAGCCGATCCTTGACCAGTACGAGCACCAGGGCCACCCCTACTACTCCAGCGCCCGCCTGTGGGACGACGGCGTCATCGACCCGGCACAGACCCGCGACGTGCTCGGCCTGGCGTTGTCCGCCGCGCTGAACGCACCGATCGAACAGAGCCGCTTCGGCATTTTCCGGATGTGACCCATGAGCGATTTCAGCACCCTCGAAGTGATCCGCGACCCGCGCGGCTTCGCCACCCTGTGGCTGAGCCGCGAGGACAAGAACAACGCGTTCAACGCCTTGATGATCCGCGAACTGATCATCGCCCTCGACCAGTTGGCCGAGGACGCCAGCCTGCGCTTCGTGCTGCTGCGCGGCCGCGGCCGGCACTTCAGCGCCGGCGCCGACCTGGCCTGGATGCAGCAGTCGGCGCAGCTGGATTTCAACACCAATCTGGATGATGCCCGCGAGCTGGGCGAGCTGATGTACGCCCTGCACCGCCTCAAGGCGCCGACCCTGGCCGTGGTGCAAGGCGCGGCCTTTGGCGGCGCGCTGGGCCTGATCAGCTGCTGCGACATGGCCATCGGCGCCGAAGACGCCCAGCTGTGCCTGTCGGAAGTACGCATCGGCCTGGCCCCGGCAGTGATCAGCCCGTTCGTGGTCAAGGCCATCGGCGAGCGTGCCGCGCGCCGCTATGCCCTCACCGCCGAGCGTTTCAGCGGCGTGCGAGCCCGCGAGCTGGGCCTGCTGGCCGAGGTCTACCCGGCCAGCGAACTGGACGCCCAGGTCGAAGCCTGGGTGAGCAACCTGCTGCAAAACAGCCCGCAAGCGCTGCGCGCCACCAAGGACCTGCTGCGTGAAGTGGACGACGGTGAACTCAGCCCGGCCCTGCGCCGCTACTGCGAAAACACCATCGCCCGCATTCGCGTCAGCGCCGAAGGCCAGGAGGGCCTGCGCGCCTTCCTGGAAAAACGCCGCCCCGCCTGGCAAACCGACGACAAGAAGGAGCCGCGCCCATGAGCCGCCCCGCTTTGACCACCCTGCTGGTCGCCAACCGCGGCGAAATCGCCTGCCGGGTGATGCGCACCGCCAAGGCCATGGGCCTGACCACCGTGGCCGTGCACAGCGCCACCGACCGTGATGCCCGGCACAGCCGCGAAGCCGATATCCGCGTCGACCTCGGCGGCACCAAGGCTGCCGAAAGCTACCTGCTGGTCGACAAGCTGCTGGCCGCAGCCAAGGCCAGCGGCGCCCAGGCCATCCACCCGGGCTATGGCTTCCTGTCCGAGAACGCAGGCTTCGCCCGCGCCATCGAAGAGGCCGGGTTGATCTTCCTCGGCCCACCGGCCAGCGCCATCGACGCCATGGGCAGCAAGTCGGCGGCCAAGGCACTGATGGAAGCCGCTGGTGTGCCACTGGTGCCGGGCTACCACGGCGAAGCCCAGGACCTGGACACCTTCCGCGCCGCCGCCGAACGCATCGGCTACCCGGTGCTGCTCAAGGCCAGCGCCGGTGGCGGTGGCAAGGGCATGAAAGTGGTCGAGGAAGAAAGCCAGCTGGCCGATGCCCTGGCCTCGGCCCAGCGTGAGGCGCAGTCGTCGTTCGGCGATGCGCGCATGCTGGTGGAAAAGTACGTGCTCAAGCCGCGCCATGTGGAAATCCAGGTATTCGCCGACCAGCACGGCAACTGCCTGTACCTCAACGAGCGTGACTGTTCGATCCAGCGCCGCCACCAGAAGGTGGTGGAAGAAGCCCCTGCGCCAGGCCTGTCAGCCGAATTGCGCCGGGCCATGGGTGAAGCGGCAGTACGCGCGGCCCAGGCCATCGGCTACGTGGGCGCCGGCACCGTGGAGTTCCTGCTCGATGCCCGTGGCGAGTTCTTCTTCATGGAGATGAACACCCGCCTGCAGGTGGAGCACCCGGTCACCGAGGCCATTACCGGGCTCGACCTGGTGGCCTGGCAGATTCGCGTGGCCTGCGGCGAGGCCCTGCCGATCACCCAGGAACAGGTGCCGCTGATCGGCCATGCCATCGAAGTGCGCCTGTATGCCGAGGACCCGGCCAACGAATTCCTGCCCGCGACCGGCAAGCTGGCGCTGTACCGCGAGTCGGTAGCCGGCGAAGGGCGACGGGTGGACAGCGGGGTCAGCGAAGGTGATGTGGTGTCGCCGTTCTACGACCCGATGCTGGGCAAGCTGATCGCCTGGGGCGAAGACCGCGAGCAGGCGCGCCTGCGCTTGCTGGCCATGCTCGACGAGTTTGCCATTGGCGGGTTGAAGACCAACATCGCCTTCCTGCGGCGCATTCTCGCCCACCCGGCGTTTGCTGCAGCGGAACTGGATACTGGCTTCATTCCGCGTCACCAGGAGGCTTTGCTGCCCGCGCCGCAAGCGCTGCCGGCAGGCTTCTGGGAAGCCGCGGCCGAGGCTTGGTTGCAGGGCCAGGCCGCACACCAGCGGGAGGACGACCGCAGTTCACCGTGGGCCGAGCGCAACGGCCTGCGCCTGGGCCTGCCGGCGCGCAGCAGCCTGCACCTGGCGAGTGGCGGGCAGGACCAGGCGGTTGCCCTGGAACGCAGCGCTGCGTCTACCTGGCAGTTGCTGGGCGAGCAGTTGGTACATGACCAGGCTGGCGTGCGACGCCAGCATCTGGCGATCCGCCGCGGTGGCACGTTGTACTTGCACTGGGACGGCGAGATGCATGCCATCGAAGCCTTCGACCCGATTGCCGAGGCCGAGGCCAGCCACAGCCACCAGGGCGGCCTGGGCGCGCCCATGAACGGCAGCATCGTGCGGGTTCTGGTGGAGCCTGGGCAGGTGGTGGAAGCAGGTACGGCGCTGGTAGTGTTGGAGGCCATGAAGATGGAGCACAGCATTCGCGCGCCGCATGGCGGCACGGTGAAGGCGTTGTTCTGCCAGGAAGGGGATATGGTCAGCGAAGGGACGGTGCTGGTCGAGTTGGCGGAGTAGTGCCAGCGGGGGCGCCTTGCGCCCCATCGCCGGCAAGCCAGCTCCCACCCCGACCGCATGGAATTTCCCGCCGGGCACCGTACCTGTGGGAGCTGGCTTGCCGGCGATGGGCTGCGCAGCAGCCCCGGCAATCTAGAAGGAGCCATGCACTCGCACGACCACACCCAGAAACTCGCAGCCTTCCTCACACAACAGCGCCGGGTAGTTGCTGTTGAGTGCCTTCAGGTACCGTTGCCCACCTTCCTCCGCCAACTCACGGAAAATCGCCGGTTTGCCCGGCTGACGAGCGATAACCAGACGTCCTGGCTCGGCATCTATCCCAGGGTCCACCAACATCCGCATGCCCTGCGGCACACTGCGGCCACTGGCGGCACTCATCGCATCATTCTCGACAGTCAGCCAGAACGCCTTGCCCTGGGCCAGGTAGTCCGTCTGCTCGAACACACCTGGCTCCACTCCCTCTGCGATACCTAGCTCATCCCAGCCCAGCACCGGGTAGCGGAAGCACACGATGTATTGCATGAGGTCCAGGTCGTCATCGGTGTCATCGACCTCGTAAACGCTCCGCTTCCCGTCAACCTGCCCCTGAATGCGCAGCTGCAAGCTGACGATATAGTGCGGCATGCCAATTTCGATGAGGGTGCGGTTCATCGACTCGATCTTCGGCTGCCGCCGCTTGTTCACCCAATGCCCCACGCTGCCTTGAGACACACCAACGCGCTCGGCAAGCTGTTCTTGAGTGAGCCCTAGCTCCTCCATCCGGTCACGGACCAGGGCAATCCATCTATCCATATTCATCGCTGCCATCAGCCTCCTGCAAAGGCGCGCATCTCGATCGAACCCGCTGCGGCCGCTGTAGGAGCAGCCTTGTGTCGCGACAGGGCTGCCCAGCAGCCCCCGGCAAGCTAGAAGACCCCATGCCCCCGCACGACCACACCCAGAAATTCGCAGCCGTCTTCACACAGGACTGTCGGATAGCGGGTATTCAGCGGTTTGAGCATCCTGTCTCCGCCCTCCTCGACCAACTGCCGCAACACTGCCGGCCGCCCGGGCTGCCGCGCAATCACCAACCGGCCTGGCTCTGCCGGCAGGCCAGTATCCACCAGCACACGCATACCCTCAGGTATGCTCCTGCCACTGGCGGCATTCATCGAGTCGTTTTCCACCACCAACCAGAACGCATTGCCAGCGGGCATGTAGTCAGTCTGTTCGTGGGCCTTGCTTGTTTCTGGCAAGGCCCCCTGCAAGTCAGCCCAACTCAGCACCGGGAAGCGAAAGCTCGCGTAAAGCAATGCTTCTGCCGAAACCGGCTGCTCGGCCGCATAGTGACCAGGCGATTCGCGCACGATATCGCGCTCCACCACCATGACTTGGGCTTCCAGAAACACCAACCCAAGTTTTTCGAGCTTTTCGTTGATGGTTTCCAGCGTCGGCCGCCGCGTGCCACGCAGCCAATGCCCCACGCCCCCCTGAGTCATGCCCAGGCGCTCGGCCAGCTTGAGCTGGCTGAGATTGTGTTCGCGCTTGTAGCGCTTGAGAAATGCGTTCCAGTTTTCCATGAGCGGCAACAATACGGACTGTATTAATCGCAGCAATACACAATCTGAATTATTTATTTTGAGATAGATAATACAGACTGACCTATCCTCTGATTCCTGTGTGTTTGAAGGAAATCAGAAGGTATCGCGATGAAACCACCGAAAAACGACGAAACAGATCTCGACAGCGAAGCCGCCCGCCGCGCCCTCGACTACTACCTCAACCCCAACCCGCCGCGCCCCACCCTGGACAACAGGATCTGGACCCTGCACGAGGGGGTAACCGGCGACCAGGCCCAGGAACACGCCATCGCCCTGCTGCGCTGCGCCGCCGCCACCGCGCAGGAAACCGCCACCCACCAGCACGGCAGCCAGCGCGAACTGACCTTTGCCCTGATGCACATGATGGACATGGCGCGCGCACTGCTCGAGCACAAACGCACCGTGGAATCGGGTTTGTAAGCAGGAAAGAAGGGAGAGAACGTGATGGCCGGGTAACGGCGAAGGCCCCGATTGCCGGGACAAGGAAGCGCACCGGTAAAACTTTTTTACCGGATTAGCGAAAATTCATTTGACTTGCAAATGATAACGATTATTATTGCACTCAGCTGATCGCGAGATCTGCTGGATAACCTGGAGCTTAGGTCGCTCTCAGATTATCTCCTCATCAGGCTAATCACGGTTTTTGACCCAGCTTTTTGCTGGGTCTTTTTTTTGGCTCTTCAGGCTAATGAAGATCGTGATGGCGCGCATGATAGCAAAGGTGTTTCAGGGCGTGAACGCTCATTACAAAACTTTGCGGAATCAGCACTTGAGAATCAATCTCGTTTCACCTACGCTGATCACGCATCACGGAAGATGCCCCCATCCCTCCCCCTCCATAGAGCAAGGAGCTGTCCATGACCCGTCTGCTGCTGCCCCTTGAGCACCCAACCCCTGCTGCCGAACATCATGCCGACGACGCCCTGCTGCACGCCCTGAAACGCCTGCCACGGCGTGTGCAACAAGTATTCCTGCTCAACCGCCTCGACCAACTGGACTTCGCCAGCATCGCCGCCCGCCTCGACCTGCCATTGGCGAGCATCGAGCGGCACATGGACCAGGCACTGCAGGCCGGTCGCTCGCGCCGGGATGTGCTGGCGAGTGTTGCCGGGCAATGGTATGTGCGCTTGCAGAGCCCACAGGTGACGGCGTGCGAGCGGATCGATTTTCGCCGTTGGCTGGATGCGGACATGGCGAACTTGCAGGCGTTTCATGACACGGAACTGCACTGGCGCAGCTTGTTGGCACCGGCACGGCAGCTGGGCCAGGAGGGTTGGTACCGGCAAGGTCGGGCGGCACTGTCGTTGGGCGGCTGTTCGGTTGCGGTCGGGCTTGGCGTGGCGGCGTTGGTGCTGTTTGGTTTCTGGGCCTGATCAACACCTGCGCTACACCGTTATCGTTTTCACCGCGGATGGCTCGTTTGTTATCAAGTTCGAGTGCTGGTCAGCGTTTCCGTCAGGCATGCAAGCAGTAGCCATCCGCACAAACTGACACCCAGGAACAGAAGCCCCAGGCTCATCGGCAGCTCGCTTTCGACGCCAGCAACCAGACTGCCAGCCAAACCACCACCTGCGAACATCAATGTCGTATTCAGCGACGCTGCCGCACCGGCTTGCTGCGGGTAACGCGCCAAGGCTTGGGTCGTTGCAGCAGGACGCACCAACGTTGTCCCGGTCGTGCAGATGATCATCGGCAGCAGAAGACCCGCCACCGTCAACCCTGCCACCTGCTCCCAGATCAACAGTGTGATGCCCCCGGCAGCTATGAGCAGGAATCCTGTCTTGATCTGAACCTGCGGGCTTACACGATTGTTCAAGTAGGTCGCAGCTGCTCCGCCAGCGATATACGCAAGCCCATAGGCGATAAATACCACCGAGAATTGATATGGCGTCAGCCCCAGGCTGTCCATCAACGCCAATGGCGCGACAACGATGAAGGAAAAATGGCAGGCAAACGCGAGGCTGGCCAGCAGGGAGTGCGCAAGATAGGTCGTATCACGCAGCATGACCCAATAGCTGCGCATGCCCGAAGTACGGCCTCGCGATGCAGGCGTGTCCTGCAGCAATGCATATGACAGGCATGAAACGATCACGGCGATGAAAGCGAATACCGTAAAGCTGCCCTTCCAGCCAAAGGATTGTTGGAGAAAAGCGCCTGCGACCGGTGACAACGAGATGAACAGCCCACTTGCGCTGGTCAGCAGGATACGCATGGCATTGCGCTGTTTTCCACTGTACAGATCCTGCACGAGCGCCTGGCCCAGCACGAAACTCCCGCAACCCAGGGCCTGCAACAAACGGAACGCCATGAACGTCTCATAGCGGGTTGAAAGTACACAACCCACTGCCCCTGCAATGGACACTCCCAACCCAGCGAGCAACAACCGCTTGCGCCCCATGCCATCCGACAATGGCCCGATCACGATTTGCGCCAGGGCGACACCAAACGCAAAGAAGCTCACCGAGTAGGCTATCTGCTTTGGCTCGACGTGAAACTCGCCTGCGAGCGCCGGGAATGACGGCAGGATCACATCCAGAGGGAATACGCCCAATAGACACAATAGAATCAGCAAGGCCGAGCGCAGAAAGCTAGTGAACGAACCCAAGGGCTGATTCACGCTACCAACCCCGCCTTCTTGTATTGCCGGAAGTAGTCACTGGAATCTCCATGGAAGCGCCGAGCCCTGATGGTAGCGAGCCCCTGAAGATGTACAACCCGAACCGGGCAGCGAAACTTCCGATAGAGTTGTAGGGCTTTTCCCTTGCCACTTATCACCGTTGAGTTCTGGTGCTATCCAGCCTTCTGCTGACTTGATAGCCGGCCCCTACCGCAGTTCATCTGTTGTGCAAACTGCTCTCAGTAGTTGAAGTCATGACCGAGCTGGCCCTGCACCCATTCAAGGAATTGTCGAACCCTGGGGGTTTCAGCATGGCCTCGCGGAAATACCAGGTGGTGGGCACTGACGGGCGTCGCCAAGTCTTCCGCAAATACCGGTACCAACTCGCCCCGGGCGATATAGTCCTGCGCCAGCAGGGAACTCTCCAAGGCCAACCCATACCCATGGCTGGCGGCCTCCAGGCTCATGTAGGAGCGATCGAAGCTCAGGGCGTAGGGGGTTTGTGGCAACGCCACGCCTTGCTGGGCGAACCATTGGGGCCATTGCACCAATGCGGCTTCCGACAGGATCAGGTTCTGCCCCAGCAGATCACCCGGCTGCTTGATAGGCGTACGCTCCAGAAGCTGTGGCGAGGCCAGCACAGTTGCACGTTCATGCCGGATGGTGCGCACTTCCAGGCTGGGCCAGTTGGGGTAGCCATGACGGATATCCAGATCGATCTGATGGCGGCCGAAGTGCAGCGACTCGTAGGAGCACGACAGGTTGATCTGGATCTGCGGATGACTGTTACGAAAATGGTCCAGGCGCGGCAGCAACCAAAGCAGGCCGAAGCTGGGCGCGGAATGAAGCCGCAAGCAATCGAAGCCCACCGAGTTGCCGGCGCGCTCGGTGGCCGTAGCCAAGCTTTGCAATATGCCTGACACCTCGCGCAGGTACTGCTCTCCGGCCGGGGTCAATGCAACACCGCGCGCTTCGCGAATGAACAATGGACGACCGATCAAGGCTTCCAGATTAGCGATCTGGTGGCTCACCGCAGAGGGCGTGAGGTTCAACTGCTCTGCGGCCCGTGCAACGTTGGCGAAGCGAGCGACTTGCTCAAAGGCCTGAATTGCTTTCAGGGAAGGGATCTGAGGCGATTTTCTGAGGATGTCCAGGCTCATGACCATTTCCTGAAAGATTCGAAGCGATGCCAAGGCTTTTACCTTCCTGTAAGCCCAAGGCACAAGTCGAGGGCTGAATTTTTTTCAGCACCGGGTGAAGGAGGCAGCGTTGCTCGGGGTGCTGTCCCGGACGAAGCTGTGCCTATCGGTTCTGCCGGAACCGCCGCTCACAACAACAACCATCTGGAGCACCTTCGATGCTGTTAACAGGAAAATTTGCCGTGATCACTGGCGCGGCCTCTGCCCGCGGTATCGGCCGCGCAACAGCCCAGGCGTTTGCCGCTCAGGGCGCCAAAGTCGCGATCCTGGACCTGGACGCCTCTGCCGCAACCGAGGCTGCCGCTTCACTCGGCGAAGGCCACCTCGGCGTGGCTGCCAACGTTGCCGATGAAGCACAAGTGCGTGATGCCATCGCTCAAGTGCTCGCGCAATTCGGCCGGATCGACGTGCTGGTAAACAACGCCGGCATCACTCAACCGGTGAAAACCCTGGAAATCACAGGGGCTGACTATGACCGGATTCTCAACGTGAACCTTCGTGGCACCTTGCTGATGTCCCAGGCGGTGATCCCAACCATGCGGGCGCAACGCGCTGGCAGCATCATCTGCATGTCTTCTGTGTCTGCCCAGCGTGGTGGCGGCATCTTCGGTGGCCCTCACTACAGCGCGGCGAAGGCTGGCGTGCTTGGATTGGGCAAGGCGATGGCCCGTGAACTGGGACCGGACAATATTCGCGTCAACTCGATCACACCAGGCCTGATTCACACTGACATCACCGGTGGTCTCATGCAGGATGAGCGCCGCCACGCCATCATCGAAGGCATCCCGCTGGGCCGCCTGGGTGAGGCGCGCGATGTCGCCAATGCGGCTTTGTTCCTGGCCAGTGACCTGTCCAGCTACCTGACGGGCATTACCCTGGATGTCAACGGCGGGATGCTGATCCACTGAGCACCCGGTGCATCGTGACCTGCACCCGAGCCCGGCGCAGGCCACGCGTTCGATAACAACAAGAGATCAGAACGAATGACCACATTAGCGCTCGATGCGGTATCCGCCGCGCGCAGCAGTGCCTACCGTAAAACGGCCTGGCGACTGATGCCTTTTCTCATGCTCTGCTACCTGTGCGCCTATCTGGACAGGGTCAATGTCGGCTTTGCGAAGCTGCAGATGATGGACGACCTGGCCCTTTCCGAAGCGGTCTACGGACTGGGCGCCGGCATGTTCTTCATTGGCTATTTTCTCTGCGAGGTGCCCAGCAACATCATTCTGCACAAAGTGGGCGCTCGACGCTGGATCGCTCGCATCATGATCACCTGGGGCATCATCTCGGCGATGTTCGCCCTGGTGGAGACAGCCTGGCAATTCTATACCCTGCGGTTTTTGCTGGGGATCGCCGAAGCAGGCCTGGCACCAGGGCTTCTGCTGTACCTGACCTATTGGTTCCCGTCTTACCGCCGGGCAAAGATGACCGCGCTGTGGTTCATCGCGATTCCGCTCTCGGGCATGGTCGGTGGCCCCTTGTCGGGTTGGATCATGGAGCGCTTTGCCGGCGTTCACGGCTGGGCGGGCTGGCAGTGGATGTTCCTGCTCGAAGCCATCCCAACGGTACTGGTGGGCGTTCTGGTGCTGAGCTACCTGAAGGATGGCGTCGATCAGGCTCACTGGTTGAGCGACGAAGAAAAAGCCTTGGTGCGCAAGGAACTGGCTGAAGACGAGCAACACAAGGTAAACCACGGCTCGGTGGCCGACTTCATCCGCGACCGTCGGCTCTGGTTGCTGGCGGGCATCTACTTCTGCGTAGTGATGGGCCAGTACGCAATCACGTTCTGGCTACCCACACTGGTACGTAATGCCGGCGTCAGCGAACCTTTGCACATCGGCCTGCTGACCAGCCTGCCGTACCTGTGTGCCATCGTCGCGATGCTGTGGGCCGGGCGCAGCGGCGACCGTCACCGTGAACGCCGCTGGCATCTGGCGATCCCCATGCTGATCGGCGCACTGGGCCTGAGCCTCGCCGCAGCACTGGGCAGCAGCCTGACGCTTTCGATCCTCAGCCTGTGCCTCGCAGCGGCTGGAGTGCTATCCGCCTCTTCACTGTTCTGGATGCTGCCCACCACGCTGCTGGGAGGTGTATCGGCGGCGGCAGGCATCGCTGCGGTGAACAGTTTCGCCAACCTTGCCGGCTTCTGCTCGCCGTACCTGATCGGCTGGGTCACTACCACCTTGGGCAGCAATGCCATCGGCATGTATCTCATCACGGCCGTACTCATGTTTGGCGCCTTCCTGGTGTCACGAGTACCGGCTCATCTGGTCAATCGTTGATTCGATAAAGGAGTCACTTCAATGACTGCTGTGCCTACCTACACCGAGGCGCTGCCGCTGGCTGTGCGCGCTCGCAATATCCGCCGCCATGCATTGCGCATGGGGCAAGTCCAGGGCCAGGGCTACGTCGGCCAGGCGCTGGGCGCCGCCGACCTGCTGGCGGTCGCGTATTTCCATGCGCTGCGCCTCGACCCCGGCAACCCCGAATGGGAGCAGCGCGACCGTTTCTACCTGTCCATCGGGCACTACGCGATTGCCCTCTATGCCGCACTGATCGAGGCCAGCGTAATCCCAGAGGATGAGCTTGAAACCTACGGTAGCGACGATAGCCGCTTGCCCATGTCTGGTATGGCTGCCTATACCCCAGGCATGGAGATCACCGGTGGCTCGCTCGGCCACGGCTTGGGCATCGCCGTCGGCGCTTGCCTCGGGCTCAAACGCAAGGGTTCGGACAGCTGGGTCTACAACCTGCTGTCCGATGGCGAGCTCAACGAGGGCTCGACCTGGGAGGCCGCCATGTCGGCCAGCCATTGGCGCCTGGACAACCTGATCGCCATCATCGATGTGAACAACCAGCAGGCGGATGGCCATTCCAGCGAGGTACTGGCCTTCGAGCCAATCGTCGACCGTTGGCAAGCCTTTGGCTGGTTCGTTCAACGCGTGGACGGCAATGACCTGGATGCGCTGGTCGGCGCCTTCGACCAGGCCCGCGCCCACACCGGGGCGCAACCGCGCGTGATCATCTGCGATACCCGCATGGGCAAAGGCGTGCCTTTCCTGGAAAACCGCGACAAGACGCACTTCATTCGCGTCGATGAAAACGAATGGGACCTCGCCCTCAAGGCGCTGGACGCCGGGAGCCAAGCATGAGCACTGTGAACTCACCCAAGAAACGCCTGACCACCTCGGCCATGATCGCTTCGATTGCCGCCGACGGCCAGCCGACCCGCCCTGCCCCGTTTGGCCATGCCTTGGCAAGCCTTGCCGAGCAACGTCAGGATATAGTTGGGCTAAGTGCCGACCTGTCCAAGTACACCGACCTGCACATCTTCGCCAAAGCCCACCCCGAGCGCTTCTATCAAATGGGCATGGCCGAACAATTGCTGATGAGCGCCGCTGCTGGCATGGCACGGGAAGGCATGACACCCTTTGCCACCACCTATGCGGTATTCGCTTCCCGTCGGGCCTATGACTTCATCTGCATGGCAATCGCAGAAGAGAACCTCAACGTCAAGATCGTCTGCGGGCTGCCTGGCCTGACCACCGGTTATGGTCCTAGCCACCAGGCCACGGATGACCTGGCCATCTTCCGGGCGATGCCCAACCTGATGATCGTCGACCCCTGCGATGCGCTTGAGATCGAACAGGCTGTGCCAGCGATCGCTGCCCATCAAGGGCCGGTCTACATGAGGCTGCTGCGCGGCAACGTACCCTTGGTGCTCGATCGCTACGATTACCAGTTCCAGCTGGGCAAGGCACAGGTGCTGCGCGGTGGCCGGGATGTGTTGTTGATTGCCAGCGGCCTCATGACCATGCGTGCGCTGGAGGCTGCCGAGCAGTTGCAAAAGGACGGTGTGGATGTATCGGTGCTGCATGTACCCACCATCAAACCGCTCGATGAGCAGACCATCCTCGCCGAGGCACGCAAGCCTGGTCGCCTGGTGGTCACTGCGGAAAACCACTCGATCATAGGGGGCCTGGGAGAGGCAGTTGCGGGCGTGCTGTTGCGCAATGGGGTCACTCCAACCTTCCGCCAGATCGCGCTACCGGATGCATTTCTCGATGCGGGTGCACTTCCGACCTTGCATGACCGTTACGGGATCTCCACTGACGCTGTGTCCAGGCAAATCAAGGCGTGGCTTTAACCGCAGTTATGGGTAGCATTTTCTGAAGCAACGAAGATAGCGTTAACGGGGCTGCTACGCAGCCCGTCGCCGGCAAGCCAGCTCCCACAGGTACTGCGCAGAACTCAGGAGTTGCGCGATCTCTGTGGGAGCTGGCTTGCCGGCGATGGGCCGCAAAGCGGCCCCCAATTACTTAGCTGACAGGTATTAGCCTTCCAGCCCTTTCTTCAGCGCCGCCAGGCCATCTTCATAGATGCCAGCGAACAGCGCAGTTGCCTCAGCATCGCTGACACCCACCGGCACGAACGAACCGGACCATTCCACACGAGACCCGCTACCTTCAGCCACCACGCGCAGGGTCGACTGGTAGTCACGCACCGGCGCCGGGCTCGTGAGGATGGTGTAGCTGTAGCTGCGACCTGCTTCGTTGAAGTCCAGCAGGCGCTCGATGATGGTGTCGCCAGCCACGCTCTTCAGGGTGCGGACGCGGCCGCCTTCGCTCAGGGCGCTTTCGGGAATGAACGGCAGCCAGTCGGGCAGCGCGTCGAAACCGCCAATCAGTTGCCAAACGCGGTTGGCATCAGTTGCCAGGGTGATGGAAGCTTGTGCAGTTGCCATGATGATTCTCCCGGGGCGTGGCCCCATTGATTCGGGTAGGCAGGGCCGCGCAGCGGCCCTTAAAGATCGGTTTAAACAGCAGGTACCGGGGCCTGGGCGTTGATCAGCCCTTGCTGGCGCAGGTCGTTCCAGAAGGCCATCGGGATCACCTTGCTCAGGGCGGCGAGGTCTTCGTTGGCGTGTGCCGGACGGGTGGAGCCCGGGATCACCGAGACCACGGCCGGGTGGGCCAGGGCGAACTGCAGGGCAGCCGCCTTCACATCCACACCATGGGCACGGGCCACGGCGCGGATGCGCTCGAGCTTGGCCAGCACGGTCGCGTTGGCCTTCTGGTATTCGAAGTGCTCGCCGCCGGCGGTGACACCCGAGCTGTACGGGCCACCCACGACGATGCCTACACCCTGCTCCACCGCTTGCGGCATGACGCGTTGCAGTGCGCGGTCATGGTCCAGCAGCGAGTAGCGGCCGGCGAGCAGGAAGCCATCCGGACGGGCTTCGTCCAGGTCGAGGGTCAGCTCGATCGGCTCGACGCGGTTCACACCCAGGCCCCAGGCCTTGATCACGCCCTCTTCACGCAGACGGGTCAGTACGCGGAAGGCACCGGTACGGGCGGTTTCGAACTGGCTGAGCCATTCGTCACCGTAGAAGTCCTGGGCGATGTCGTGGATCCAGACGATGTCCAGGCGATCGGTCTTCAGACGACGCAGGCTATCCTCGATGGAACGCAGGGTGGCATCGGCGCTGTAGTCGTTGACGATGCGGTTGCGGTTGCCGTGTTCGAACAGGCCGCTTTTTTCGCCCAGTTCACGGGCTGCCGGGTCTTCCAGTTCGTCGAGGATGATGCGGCCGACCTTGGTGCTGAGCACGTACTCGTCACGCGGGCGGCCGACCAGGGCATTGCCCAAGCGAGATTCGGACAGGCCGGCGCCGTAGAACGGGGCGGTATCGTAGTAGCGCACGCCGTTGGCCCAGGCGGCGTCGATGGTGGCCTGGACTTCGGCCTCGGGAACATTGCGGAACATGTTGCCCAGCGGTGCGGCACCGTGGCCCAGTGGATTGGCGATAAGGGATTTGAGGTTCATGTGCGTTTTCCTGATGGGGGAGTCGGTTGTGAACTCCAGTGGCTGCAATCCTATGCCCCACCCACCAAGACCGTCCAAGTCATATTTCGAACGACTTGAGACCTTTTATGCAACACCCAACAACCCCCGGAATGGACTGATGCATGCCCCGCCCAATGACTAGTCCGCCAAACGCCGGAACACCAAACCGGAAATTCCACACATGACAGCGCACAGCAACATCACCGTGGCGATATCTGCCACCGAGGTTTCGCTACGCCCATCCATCTCGGCCAGCATCCCCAACAGCCCCCCTGCCAGGCTCACCGACATGGCCATGGTCAACTGCACGGACATCGCCGACAACGAACTGGCCGCCGCCGAACGCTCACCGGGCACGTCCTGATAACTGGCAGCCCCCAACGTCGAGAACTGCAGTGAACGCACCAGGCCTGCGGCGAACAGCACCGCAGCCATCAGCCACACAGCGGTATCACGATCGAAACTGGCGCACAGGGCAATCCCCACACCACTGAGCACGGCATTGCAACTGAGCACCCGTCGATAGCCGTAGCGCCGTACCAATGGCACTGCCAGCAGCTTCATCAGCAGTGCGCCGACGCCACCACTGACCACCAGCCCCCCCGCCGCCAACGGGCTCAAGCCCAGGCAGTTCTGCAGCAGCAGCACGATCAGGAACGGCTGGGCTGCCGAACCCAGGCGGAACAGCCCGCCACCCGCCTGGGCCACGCCAAAGCTGCGCAGGCGCAGCAGCGACAGGTCCACCAGCGGACTGGGGTGTCGCCGCGCGTGCAGCAGATACCCCAACGCACAGGCTGCTCCACCGGCCACCAGCACCATGGCCCAGGCCTGCGGCAACTGCCCCAGCCCCAGCGCTTCAAGGCCGAACACCAGCATGGCCAGGGCCCCGCCGCTGAGCAGCAAGCCACGCACGTCCAACGGTGGCACCGGCCGTGCCGGATAGTCCGGCACATGGCGCAGGATCAGCCAGCAACCGAGCAGGCAGATTGGCAGATTGATCAGGAAGATCCAGTGCCACGACAGCACCGTCACCAGCAAGCCGCCGAGCAACGGCCCCACCAGCGGCCCCACCAGCGCCGGCAGGGCCAGCCACGACATGGCCTGCAGCAGCTGCTCGCGGCTCGACCAACGCAGGATGATCACCTGCCCCACCGGTGTCATCAATGCCCCGGCCGCCCCCTGCAGCATGCGCCCCAGGCACAGTTGCCAGAGCGTATCGGCCAGGGCGCAGGCCAGCGAAGCGCAGGTAAACAAGCCCATCGCCGACAACATGACCTGGCGCGGGCGAAAGCGCTCGGCGGCCCAACCGCTAACCGGCACGCACAGGGCCAGGGCAAGCATGTACAGCGACACCACCAGATTCATGCGCAGCCCCGGCTCGCCGAAATCGGCGGCCATCTGCGGCAGGGCGGTCATCACCGCTGTGCTGTCGAGCAGCTCCATGAACAAGGCGGCACCGATGATCACCGGCACCTTGGGGCTTTGCACATGGCCGGCCAGCAAGGCCGGCTGCGCAGTCAAAACAGCCCCGAGACAGGTGGGCGAGTGCCCTTGAGCTGCCAGGCACCGACCACCGCCGCCTTCCATTGGCGCGGGTTATGATTGGCCACGGTGCGAGCGTTGCGCCAGTGGCGGTCGAGGTTGTGCTGGCGGCCGGTGGTGGAGGCACCGCCAACGTCGAACAGCGTTTGCGCAGCCTTGAGCGCCAGCTCGGCGACCAGGTACTGGGTCTGCGCCACCTCGATCGCAGCCTGCTCTACGGCGGCTTCACCCAGTTGCGTGGCCCAGGCCTTGTCGATGGTTGCAGCGGCCTTGAGGACCATGGCCTCAGCGCCATAGGCACGGGCGGCGATATCACCTACCGACAGCTCTACATAGGGGTCGTCCACCGAGCGGCTGGCCGTGCTGTGCTTGATCGGGCGGGCATGCTCGCGGGCGAAGCGGGTGGCGTCGTCCAGCGCATTGCGGGCGATACCGGCCAGCACGGTGGCAAGGAACAGCTGCAGGAACGGCGTGACGATGGTGCGCTTGCCCTCCTCCACGGTACGCGTGCGGATATCGCTGGCCTCGACGCGCACATTGCGCAAGTGGGTGGTGCCGCTGGCGGTCAGGCGCTGGCCCATGGCGTCAAAGTCATCGACCAGCTCCAGGCCCTCGCGGTCGCGCGGCAGGATGAACGAAACCGGCTGCTCGTCCTCGTCCAGGGCAACAGCGCTGACGTAATCGGCGAACAGCGCACCCGTGCTGTAGAACTTGCTGCCATTGGCGCGAAAATGCTCGCCCTCGCGCACCAGGCGCGCGGCGATGGCGCCGTTGGCACCGCCCAGTTCCCAGCCGGCATTGCCGATTACCGCACCCTGCAGATAGCGCGCGAACCAACGCTCGCGCTCCTGCTCGGCGCCTTCGGCCTGTGAAGCCAGCAGGCCTTCGACAAAGGCAAAACCCGGGCGCAGGGCCTGGGCCACGTTGGAGTCGACCGAGGCGATTTGCAGCAGCAGTTCGATCACATCGCTGACCGTGCCGCCGGGGCCGCCGTACTGACCGGGGATACGCACGGTGTACAGCCCGGCTGCCGCAAGCTGGGCAATGGCCTCATGGGGCAACAGGCGTTCGCGTTCGCGCTGCGCGGCGCCTGCGCCGATGGCAGGCAGCAGGGCTGCGATGCGGGCTTTCAGCTCCGCGACGCTGGTGGCCGGAGCCTGGGTTGGGAAACGTTGAAATGTGGTCATGGTTCAGTCCTTTAAGTACATCTTTCGTTTAGGCGACCCGAGCCTCGTGGGAGCGGCTGTACTGCCAATTTCTTGAAGCTGGCGCGATCCCTGTGGGAGCCGCGCTTGCCGGCGATGGGCCGCGAAGCGGCCCCGGCGATTCATGCAAC
This sequence comes from Pseudomonas sp. B8(2017), assembly GCF_002113575.1. Lineage (NCBI taxonomy): Bacteria > Pseudomonadati > Pseudomonadota > Gammaproteobacteria > Pseudomonadales > Pseudomonadaceae > Pseudomonas > Pseudomonas sp. B8(2017). The sequence continues at coordinate 109,734 of NZ_NEIO01000008.1, read as the reverse complement.
AGCCTTGAAATCGTGGGGCCGCTTCGCGGCCCATCGCCGGCAAGCGCGGCTCCCACAGGGGTCGGCGCAGGGCTTGGCGTCTCAGTTCAAATCGCGATCTTCCACAGGCGGGTTTCGTCGAACAGGTCGAAGGCTTCGTGTTCCAGGTCCAGCGGCGGCACCACCAGTTCGGCGCCGCTGCCGGGCAGGCGTGGCACCGCGCCGAGCAAGCGCTGGGTGTATTCGTGGGCCGGGTTATCGAACAACTGCTCGACCGGTGCCTGCTCCACCACCTGACCGTGGCGCATCACCAGCACGTCGTCGCTGACATGGCGGATCACCCCCAGGTCGTGGGAGATGAACAGGTAGGCCAGGCCCAGTTCGTCCTGCAGGTCGGCCAGCAGGTCGAGCACCTGGGCCTGCACCGACACGTCCAGGGCGGACACCGGCTCGTCGCAGATGATCACCTTGGGTTCGCTGGCGATCGCCCGGGCGATTGCCACCCGCTGGCGCTGGCCGCCCGACAGTTGCAACGGCCTGCGCTGGCCGAGATCTGCCGGCAAACGCACCTGGTTGAGCAGCACAGCGATACGTGCTGGCCTGGCTGGTGCCTCGATACCGGCTACCTGCAAGGCGTCATCAAGAATCTGCGCCACGCTCCAGCGCGGGTCGAACGAGCCCAGCGGGTCCTGGTAGATCACGCTGATGTCGCGCCGCAACGGCCTGCGCACTGCCTCGCTCACGGCGTTGGCCGGGCGGTTCCAGGGTTGCCCGCGATAAAGCACTTCGCCCTCATCGGGCTGCAGCAGGCCGAGGGCGATGCGTGCCACGGTGGTCTTGCCCGAGCCGGACTCGCCGACAATGCCCAGGGTGCGCCCGGCACGCAGGGTAAAGTCGACGCCCTGCACCACCTGCCGCACCAGCCCGTCCGGGCCGAGGTAGCGCTTGCCCAGGCCACGGCCTTCGAGCAAAACGTCGCTGTGCGAGCGTGCCCGCGGCTCACTGCGCACGCCAACCCGCTCGGGTGACAGCCGGCTGCCGCGCGGGTGCTCGGCCGGTACTGCCGCCAGCAAGGCCTGGGTGTAGGCGTGACGCGGCTGGCGCAGCACCTGCTGCATCGGCCCCTGCTCCACCACTTCGCCATGGCGCAGCACCACGACCTCATCGGCCAGTTGGGCGACCACTGCCAGGTCGTGGCTGATGATCAGCAGCGAGGCGCCACGGGCCTTGATCTGCTGGAACACTTCAAGAATCTGCGCCTGCACGGTGGCGTCCAGCGCGGTGGTCGGCTCGTCGGCGATCACCAGCGCGGGGTCCATGGCCAGGGCACTGGCAATCAGTGCACGCTGGCGCAGGCCACCGGACAACTGCCCGGGCCGCTGGCGAGCACGCAGTTCGACATCCGGCACGCCTACCCGCTCGAGCAACTCATGCACGCGCGCAGTACGGGTATGGCGGTCACCGTATCCGTGGGTCTGCAACACTTCGAGAATTTCCTTGCCCACCGGCCGCAGTGGGTCCAGCGATACCAGCGCATCCTGCAGCACGAAGCCGATATCCTTGCCACGCACGGCGCGCCACTGGCGCTCGCTGAGGTCGAGCAGGTCGTGGCCGCCGAAACTCAAGCGACGGGCACTCACCTGCGCTCGCCCTCCGGCCAGCCCGACCAGGCAGCGGGCACTGACGCTCTTGCCCGAGCCAGACTCACCGACCAAGGCCAGGCAACGGCCAGGCGGCAAGGTGAAGGACAGATCACGGACCACGCTGGCGCCATCAAAGGCCACGTTCAGCCCTTCGACGATCAAGGTCTTTTCGCTCATGGCAGGCGCCCCTCCAGGCGTTGTTGGATGTAGCGGCCAGTCACGGTGGTCGCCAGGGTGGTGAGGACGATGAACAGGCCAGGGAAGAAGGTGAGCCACCAGGCATTGGCGATGAAGTCACGCCCCATGGACAACATGGTCCCCCACTCCGGCGCCGGCGGCCGCGCGCCCAGGCCGAGGAAGCTCAGCGCCGAGGCCCAGACGATGGCCTGGCCAACACCCATGGTCAGCGTCACCACCAATGGCCGCATGGCGTTGGGCAGCAATTGGCGCAGCACGATGCGCGAAGTCGGGTGCCCCAGCGCCCGCGCCGCTTCGATGTAGCCGGCGTTGCGTACCGCCAGCACCTGGCCACGGACCATGCGCGCGTACCCCGGCGCACCGCCCAGCCCGGTGGCGACGATCAACGGGCCGACACCGCTGCCGAACACCGCCACGAACAGCAGCGCCAGCACCAGGCTGGGGAAGGCGAACAGCACTTCCAGCAACCAGCCCACCGCTCGGTCCACGCGTGCGCCGCCAAGGCCACCGAGCAGGCCGAGGGCGATGGCGATGACCATGGAAATGGCCGTAGCCGCAAGGCCGATCAGCAGGCTCTGGCGGGCGCCGTGGATGATCCGCGCAAAGATGTCGCGGCCCGACTGGTCGGTGCCCAGCCAGTGCGCCCAGCTGGGTGGCTGGAAAGCCTCTCGCGGCACGATGGCCAGTGGGTCGATGCGGGTGAACAGCCCCGGCGCCAACGCGGCCAGAAGCAATGCGAACAGGAACAGGATCGCCAGGCTTGCGCCCAACGGCGGCAGTTTCACTTGGTGCTGCCGGCGCAATGGCGCGAGCACTTGGCCATGGGTCAGGTCTGTCATGCTGCAGCCTCCTGCTGCCGAGGGTCGATCCACTGGTACAGCAGGTCGACCAGAATGTTCGCCAGCACATAGCCGGCCGCCACTACCAGGCTGATGCCGATCACCAGCGGCAGGTCCTGGGCCTGCACCGCCTGGTACAGCTGGCGGCCCACCCCCTTGCGGGAAAAGATCACCTCGCACACCACCGCCCCACTGATCAGCGCGCCGATGGCCCAGCCCGACAGCGACACACCTGGCAGCAAGGCATGGCGCAAGGCGTGCCGAAAGCGCACGGCCAGGTCACTGAGGCCACGTGTGCGGGCGGTGAGCACGAAGGGTTGATCGAGGGTCAGTTCCAGCGACTCCCGGGTGACCTGGGCAATGAAACCGGCCAACGGAATCGCCAGGGAAAACGCCGGAAGTATCAGGCTGGCAAAGCTGTCGCTACCGGCCGGCGGGAACCAGCGCAGGCCGAAGGCGAATACCGCCAGCAGCACCACGCCGAGCCAGAAGTGCGGCAGCGCCGCGCTGAGGGTTTCCGCCAGCGAGGCGATGCCGCCGACCAGCCTGCCTCGCCCGGCGGTGACCACTGTCAGCAGCAGCACCAGCACCCAGGCCAGCAGCAGGGCGGCGATGGTCAGTTCCAAGGTCGCCCCGCCCTGCTCGGCCAGCACACGGGTAACCGGCAGGTGCTGCGAGTAGGACACCCCCAAGTCACCTTGCAGCAGGCGCCCGAGGTAGAACACGTACTGCACGGCCAACGGCTTGTCGAGGCCGTACTCCACGCGCGCGGCTTCAATCGCTTCCGGCGTCGGGTTGCCACTGGGGCCACCGAGAATCGCCAGCACCGGGTCACCCGGCATCAGCCGCAGTGCGAAGAAGGTCAGGGTCGCCACCGCCCACAGCACCAGCACGCCACCGGCCAGGCGGATGGCGGCGCGCCGGCCCAGGGCGGCAAGGCGTTCGCGACGCGGGTCGGTCACCGCGAGTGTCGTCGTAGTCATTTGTTCACCCATGCGTCATAGAGGTAGGTCACCGCCAGCGAAGGTTCCAGTCGCACGCCATGGGCGGTCTTGTAGATACCCAGGCGCGTGCTTTGTGGGTACGTGGTGAGTTGCAGGTACTGCGCGGCGGCCTGTTGCTGTGCCTGGAAGTAGCGCTGGCGGCGCAGGTCCGCATCCTGGGTGGCCAGGGCACTGTCGAGCAGTGCGTCGTAGCCCGGGTCGGCGTAGCCGGAGGAGTTCTGGTGATAGCCGCCAACCCCGGCTGGCTGCACGAACGCGGTGGTGAAGATGATGCGCAGCACGTCAGGGGTGTTGGTATTCCAGTAGCCGGTGCGGATGTCGTAGTCCCAGGCGGCCTGGCGGGCGGTGACCTGGGCATCGCTCATCTGGTCCAGCACCAGCTCCAGGCCAGCCTGCCGGGTAGTGGCCTGTACCTGCTCCCACAGGGTCAGTTCCGACGGCGGCGTGCGCGCACCGATCAGCACGACGGCGCGCAGCCGCTGGCCGTTCCTGGTGCGGTAGCCTTCGCTGTCGCGGCCGGTCCAGCCAGCCTCGTCGAGCAGCCTGGCGGCGCGGGCCGGGTCATAGTCCTGGCTGCGCTCGAAGTCACCGCTGTAGAACGGCGTGGCCAAGCTCAGCGGGCCACCGGCGCGGGGGAACTCGCCGAAGTACACACTCTTCAGTGCACCCTCGACATCGGCGCTGCGAACGAAGGCCTCGCGTACACGGATGTCGTCGAATGGCGCACGGCGCAGGTTGAAAGTGCCATTGGTGGGGTTGCCCGGGCGCTGGGCGATGATCAGTTCCACGTCCGGGTTGCGCCGTGCTGCTTCGTGCGACTCTGGTGGCAATGCTTCGATCACATCGACCTCACCGGCCTGCAGCGAGGCGAAGCGCACCGACGGTTCCTGGATGAACTTCCAGACGATGCGTTCCAGGTACGCCGGGCCTTGGTGGCGTGCGGTAGGTGGCGCCCAGTTGTAGGCCGGGTTGCGCACCAGCTCCACCTGGTTCTGCCGGTCCCAGCGCACCACCTTGAACGGCCCGCTGCCGACCGGGCTTTCGCAGTTCTGGTCACGGCTGCGTTGCAATGCGGTGGGCGACTGGATGCCGAGAAAGCCCTGGGCCAACACTTCGAGGAAAGCCGCATAGGGCGTCGCCAGAGTGACTTCGGCCGTGTAGGTGTCGAGCACCTTGGTGCCGCGGTACTGGCGGATGTAGCCACCGGCGGTACTGGATTGGGTCTTGGGGTTGGCCATGTGGTCGAGGTTGGCCTTGACCGCTTCGGCATTGAACGGTGTGCCGTCGGTAAATTGCACGTCGCGGCGCAGGTGGAAGGTGTAGCGCAGGCCATCTGGCGAAACCTCCCAGCTTGTCGCCAGCCAGGGGCCGATCTGGCCGTTGCTGTCCATCGACACCAGCGAATCGAGGTACTGCTGGGCAATGAAAACCTGCGGCATGTCGCCGGCCACATGCGGGTCCAGGCAGGTGGGCTCGCGGTCGGTGGCATAGACCAAGGTGCCGCCCTGCTGCGGCTGGGTACTTTGCGCCGTGTGCTGCTCGTTCGGCTTGCAGCCGAGCAAGGCCAGTGCGGTGCAGAGCGGAATCAGGGGGAGGATGGGTGTGTTCAAGGGCGCTCCTGCGGTGACTGGGCTTCGATAGGCCTGTTGCAGGAGTTGTGCCGGGTTCAAGAGGTTGATTTTGTTGGGGTTTGCCGAGAGTGGGGTGCTGTTGCGAGGGCAAAGTGTCCGGGGGGTGTTGGTGGGGCGACAGTGAACTGTGTTTTGTTTGTGATCATTGAAATTTCTCGATTGGCTGCTCCTGCCACTTCGCGGGCAAGCCCGCTCCCACAGGAGATCGCGCCAACTTTTAGAATTTGAGCAAGACAGTTGCTCCCACAGTGTCCCTGCTCATTTAATGAGTTATGTGCAGTTCTATAAGAGCGGCCTTGCCTGCATCAAGGCTGGCACAGGTTTACACGGCAATCCGCGCAAACCAGCTTGGCCGCGCCGCCGGAAGATGAGGCACGGCGTCGAGCAAGGCGCGGGTATAGGCCTGACGCGGCTGGCCGAGCACCTGGGCTGCCGCCCCTTGCTCCACCACCCTTCCCCCTTGCATCACCAACACGTGGTCACTGACCTGCTCCACCACCCCAAGGTCATGGGAGATGAACAGACAAGCCAGGTTCAGCTCCGCCTTGAGTTCGGCCAGCAATGCCAGGATTCGCGCCTGCACCGACACATCCAGTGCCGATACCGGTTCGTCCAGCACCAGCACCCTGGGCTTCATGGCCAGTGCCCGGGCAATCGCGATGCGCTGCCGCTGCCCGCCCGACAACTCCAGCGGGCGGCGGTCGAGCAACCCCACCGGCAACTGCACCCGCTCCAGCAACGCCGCCGCCTCGGTGCGCTGCAACGCACGCGGTACACCCGCATGCGCCAGCGCCTCGGCCAATACCCGCAGCACGGTGTAGCGTGGGTCGAACGAGGCCTGCGGGTCCTGGAACACCACCTGGATCCCCTGCCGTGCCTGGCGCTGCTGCGCGGCAGACAACGCAAGCCAATCCTGCCCGGCCAGTTGCAGGCTGCCTTGCTCCGGCCGCTCCAGCCCCAGCAGGATGCGCCCCAGCGTGCTCTTGCCGGAACCGGACTCGCCCACCACGCCAAGGGTTTGCCCGGCGCGCAACTGCAGCGACACATCGTCCAGCACCTGACGCAGCCGGCCGTCCGGCCCGACAAAGGCCTTGCTCAGGCCGCGCGCCTCCAGCACCACGGGTTGTTCGTCCACGCCATCCTCCACCAGCGCCAGGGCCGGCGCCGCCGGACGTTTGAAATGTACCGCCCGAGCCGCACTCAGCAGGCGCTGGGTGTAGGGGTCCTGCGGGTCCTGCAGGATCTGTTCGACACTGCCCTGCTCCACCACCACCCCATGGCGCATAACCGCCACCCAGTCGGCCAGCCGAGCGACCACGGCCAGGTCATGGCTGACCATCAACAGGCTGTTGTCGCGCTCGCGCAGGTGCTCCAGCAGGTCGAGAATCTGCGCCTGCACCGTGGCGTCCAGCGCGGTGGTGGGCTCGTCAGCGATCAACAGGCGCGGCTGACAGGCAATGGCCGAGGCGATCAGGGCGCGCTGCCTAAGGCCTCCGGATAGTTGCCATGGGTATTGCCGGGCACGGACTTCGGGTTCAGGCACCCCGACCTGGCGCAATAGCTCAAGTACCCGCAGACGGCGCTGCTCCGCGGCCAGGTCGATGTGCAACAGCAATGGCTCTTCGATCTCTGCACCCACGCGTCGCAGTGGGTCGAGCGAACCCAGCGCATCTTGCATGACAAAGCCGATGTGCTCGCCACGCAAGCGCTGCCACGCGCGCTCATCGAACTGGCGCAGGTCCTGCCCGGCAAAGGCCAGGCGCTGCGCCTGCACATGGGCACCGGCCCCGGTCAGGCCGACCAGGGTACGCGCCGTGACGCTCTTGCCCGAGCCCGATTCGCCCACCAGTGCCAGGCACTGGCCTGCGCGCAACTGCAGGTCGACGCCGTGCACCACTGGCACACCATTGAAGCTCACGTGCAAGCCGCGGATGTCCACCAGCGGTGCCTGGTTCTTCTCGAAGATGTTCATGCGCGTCTGCCCTCGCTACGGCGCAGCCAGTCTCGGCCGATGACGGTGATGGAAATGACGGTCAGGGTGATCGCCAGCGCAGGCCAGGCCATCAGCCAGGGCGCGTTGGCCATGAAGTTGCGCGCCACTGCCATCATCGCGCCCCACTCCGGCACGGGAGGTGGTGCGCCGAAGCCGAGGAAGCTCAGCGCAGCGGCGGCGGTGATGGCGCCACCCAGGCCGATGCAGGCCAGGATCAGCACGGGTTGGACTGCGTTGGGCAGCACATGCCAGAACACCACAGCCAAGGGCCTGCGGCCCAGCGTGACGGCTGCTTCGACGAAGCCGGCACGCCGGATGGTCAGGGTCTGGGCGCGTACCAGGCGCGCATAGCGCGGCACCGAGGCGATGCCGACGGCAAGGATCAGGTTGCTGGTGCCTTGGCCGAACAGGGTGATGATGACCAGCGCCAGTAGCAGGTCCGGGAAGGCCAGCAGCACATCGACAGCGCGCATCAGCAGGTTGTCCAGCCAGGCTGGAGCCAGGCCGGCGAGCAAGCCGAGCAGCGTGCCCAGGCCAAGCCCGACCAGGGTGGCGGCCAGGCCGATGAAGAGCGATGGGCGGGCGCCATGGATCAGGCGGCTGAGGACGTCGCGGCCGTTCTCGTCGCTGCCCAGCCAGAAGGCGGGGCTTGGCGGGTGGTAAGCCAGGCGGGCGTCGGCGGCCAACGGGTCGGTTGGCGAGAGCCAGTTGGGGAAGGTTACTGCCAGCAGTATCAGGCCCAATGTGATCCAGGCCAGCGCCAGGCCAGGGCGAACCTGCCAGCTGCTGGTCACTGTGTTTGGTATGGTTACGATCGCGTTCATGTCTGTCCTTCTTGTGTCGCCTGTACTGGCCTCTTCGCGGGTAAACCCGCTCCCACAGGATCACCGCAAAGGCTGAATCCGTGCGGTCCCTGTGGGAGCGGCTTCAGCCGCGAACAAGGGCGAAGCCCTTGCCATGTGGGCTACGGCGCCGGGTTGGGAATACGGCGGTGCACGGCCTGGATCTCGGCCAGTACTTCATCGCTCAGTTGCACATCCAGTGCACTCAGGTTTTCCTGCAGCTGCAGCAAGGTGGTCTGCCCGGTAATGGCACTGGCCACGAACGGCTGGCGTATGACGAAAGCCAGAGCCAGTTGCGCCGGTGTCAGCCCATGCTCGCGCGCAATCCGCACGTAGCTGGCAATCGCGTCGTTTGCCTCCTCGCTGCCGTAGCGATTGAACGTGCGATACACCGACGACAATCGCGAACCCTCCGGCCTTGCCCCGTTCAGGTACTTGCCGGTCAACGCCCCGAACGCCAGCGGCGAATAGGCCAACAGGCTGATCCCTTCGCGATGGCTGAACTCCGACAGGCCGTTCTCGTACAAGCGATTGAGCAGGCTGTACGGGTTCTGGATGCTGGCAATGCGCGCCAGGCCCTTGTCCTCGCTGTGCCGCAGAAACTGCGCCACACCCCAAGGTGTTTCGTTGGAGACACCGATATGGCGCACCTTGCCGGCCTTTACCTGTTCGTCCAGCACTGCAAGGGTTTCTTCGATAGCTGCCGTCTGCGGATGGTCGTCGACGTAGGGGTATTCACGGATGCCGAAGAAGTTGCTGGTGCGGTCGGGCCAGTGCAGTTGGTAGAGGTCCAGGTAGTCGGTGTGCAGGCGGCGCAGGCTGCCCTCAAGGGCCGCGACGATGTTCTTGCGGTCGTGGTGCGACAGGCCATCGCGAATGTGCACCTGGCCGCCTGGGTCACGGGCCGGGCCGGCGATCTTGCTGGCCAACAGGACCTTGTCGCGGTTGCCGCGGGCCACCAGCCAGGTGCCGATGTAGCGCTCGGTGGTGGTCCAGGTTTCAGCGCGGGTGGGCGTGGGGTACATCTCGGCGGTGTCGATGAAGTTGATGCCTGCAGCAAGGGCAGCGTCCAGTTGCTGGTGAGCATCCTGTTCGCTGTTCTGGTGCCCCCAGGTCATGGTGCCGAGGCTGAGCAGGCTGACTTGCAGGTTGGTGTGGCCGAGTGGGCGGTAGCGCATGGGTGCATCCTTTTGAATGTGTGTCGGGTTTCAGATCCTGGGGCTGCCGTGCAGCCCATCGCCGGCAAGCCAGCTCCCACAGGATCACCACAGGTTTTGGGTTTGCCCGGCACCTGTGGGAGCTGGCTTGCCGGCGATTGGGGCGCAAAGCGCCCCCTAAGCAGCGAACTGGTTGTGTGCCTTGGGCAACCCCAGGTGCTCACGCAGGGTGGTGCCGGTGTATTCGGTGCGGAACAACCCACGTTTCTGCAGCAGCGGCACCACCTCTTCGACGAACACCCGAGCACCCGACGGGAACATGTCGGGCATGATGTTGAAACCATCCCCCGCCCCCGCCAGGAACCACTCGGCCAGGGTATCGGCGACCTGTTCCGGGGTACCGACGGCCAACCGGTGCCCGACCAGAATCCGCCGCGACAGCTGGCGAATGGTCAGGTTCTCGCTGCGCGCCAGGTTCAACTGGGCCTCCAGAAAACCATGCGACCCCCGCTCGAAGTCTGCCACCGCGCCAATCCGCGCCCAGGGCAATGGCGCATCCGGGTCCAGCTCGCTGGCATCGATGCCGATACGCCCTGCCACCTGCTGCAACAGGCCGTGCTCGCCATGCCAGGCATTGAGCTCGTCGAAACGTGCATGGGCCTCGGCCTCGGTGCTGCCGATCACGGTCGACAGGCCGGGCATGATCTTCAGGTGCTGCGGGTCACGGCCCCAGGCTTTGGCCCGTGCCTTCATCTCCCGATAGAACGCCTGCCCGTCGGCCAGGGTGGTCTGGGTGGTGAAGATCGCATCGGCATAGCGTGAACCCAGTGCCTTGCCACCTTCGGAAGAGCCAGCCTGCACCAGCACCGGCCTGCCCTGCGGCGAACGCGGCAGGTTCAGCGGCCCCTTGACCTGAAAGTGCTTGCCCTTGAAATCCAGGGTGTGGACCTTGCCCGGGTCGGCAAAACGGCCGGCGCCGCGGTCACCGATGATCGCGTCGTCCTCCCAGCTGTCCCAAAGCTTCAGGGTCACGTCGACGAACTCCTCGGCCCGCCCGTAGCGGTCCACATGCAACGGCGCGCCAGCCAGGCCGAAGTTGTGTGCTGCCGCGTCACCGGCATTGGTCACCACATTCCAGGCTGCGCGGCCGCCGCTGATGTGGTCCAGCGAGGCAATTCGCCGGGCCAGGTTGAAAGGTTCGTTGTAAGTGCTGGAGCAGGTCGCGATCACGCCGATGCGCTCGGTGGCGGCCGCCACTGCGGTAAGCAGCACGGTCGGCTCCAGGCGCCCGCCGGGCTGGGCGGACACATCCGGCGGCAACGCCGGGCCATCGGCAAGGAAGATCGCATCCAGGCAACCGCGCTCGGAAATACGCGCGATATCGCGGTAATAATTGACATCGATATAGGCGTCGATTGCCGCCTCACCCTGGCGCCAGGCGCCGGAATGCGAGCCGAAGCCGAGGATATTCATGCCCAGGCTCATCTGTTTCGTGGTCATGCCGGTTCTCCTGATCAGACTGCGCTGGCTTCGTCGCCGCTGCCCTGCCCTTCGCTGGCGCTGGCATGAAGGGCACGCCAGGCCTGGGCCGGGCTGATGCCATTGAGGTAGTAGTTGCCCAACGCCTGCTCGCGGTAGATCGCCGGGTTGTGCGAAGCCAGGGTGCGGGCATTGCGCCAGTGGCGGTCGAGGCGCCGGGCATTGCTGGTGGCCGATGCGCCGCCGACTTCGAACAGTAAGGTGCTCGCTTCCAGCACTTGCGGCAGGACGATCTGCTGCGCCTGAAAGGCATGGATCTCGGCGTCGGTGTAAAGCTGCTCGGCTACCTCCCCTTGCTGGCCGGCTTCGTACACCGCCTGCAGGCTCTGGCCCACGGCGGTGACTTGCGCATCGGCGGCGAAGGCCAGGCTCGACAGGCGACCGATCACCGCCTGCACCCGCGGGTCTGTGGCCGGCTGCGACTGCCCCGGCACACCGAAGGCGCGGGTGCGGCCCTGGACGAACGCTACGGCATCGGCCAGTACCGCCTGGCCGATACCCGCCAGGGTGGCCAGATGCACTGCCTGGTAGAACGCGGTGAGGTACGACTCGGCACGCAACTCGCCCTTGGCGAAACGGCGCAGCAAATGCTGCGGCTGCACGCTGACCCGGGTGAAACGGGTGGTGCCACTGCCAGTCAGCCGCTGGCCGAAGCCGTCCCAGTCGTCGACCCGCTCCACGCCCGGCGCACGGGTCGGCACCACGAGGCTGACAAAGTCGTCGCCATGGTTGGCCACTGCCGCCACCCAATCGGCGTACAACGTGCCGGTGCAGTAGTACTTTTCGCCGTCCAGGCGGTAACCGCCTTCGTCTTCGCTCAACTGCACGCTATTGCCGGTACTGTCGGTGCGCTCGGCCATGGCCGCGCCCCACAGTTCACCGGCGACCACGCGGGCGAACCAGTAGTCCTGGGAGGCGGCGTCGCCGGACGACAGCCGCCCTTCGACGAAGCCGAAGTGGGCGCGGAATATCTGCGGCAGGTTGGAGTCGGCCTGCCCCAGGCCCACCAGCTGGCGCAGCAACTGCGGCAAGGTTGCGCCTGAGCCGCCGTGGCTGCGTGGCACGCGCAGGGCGCCGAAGCGGGCCTCGCGCAACCAGGCCACTGGCTCATGGGCCAGGGTGCGCTGCTGCTCGCGGGCCACCGCGCCTTCGGCAATACGCGCGTAGATCGGCGCGAAACGCGCATCCAGTTCGGCATCGGTAATCGTGGTTTGGCTCATGATGGTTCCTTTCTCGTGAATTCAGACGCGTGCGGTGCGCGGGTCGATGGCCTGGGTCGCCAGGTCCACCAGCAGGTGGACCAGCACGTAGATCGCTGCCGCCAGCAGGGTTACGCCGAGCACCAGTGGCACGTCCTTGCTGGCGGTAGCGTCGAGCATCAAACGGCCAATGCCTTGGCGGCCGAACAGCAGTTCCAGCACCACGGCGCCGCCGAGCAGGCTGGCGAACACGTAGCCGGCCAGGGTCACCAGCGGCACCAGGGCATGACGCAGGGCGTGGCGCAGACGCACAGCGATATCACCCATGCCACGTGCACGGGCCTGGGTGATGAAGGGTTGTTCCAGCACCTGCTCCAGCGACTGGCGCAACACCTGTGCAAGCACCGCCGCGATCGGCAGCGCCAGGGCCAGGCTCGGGAGCACCAGCGAGCGCCAACCGCTGGACCCGGACGGCGGTAGCCAATGGAAGTGGAACGCGAAGGCCAGCAGCAGCACCGTGCCGATCACGAAGTTGGGTGCCGAGGACAGCAACAGCTCGATGCCCGACACCACCGCGCGCAATCGCCGCCCGCGGTTGGCGGTGAGCAGCGCCGAGGCCACCGCCAGCAGCACCGCCAGCACAGCCGCGCTGCTGGCCAGCGCCAAGGTCGCGGCGGCCTGCTCGCCAATCGCCTGGCCGACCGGTATGCGCAACCGGTACGACTCGCCCAGGTCGCCCTTGGCCAGGCGCGCCAGGTAGTGGCCGTATTGCACCCACAGCGGTTGATCGAGGCCGTACTCGGCGCGCACCTGGGCCAGCAGCGCTTCGCTCGGCATGGCATCCGGGCCGCCGAGGATCGCCAGGGCAGTGTCGCCACCACTGTGTTGCATGCCCAGAAAGGTCAGGCTGGCGGCCGCCCATAGCACGATCACACCGTCACGCAGGCGGCGCAGTAAGATGATCAGCAGTTTCATGGTTGCTCCTTTGCCAGCCACACGCTGGTGAACAGGGGAACGTTGTGCGAACCATCGAACAGCACACCGCCGACCGCGTTGCGGTAGGCCAGCAGCATCTGGCTTTCCACCGAGGGCACGGCCGGCACGGTCTCGCCCAGGCGTTGCTGGGCCTGGCGATACAGCTCGCGGCGTTGCGTCGGGTCGGTGCTGCGCCGGGCGGCACCGAGCAACTGGTCGAGGGTGGCATCACGGAAGTGGCCGACGTTCTGGCCGATCATTCGTGCGCTGGGGATGGATTGGCTGTGGTAGAGGATGTACAGACCATCGGCCGTGTTGGTGTGCCAGTAGCCACCGCCGATGGCGTCGAAGTTGCCGAGGTAACGCAGCTCCATGACCTTGCTGAGCGGCAGCAGCTCGATGCGCAGGTCGAAGCCGACCTTGCGCAGGTCTGCCTGGGCAGCCACCGGGACATTGGCCGGGAACGCCGGGTTGTCATAGGTCAGCAAGGTCGCCCCGAGGCGCCGGCCATCACGGCTGCGATAGCCTTCGCCGTCACGCCCGGTCCAGCCGGCGGCGTCGAGCAAGCGCCCTGCTTCGACCGGGTCAAAGGCCAGGGCATCGCGGGCCACCGGGTCATAGCCGGGGGTATTCACGGCGAGGAAGTCCCCCTTGGCCAGGTACTCGCCGAAGCCGGAGATCCATGCCAGGCCATCACGGTCGATGGCCTTGGCCACGGCCTGGCGCACCCGCACGTCATCGAACGGCGCACGATCGACATTGAAGGTGATGCTGCGCGACGGGTTGCCCTTGCGAATGCGGTTGCGTAGGGTCAGCTTCGGGTTGGCGCGGATCGCCGCGGCATTCTGCGCCGGTGCGTCCAGGGCCATGTCGTTGTCGCCAGCCTCCAGGGAGGTGTAGCGGATCATCGCTTCGGGCACGTAGCTCAGCTCGATGCCGTCCAGGTAGGCCTCGCCCTGGTGGTTGATCGCCGGCGGTGCCCAGTCGTACCCCGGGCGGCGGACAAAGCTGGCACGCTGGTCGCGCACCCAGCCGGTCAGCACGAAAGGCCCGGTGCCGATGGGCTGGCTGGCGATGGTCTTCGGCGCCTCGAGGATCTGCCGTGGCGAGATCATCCCCAGCCAGGCCTGCGACAGCACATCGAGAAACGGCGCATAGGGCGCACGCAGGGTCGCCTCGAATGTGTACTCGTCCACCACCCGCCCCTGCAGGTACGGCGCGATGTAGGCGGCGGCCAGTGGCGACTTGGTCACGGGGTCACGCATGTGTTCGAGGTTGACCCGCACCGCCTCGGCGTTGAAGCGCTCGCCATCGCTGAAAGTGACGTCGTCACGCAGGTGGAAGGTGTAGGTCAGGCCGTCGGCGCTGATGTCCCAGCTTTTCGCCAGCCACGGCGTGAGGGTGCCGTCCTCGGCCTGGTACACCAGGCAGTCGAACAGGATGCGGCCCATCCACTGCATGTTGCCGTTGGACAGCGCGTGTATATCGAAGCTGCCAGCGTCGCTCGCCGCCGACACGCGCAGGGTGCCACCGCGTTTGCCGGGCTGCTGCTCGACGAAGTCGCTGGCCGGGTAGCGCATCACGCCGTTCACTTCGCTGAGCGCTTCGCCCTTGAGCAGCGCCTGGCTCTGCGCGGACGTGGCGGGTGAGCAGACGGCAACCAACAGCGCACTGGCCACCAGGCATGTATTGAATAATCGGGAATTCGGCTGCACAGCGGGCCCTTTATATAGACGGCTACATAAAGGGCTATTGCAGTTGTCGTGCCAGCGCTAACACTGCGCATTCATTGCGGTTAGTTCAAACCGCCTGACGCATTAACCATACAAACTGTTTAATCCCTGTTGCGCTGACAACATCCAACCCTGTGGGCTGCGCTGTCGCGTAGATAACTGAAATTGCAAGCAATCCGCGTCCCCTGTGGGAGCGGCTTCAGCCGCGAAGAATCCAACGCGGTGCATGGCACCGGCTGCGCCGGTGTTCGCGGCTAAAGCCGCTCCCACAGGTTGCGCCATAGCATTCGGATATTTGGATATAACCTGCACTGTTCCGCAAACAACAGGGGCGCAACAAAATTTGCTGTTTTATTCAGCACTTCACACTAAAACTTTGGCCACACCCCCAAACTTCCGGCCTTTCGCCAGCTGGCACAGAAACTGCTCTTACACATTTCGACAGGCCTGACTATTCCCATAGAACGCCGAGGACCTACGATGACTTGCAAGGAATTGAACGATGCGTGCGATTCAACCCCAACCACTGCGCCTGGCCATCCGCCACGCCGCCCTGGCCACCGCGGCCACGGCCCTGCTGGCCCCGGTCACGGTACTGGCCGCTGAGCAAACCCTGGGCACGGTGACCGTGCAGGCCGCCAAGCAATCCGAAGTGCAACAGGCCGCCAGCGCCCTGGCCGAGGTGCCCGGCGGCACCAGCGTGGTCGACAGCGAAGAGGTCGCCAAAGGCCGCACTGCCACACTGCAGGACACCCTCGGCTACCAGCCCGGGGTATTCGTGCAGTCCACCGGCGGCAACGACGCGGCGAAGATCTCGATCCGCGGTTCCGGTGCCAATACCTCGCCCGGCTATTTCCGTGAGGGCATCAAGTTCCTGTTCGACGGCCTGCCGCTGACCGGCCCTGGCGGCACACCCTACGAATTCCTCAACGCCAGCGGCGTGAACTACACCGAAATCCTGCGCGGCGCCAACGCCTTTCAATATGGCGCGCTGACCCTCGGCGGCGCGGTCAACTTCGTCAACCACAGCGGCTACAGCGCCCCCGGCCTGCGCGTGCGCGCCGAAGCCGGCAGCTACCACTACCAGAAGCAGAGCATCAGCTACGGTGGGGTCGAGGGCGACCTGGACTACTACCTGCAGGCCGACAACTACCGCAACGAGGGTTTCCGCGACTACAGCCTGTCGAAGAGCTCGGGCATCGTCGCCAATGCCGGCTACCGCTTCAGCCCCAAGCTGGAAACCCGCCTGCTGCTGCGCTACCGCGACGAAACCCACAACGACCCAAGCGCCACCACCCTCGACGCCGCGCTGCACCACCCGCGCCGCGCCAGCGCCACCGCCGAGAGCAGCGGTGCCGGTGCACGCCGCCCGGGCAGCATCTGGGTGGGCAGCAAGACCACTTATACCTTTGACGACGATGCACGGCTGACCTTCGGCCTGTCGTATCACGACTATCGCCATACCAACAGCCCGCGCAGCCCGAGCAATCCCAGTTACTGGGACTGGCACGACCTCGGCCTGCTGCTGGGCTACGACCGGGTCGACTACCTGTTCGGCCACGAAAGCCGCAGCAGCATCGCCTTCACCTCCACCCAGCAC
Source organism: Pseudomonas sp. B8(2017) (assembly GCF_002113575.1). Classification (NCBI taxonomy): domain Bacteria; kingdom Pseudomonadati; phylum Pseudomonadota; class Gammaproteobacteria; order Pseudomonadales; family Pseudomonadaceae; genus Pseudomonas; species Pseudomonas sp. B8(2017). The sequence goes on along the minus strand of NZ_NEIO01000008.1, from coordinate 93,402 downwards.
CTGCGTGGCGGGGTGAACTCGGCCAACGACGACAAGCTGTCGCTCAAGCAGGTCAACTACAAGGATTCGTTCGACCGGGTGATCGCCCTGGGCAACGATATCAACCTGGTCGACAACCTCTGGCTTACCAGCGGCGTGTCGTTCATCAACGTGCGGCGCAAGATCAACATCGACCACGCGGTGAACCCCAACACCACCAACTTCCCGCAGCACGTGGACTACGACAACTGGAGCGTCGCCCCGCGCATCGGCCTGCGCTACGAGTTCAGCCCGAACCTGCAGGTATTCACCAACTTCAGCCGCAGCATCGACCCGCCTGCTTCCTGGGAATACTCGGGCTCCGGGCCGACCCTGCCTTACATCCGCCCGTTGGTGGAGCAGAAGGCCAACACCTTCGAGGTCGGTATCAAGGGCTCGCACGGCATCTTCGATGGCAGCCTGGCACTGTACCGCTCGTGGATCCACGACGAGCTGCTGAATGTGCAGATCATCCCCGCCACGTCATCGTCGGCAGCGGTCACCGGCGCCTTCAACGCCTCACCGACCATCCACCAGGGTGTCGAGGCCGGCCTGAACACCCGCCTCTGGGAAAACCCGCAGGGCGACCTGGTACGCTGGCGCCAGGTGTACACCTACAACGACTTCTACTACCGGCATGACGACACCTTCGGCGACAACCAGTTGCCGGGCGTGCCCAAGCACATCTATCAGGGCGAGTTGCAGTACCAGGACCACAGCGGCTGGTACACCGGAATCAACGTGCAGTCGGCCTCGCGCACGGCAGTGGACTATGCCAATACCCTGTATGCGCCGTCGTACACCATCTGGGGGGCGAACCTGGGGTATGAGGCGCCGAAGGGCAACTGGAAGGTGTCGCTGGACCTGAAGAACCTGGCGAACAAGGCGTACGTGACGGCGGTGACGCCGGTGTACAACGCGCGCGGGCAGGATACTGCGTCGTTCTGGCCGGGGGATGGGATTGGCGCGTACGTGGGGGTCGAGTTCAGGTACTGACCACGCAGCAACGTGTTTGATGGCACGTCCATTGCGCATTCGAAATCGAGCGCCGCCCCACGGCGCTCGGTTTCCAGGAGCGCTGTTCGTACCGAAGGGCTTCACGGTGCAAGTGGAAGGTTTCAGCATTGACCTGAATCAATCAAACACCATAGGCGGTGTTGTAAACAGCACACCAAACATATGGGAATGCAGTTTGATGAGCGAGTCCAACCAGGCAACCAGAATTATCTGCAACAATCTTGAACTGGCCGATCAATTGCGCCAGCTGTTGGCGCCCATAGCACCCGATTGCGAAGTGCTGAGTACGCCTGGCAATTGCAGCGCCGTACCGCTTTGCCGCTGGCTCGGTGAAGCAAAGTTGGGCTCGGCTGGGCAGGTACAGGCCGCTTTGCTGGATGCCACCGAGGTTCTCGAACAGACCCGACACGCCTTCAAATCCCGCGAACTGGGGCTGCTGCGGCGACGCTTGGTTGCATTGCTGGATAAATTGTCGGAAGATCCCCAATGATGTGAATGTGCCATCACCAGGTTCCGCCCTGCGGGAACCGGCTTTGCCGAGCAGGATAATAGGCCTGAAAGACGAAGCGCCGTGGCAACAAGTTCTTGAGCAGAACTTGTTGCCACGGCGCTTTTTTTTGGTTCAGCGGAAAGGAATCTTCACCAACACCGGGGGATGCGAATGAAGGTGACAAAAGACCTCGAGGAATTGCTCAAGCGTATCCGTCTCGATCACGCAGAGATTGCCGAACGCTTTCGCTTTCTCGACTGGAGCGCCGAAGACGCCAGGCGACTAGGCGCGGCAGCTCAGTACATGGCCCCGTCCCAGCAGGCTTTCGTCGACCATTTGTACCGTCACCTGGCGGAATTCTCCACGCCGTCTGCATTGCTTCGCACGCCGGAGGTCACCGCCCGTTTGAAGCAGAGCCAGGCCGAGTACTACCAGTGCCTGTGGGGCGGCCCCTACGATGAAACCTACGTCAACGGCCGCCTGCGTATCGGCGTGATCCACCAGCAGATCGGCCTGGAGTTGAAGTGGTACCTCGGCAGCTATCGGCTGTACCTCGACGACATGCTGGAAAGCGTGTTTGGCAACAGCCCGGATGCCACGCTCTATTCGAGCCTGTTGAAGGCGGTGTTCTTCGACATGACGCTGGCCATCGATACCTACAGTGCGGCCCAGCACAAGGCGCTGGAAGATAGCGAGGCTCGCTTTGCCCGCGCGCTACGCGGTGCCAACGACGGGCTGTGGGACTGGCACGTCGACCAGGATCGGCTTTACGTCTCGGAGCGCTGGGCCAGCATGCTCGGCCTCAGCCGGGATAGCATCGGCGAGAGCAGTTCCAGTTGGTTCGGTCGCGTGCACCCGGATGACCTGCCGGATTTTCGCCATGCCATCGATGCCCATCTACAAGGGCAGACATCGTCCGTTCACCATGAGTACCGTATCCGCAAGCACAACGGTGACTACATCTGGGTCCTCGTGCGGGGGGTCGCCGAAATGACCACCCCTGGCGAGCTACGCATGGCTGGTTCCCAGTCCGATATCAGTGCACGCAAGGATGCCGAGCAGCGCCTCCAACATACCGCCCAGCACGACCCGTTGACCGGCCTGGCCAACCGCATCCGGCTTGACGAGCAGATGCAGAAGACCTTCAGGAAGCAGCGCAAGGGCGGTGACTACGAGGCGCTGCTGTTCATCGATCTGGACCGCTTCAAGCTGATCAACGATAGCCTCGGCCACAACGTCGGTGATCGCGTGCTGGTGGAAGTGGCTGTGCGCTTGAAAGAGTCCCTGCGCCCCACTGACCAACTGTTCCGTTTCGGCGGTGACGAATTCATCGTCCTGCTTCACGACCTCACCTGCGACCGCGACGCCGAGCAGATATCCCAACGCATCCTCGACAACCTGCATCAACCGCTGCACATGGACGGTCGTACCCTGGTGGTCAGCGCCAGCATCGGTATCGCGCCATTGCACGACAATGGCAAAGCCCTGGATGTGCTGCAGGCTGCCGACCTTGCCCTCTACCGAGCCAAGTCTGCCGGCAAGGCGCGCTTCGCCCACTACGACGAAACATTGCAAGACACCGCACAGCAGCATCTGGAACTGGAGTCCGCGCTAGGCCAGGCACTGCAACAGAATGAATTCGAACTGTACTACCAACCGATCTATCGCCTGGACCAAGGGACACCGCTGGTGACCGGGGTCGAAGCGCTGCTGCGGTGGCGCCATGGCGAACGCTTGATCTCGCCACTGGAGTTCATCCCTGCGCTGGAGGAGTCGGGAGCGATCATCCGCGTCGGCGAATGGGTACTGCGCCAGGCCTGTCAGCAGACCCGAGCCTGGCAACTGGCCGGGCATGAGCGCCTGCGCTGTTCGGTGAACATTTCCAGCACCCAATTGCAACAAGCCGACTTCACCCTCCGGCTGATCGATATCCTGCAAGAAAGCGGGCTGCCTCCCGCCAGCCTGATCCTGGAGATCACCGAAAGCCAACTGATGCATGACGACATGGACACATTGGCCTGCCTGCATGAGTTGACCAGCCTTGGTGTTCTGCTGGCGCTGGACGACTTCGGCACGGGTTACTCCTCGCTTGGCTACCTCACACGCTTTCCGCTGCACATCCTCAAGCTCGACAAGAGCTTCATCACCGGCGTTCCTTACGAGAACAAACAGAGCGCGATCAGCCAGGCGATCATCGTTCTCGGCCGTAGCCTCGGCCTGGAAGTAGTGGCCGAAGGCATCGAGAGTTCGGCACAACTCGAATTCGTGGTGGGTGAAGGCTGCCATTACGCCCAAGGCTACTGGTTCAGTCGGCCACAACCTGCCGCCCAGATACAACATCTGCTCAGCACAGAAGACCGTTTCGAGGGGAGCGCAGTTACCCGGCGGGTACCCATCAGTTCAGGAGAAAAACAATGAAAACCAGTCTTCCGGTCAGTGGTCGTGCCGTCGAATTCAGCGCAAACGCGAACATTCTTTCAACAACCAACCCCAAGGGCGCCATCACCTACGTCAATCCCGACTTCATCAACATCAGCGGGTTCAGTGAAGCCGAATTGCTCGGCGTCAATCACAACATCGTGCGCCACCCGGACATGCCCCCAGAAGCTTTTGCGCATATGTGGCAGACACTCAAGGATGGGCGCTCGTGGATGGGGCTGGTAAAGAATCGCTGCAAGAATGGTGACCACTACTGGGTCAGCGCCTACGTCACGCCGATGCAGCGCAATGGCGAAACAGTGGAATACCAATCGGTTCGCACGCTACCGGCCAAAGCGCTGGTGGAAGCTGCTGAACATCTCTATGCACAGTTGCGTAGTGGTAGAAAGACCAACTGCCTGCGTATGTCACGGCTGTCCGTCGGCATGCGCCTGGCACTTGTCAGCACTGGCGTGAACTTGCTGTGCTTTGCGGCCTTGGGCTTGCTGGGCGCGTTGTCCTGGAGCCATGCCGCCCTCTCCATGCTGCTATCGAGCTTGCTGCTCGGCGGCGTGTTGCGCTTCAGCCTGCGCCCCCTCGACGCCCTTGCCCGAAAAGCCAGGAATATCGCCGACAACCCTCTGAGCCAGATACTCTACAGTGGCCGCCGCGACCAATTTGGCCAGATCGATTTCACTTTGCAAATGCTCGAAGCCGAGACCCGGGCAATAGTCGGACGCATTGCCGATTCGTCTCGCCAGTTGAGCAAGGAAGCCGAAGAGCTCGTGTCTGCAGTGGACAACAACAATTGCGCGACCCTCCGCCAGCAGGGGGAAACTGCCCAGGTAGCCAGCGCCATAACCCAGATGGCCAGCAGTGTGCAGGAAGTGGCGCGTAACGCTCAGCTCACCGCCAGCGCCGCGAACCTGGCCAACCAGGAATCCGACCGCGGCCACCAATTGGTCGAGCAGACCCGCCAGCACATTGATAGCCTCGCCAGCGAGGTACAACAGACCAGCATGGTTATTCATCAACTGGAACAGCATGGCAATGAAATTGACCGCGTACTCGAGGTCATTCAAAGCATCGCCGAACAGACCAACCTGCTTGCCCTCAATGCCGCCATCGAGGCTGCCCGCGCTGGCGAGGCCGGCCGCGGTTTTGCAGTGGTCGCCGACGAGGTGCGCGGGCTGGCTTCGCGGACCCAGCAATCTACCGCGCACATCCAGGGCACCATCGATACCTTGCGGCGCTCCACCGGGGATGCCGTACTTGCGATGCAGCGCAGCCACAGCAAGGCCGGCGTCAGCGTCGAGCAGGCACTGCTGGCCGCCCGGGCGCTGGACGGGATCACCCAGCGCGTCGATGAGATAAGCGGCATGAGTGTGCAGATCGCTGCCGCCGTGGAGGAGCAGAGCGCGGTGGGTGACAGCATCCAGTGCAACCTGGCGGATATCAGTCAAACCACCCAGAAAAGCGTGCTTGCCAGCAACCAGAGTCGCACCACTGCCGCCCATGTCGCCAAACTGGCCGAGCGCCTTCAACTGCTGTCGGCGCAGCTTTGGCGGCGTCAGCGCAATGGGTAACGGGTTCGCACCGTACTCCCAAGCCAACCCTCACAAGCCGGCCTGCGTGGTCGGCCCCAGCTTGGGCGACTTCTGCAACAACCCTCGTGGCAACTGGAAACCTTTGAAAGGCTCTTGCGTAATAGGGTTGAAGGCTTTCTGCGCGTTAAGCCTGTAGCGCATCACGCCATCGCCGGCCCTGAAGCTCAGGTCCACGCTGGTCGCCGTGCGCCCATTGAGCGAGCCACGGCTGAGCAAGCGGAACATCGACCAGGGGCCACGGTACTCAAGGCTGCTGCTGTTCCCGTTCTGCCGGAGCAAGGTCAGGTTACTGCGCACCTGCTGCCCCAAGGTATTGGGCCAGACGATACCGGTGATCTGGCTCGGGCCATGGGTGTAGGGAATCAATTGACCGTCCAGGTCCAGCAAGCTTGTACGCTGGTTGGCACTCAGGCCCAACGGCTCGATGCTGAACTGCACACTCAGGTTGCCGCGCTGATCGAAGAAGGTCTCACGGATACGATCTGCCCGCTCCAGCTGTTCGAGCACATCACTGCGGATCAGCGACTGCCCCTGCTGGCCGGCCTGCAGGGCTTCGAGGTTATCCCTCAGGAAGACCTTCAGGTATTGATCATGGAACTGCTGCAGCCGCCCCTTCGGCCCGAAGAAGGCTTCAAAGTCGTCCAGCGAAGCGTCGGGAGCTTTCACGACGAAGGGGTAGCGCCCTGCCAGGCGCTGCTGGAAGAAGCTGTACACCTCGGCGTCCCAGCGTCGTTCCAACTCGCGCAGGGCTTCGACATTCAGCACTTGTGCTGTTTGATCGGCCATTTTTCTGACCTGGTGGTTGATCGGTTCGGGTAAGCCGGTGGCCACCCGCTGCAGGGTGCCGATGGGGTCTTGCCCTGCCATCGAGAATCGCTGATGCACGGCCTGCAGCGCGGCCTTGCCTCGGTCGGGGCTGTCCTGCACCGCCTTGGCATAGTCGTGCACGGCCGCGATGGCAGCAAGGGTCTCGTCGTAGTAGCTGGGTTTCTCACCGGTTGCCTGCAGCATGGCACTCAGCCCGGCAAAGGCCCGCTGAATGGCCCAGGCCTGTTGTTGATCAGGCCTGCCACTTGTCGGCTGCAACGCTTCGACCTCCCCGGCTGCCTCAGCGACAACGGCTGAAGAAAGCGAAGTGTTGTCCCTCACTGTGTCCAGCAACCGATGCAGGGGTGCTGCTGGCCCGGTCAACTGCTGCAGGATCGCGACACCATGATCCAGGTCGCGGAAGTCGGCCACCGAGAAGGCGTTCAAGGCTCGACGCCAACTGTCAATGAAATCGGCGCTGTACAGGTTACGTAGCCGTTCGCCCAGCGCCTCCCGGTCGGCATCCGAGTAATCGAGCTGGTCGCGCTCGCCCAGTGCCCACTGGTCGATCATCGCCATATCTGCAAACCGCTGGCTACGTGGCTCGAAGTACTCTTTGAAGCCCTTGGCGGTGAGCATTGGCGCTATCAAAACACCCTCCCCCTGCCTGAAGCCGGGTGAGGACTGATACACCACATCGAACGCTGGCCCCACCTGATGACGCAGGTCCAGGCCGGCATTCAACTGCTCGCCAGCCTGCTGTTTCAGGCTCGCGTAGACCCGCTCTGGCAGTGGTACCTTGCGCAGCACCTGCTGCACCTGTGCCATACGCTGGCTGTACTGCGGAAGTTCGGTATCGGCATAGGCCAAGGCATACTTCAGGTGCCGCATGAGGTCGCGTTGCAATTGCCCCTGCCCGGGGAACTTCTGTTGCCACTGGCGGGCCATCCAGTCCTCGACCCATTCGGGGCGGCGGCTCTGGCGGTCCTCCAGCATTCGATAAACCCGAAGCGCAGCCATCTGCTGTTCGCTGCCCGGCGGCGCAGCGTCCATGGCATCGATCACACCGCTGGCCAAGGCTGGCAGAAAACGCCTGGAGAGCAAGCTCAGGTAGGCCTCGTCGACGCGAGGGCCAATGGCGCGCCCCTGATACAAGCCAAGGTCGGAAACACCCGGCCACGCGGCGCGATAGTTGCCAAACACTGACACGGCATCGCGTATCTGGTCCAGCGGTTCCAGCAGGTTGCGCCCGGTGGGGTCCAGACGCTGGTCCACCTCGTGATGACTGTACTCTCTGCTCTTGGCGAGCACGTTGGCGGCCTTGGCGCCATTGATGTCAAAGTAGCGTTGCCAGCTGGCGATGGCGACACTGAAGGCCAGCACACCTACTGCAGAACCAACCCAAAGCAACCGACGTTTGCTGCGCGCTACCTTGATGTTGTCCCCGGCAAGGCCGGCCTCCTGGTAGATGACCCGCCGGAAGGCGTGCTGAATGAAGTAGACCAGCGCCTGCCCCTGCGCCTTGCCTTCACGCAGCGGAAACTCGGTCTTGTACGGCTGTGCCGCCTCACGCACGAACGCATTGAGCATGTCGCCCTGCTGCAAGACCGAAGACCAGTACACGCCACGTACCAAGGCAGGCGTGGTGAAGCGGTCACTTGCGAGGGTTTCTTTCAGGAAGGCCAACAGTATCGGACGCAGCCCGATCAACTGGGCATGCAACGAGAACAAGCGAATTCGCAATGGCGCACCGCCCAATACATCGAGCCGGTCCACTACCTGTTCAAACAATTGCCTGATCAACCGATCGTAATGATCGCCATATTCATCCAGCCAGGCATCGAACGTGCCGACCGCATCCAGCTTGAAGGTGAAGCCCAGCATGTTTTCCCGCATGGCGGCGGGAAGCCCAGCGTACAGCTGGTCGAAACCGTCCAGCAGATCGAATTTGGCCAGTACCACATACAGCGGCAAGCGCGAGCCCGACTGACTGCTCACTTCATACAGCCGCGTGCGTAGCACATGCGCCAAGGCGGCACGTTGCTCAGGCGTGCCATGCAATAGCGCAGGCAGGTCAACGACCAACAGCAAGCCGTTTAGTGCTCTCTGGCTTCGGTTACGCACCAGCCAGCCCAGCATGTGTTCCCACAACCTGGCCGAGGTGGCGGGTGGTGCTTTCGACGTGTCCGACTCCTCGGCTGATGACCCTGCCAACGATTCCTGACGGACGAAAGCGCCCGGCGGGTCGATGATCACCGCATCGTTGCTGACCCACCAGCCTATCGGATAAGCCAGCACTTGCGCTTGCCTGCCTCGCGCTTGTGCCTTGTCGATGCGGGTCAGGGAAAAACTCTGTTCGGTACGGTCGATGAAGCTGGTCTTGCCGGCCTGTTGGTCGCCCACCACCAGATACCACGGCAGCCGGTACAAGGCACGCCTGCCACCCGCATTGTCCAGATAGCGTGCCAGCCCTTGGTCCAAGGCTTTTTCCTGTGCCTGGACGAAAGGCAACACGTTGTCCAGTTCAGCGTCTACCGCCTGCTTGCGTTCGGCCTGCAAACGGCGAAAACGCCTGCGCAGCACCACAAGCCAGCAGAGTAGCGGAACAAATACAAGCGCCAGGCTGGCCAAGCCACGATGCGCCACGCTAGCCAGCGGCTGCTGCTCGCGCCAGACCCATTGCGGGCCGAGCCACCAGATTGCAACCAGCATCAATGCGGCACCCAGCCCGAGCAGCAGCGGCATGGCCAGGCCGATGCGGGCCAGCAGGGGCAAGCCCCAACGTTTAAGATGCTTCCACAGTTGATTCATCCTGACTCCCGTTCCTTGTTCCAATCAGCCCGTGATGGACCGTGCACGCGTACTGCTGAAGGCGTTGAAACACCTCAGGCTCCCAGGCGCTGGCGGTGGTTTCCTGCATCGTTCGGGCAACGCCTGCGCACAAGTCCTGGGCCAACCAGGACACGCCCCGAGCAGCCAGCAGATCAGCCGCGATCACCGTGGTATGGCAGCGCTCACGCAGGCTGCGGAAGTCCGCCTGCATGCCCTGCAGCCTGAGCAACACCGCTTCCACGCCGCTGGTTTCCAGTTGGCAGGCCAGCTCCTCTCGCAACGTGGCGAATTCCTGAGAGGCCGCGTCCGAATCGGATTGCCCTTGTGCGCCCCTGAGCCACGCCAGACATTGGTCATCGACAAATACCTTGCCGTCGCTGAAGCACAACTGCTGCAGCGCGGGCATGCGCTGCACGAACCGCGCGGTCGCAGCGCGAATGGCCTCAGCCACCTCGCCCATCGCCAGCCGCGTGGCAGCGCTCGCTGCCAGAAAGCTGCCGCGAATCCAGTAGGGGCAAGCCGTCACGCTCTTTTCGATCCGCTGCAGCAGGGCCGCGTCGATTGCAGTAGCGGCAATGGCATCTTCATAGTCCCCGGCAATGTCCTGCGGCACCGCCATCAGCTCCGTGCGGTTGCCCTGCCTGGTTTGAGGCGGCGTCTGGATGTGCGCCCACAAGCCGAACCGACGCAATTGGTAGCCAGCAGGATCGTAAGGGTCCTGTTGATTGATCAGCTCGGCCATGGTCAGCATGGCCCTTCGTGATTCCCGCTCGTTGCCCAACGACACACGGGGCATTGGTGTGGCGATGACCTCGGCCAGTGGCGCAGCCTTGATGCCTTTTGCAGGGGGCTTGTCCGTGGTGGGCTCGGCAAGGCCGTTTGAAAGTTCCGTGTGCTTGCGTAGCAGGCGCTCCAGTTCGCCAACGGCCGCTTCATCGAGCTGCGCTGCTTCCCGCTGCTGTTGCAGGCGTTGCAGCGCGCCTTGAGCCGCCGCGGCGTGCGCGGGGCTGAACGTGAAGCGGTCCAGGCGCGGCAACGCCACGAGCAAACGGTTGAGCATCAGGCCCACCAGCTTGCGCTTGCCGAGGAACCCTTTGGGGCCCGGTTTCGGGTATGCGCTTTCCCAATAGGCTTCGACCATGCCGGCCAGCAGTGCGAGGGTAAAACCCCAGCGCTCCCAGCATTGGCTGCGCAGCCAAACGACACCCAGGTGGGCGACGATGCGCAGGTGCTTGCACTCCTGGCCCAGGTACTGGCGGGACGCTTCTTCGATATACGCCCAGTCGATGGAAGGCTCCTGCAACCCACCCAGCTTGACCATTTCCTGGTCGATGGCCTGGTAGGTTTCGTTCTCCACGTCGAACAGGCCGGCAGGGTTCTGCGCGTCGATGGGGGCAAGCAACCGGGCAATTTCCTGTGTGGTGACCTCTGCTACCAGCGACATGCCTTGCGCGCCTCATCGATGAGTGGGTCCAGCCCCTGAGCGTCGAAAACCAGCCCATCAACGGCTGGGTTGTCGCTCTCGACCTGAATGCGATGGGCCCCGATCAGTGGCTTGATCTGCTCGATGCCCGGCAAGCCCCTGCCAGCGTCAAGCACCTGGCCGTTCTCCGTCACCTGCCAGGGGGTAGCGAGAGTGGAGCCACGCTCCCCCTGCAATCGCACCATCACCCGGCCGGCATCGATGGGTTGTGCGGTAACCAGTTGCAACCTGGAAATGTTCTGCACACAACTGATCACCAGGTAGGGGTACGGTGCGACCGAAGCGATTGCGGGCGCCGAGATCATCAGCCCGTCATCCCCTTTTTCGAGGCGAAACGTCAGCTCCTCCGGCGACCGCCCCGCTTCATGGGTCATCACACGACGCAGCGTGGGCGAATCCTGCTCTGGCGCGGACCATTGCAGTTTCGTCACATGCGCCGGGGTGCCAGCGGCCTGGTCGAAACAAGCCAGACGCTCGACGTTGGAAACGATCTGCGGGCAGTCGCTGGCCTGGCTTGCCAAACTTGGCGCCTGGGAGAGCAACATCGAAAGCCCAACGCCATATGCATAGCGGACAATCATTGGTTTCACTCACTCATCAAATACGGCAACAGCGCTACCCGACTGGCCAGTCACGCTTCAACAGTAGTCATCAAATACAATTACTGGATAGTGGAGCATCGAAACGAAACAAAGGCCAGTACAGACAAAACAATATTCACAACCAAATATTTCCTTACACTTTCACGCTCGACGCACAATATTTTTTCGGTGCATGGTTTTTTACACGCACATGGCGAGAAGCCAATTACGTTTAAATTTAAACATAACTTTGTAGGACGCTTCCTACATATATTCAAACTTCACGAAGGCTGAAACTCATGAGTAAACGCTCAGGCTCCGTTGCACCCAAAGAACGCATAAACATCAAGTACGTACCGGCCACCGACGGCGAACAAGCCGAGGTAGAGCTGCCGCACAAGATGTTGGTACTAGGCGATTTCGGCCTGGATGATGCCCGCGCGCTGGAAGACCGTTCGATCATGCGAATCGACAAACACAGTTTCAACAATGTGTTGAACGACGCCGATGTCAGCCTCGCCATGTCCGTGCCATCCATGCTCAGCACTGCCCCCGACGCAGAGCTGGCGGTCAACCTGCAGTTCAAGTCCATCAACGATTTCGGGCCAGACAGCATCGCCCGCCAGGTACCGGCGCTGAACAAGCTGCTGGAGCTTCGCGAGGCATTGGTCGCACTGAAAGGCCCACTGGGCAACGTGCCCACGTTCCGCAAGCAACTGCAGCACCTGCTGAACAACGAACAGGCACGCAAACAACTGGCAGAAGAACTTGACCTGGTGCTCGAGGCGCCAAAAGAAGACTGAGACAACGGAGCGTCCCCATGCCAAAGCAAAACAGCACGACCGTCGCGGTTGAAACAACAACCGAAACACTGAGCAACGCCACCCTGCTCGACCAGATCATGGCAGAAACCAAGTTGGTGCCTACTCAAGAGGGCTATCAAGTCGCTCGCCAGGGTGTATCTGCTTTTATCGCCGAAATCCTTAAAAGCCATGACCCTGATCAACTCATCAACAAACATCGCGTCGACCAGATGATCGCTGAACTGGATCGGGTGCTCAGCAGGCAGATGGATGCCATCCTGCATCAGCCCGAGTTCCAGCAACTTGAATCCGCGTGGCGCAGCCTCAAACTTTTGGTCGACCGAACCGACTTCCGCGAGAACATCAAGCTTGAAGTCTTGCATGTCAGCAAAGATGACCTGCTCGATGACTTCGATAATGCCGCCGATATCACTTGCAGCGGCATCTACAAGCATGTTTACACCGCAGGTTATGGCCAATTTGGTGGTGAACCCGTTGCAGCGATGGTTGGCAACTACAGCTTCGGCCCCTCTTCTCCCGATATAAAGCTGCTGAGTTACATGGCCTCGGTCGGTGCCATGGCACACGCACCTTTTCTCGCGGCGCCCTCTCCTGAGTTCTTCAACCTGAGCAGCTTTGAAGAGCTGCCCAATCTGAAGGAGATCAAGGACATTTTCGCCGGCCCAAGGCATGCCAAATGGCGTGCATTCCGCGAAAGCGAGGATGCCCGTCATACCGGGCTGACCGGGCCGCGATTCATGCTCCGCTCTGCCTATCACCCGCAAGAAAACCCGGTTCAGAGCTTCACCTACGACGAGGACATCGCCGGGCGGCACGACAACTATCTGTGGGGCAACTCCGCCTTCCTGCTGGCCAGCTGCATCAATGACAGCTTTGCCCGCTACCGCTGGTGCCCGAACATCATCGGCCCGCAGTCGGGTGGTGCCGTCGAGGACCTGCCGGTGCACCTGTACGAGTCACTGGGTCAGCTGCAGGCCAAGATTCCGACCGAAGTCCTGATCTCCGACCGCAAGGAGTTCGAGCTGGCCGAAGAGGGCTTCATCGCCCTGACCATGCGCAAGGACAGCGACAACGCCGCGTTCTTCTCGGCCAACTCGGTACAGAAGCCGAAGAACTTCCCCAAGACCCCGGAAGGCCTGCAAGCGCAAACCAACTACAAGCTCGGCACCCAGCTGCCCTACCTGTTCATCGTCAACCGGTTGGCCCACTACATCAAAGTGCTGCAGCGCGAGCAGATCGGTAGCTGGAAAGAGCGCAAGGACCTTGAGTCCGAACTGAACAAATGGATCAGGCAGTACGTCGCCGACCAGGAGAACCCGTCAGCCGATGTGCGCAGCCGTCGCCCATTGCGTGCTGCAAGGGTCGAGGTGTCGGACGTTGCCGGCGACCCGGGCTGGTATCAGGTCTCGCTCGCCGTGCGCCCGCACTTCAAGTACATGGGGGCGAATTTCGAGATCTCCCTGGTCGGTCGGCTTGATACCCAATGAGTGGATTCTTCGACCGTTTGGTGACGGATCAACTCGCAAGCCGGGTGCCCTCCAGGCAAGAGAACGCTACCCAGAAGTTCGCCGCCATCAAGCGCCACCTGGAAACGCTGCTCAATGCTCGCCAGGGTTGCTCGCAAAGCAGCCCTGAGCTGGGCCTGAGTGACTTCAACGGGCACGACGCAAGCAGTGGCGACCTGCTGAAACAGGTGAGCGCGGACATCCGCCGCACCATTCAGCGCTTTGAGCCGCGTGTGCACGTGCGCGCGCTCAAGGCCGTCCCCGATTGCCATGCCCCGCTGGAACTGCATTTCAGGCTGGACTGCCACGTGCAGGTCAACAACCACACGGAGCAGCTGCAACTGGAGCTGCTGGTCAATGGCCATAACCGCCACACCCGAGTGAGGTGACCTATGTCACTCAAGGACCGATTCAGCGAAGAGTTGCGTTACCTCCATGAACTGGGGAACGACTTCGCCCAGGACAACCCACAACTCGCCCGCCTGCTCGGCAAGGGGGGCAGCGACCCGGATGTCGAACGCCTGATGGAAGCCTTTGCATTCCTCACGGCCAAACTGCGGCTCAAGCTGGAGGACGACCTGCCCGAGCTGACGCACCCCATGCTGCAGTTGCTGTGGCCCAACTACCTGCGGCCCCTGCCGAGCGCCACGATCATCCAGTTCACGCCGCGCAAGCAAGCGCTCAGCCAGTCGCAACCCATCGCCAAAGGCTCGCGGTTGTTCTCCAGCCCCGTGGATGGGGTGCCCTGCGAATTCCGCACCTGCACGGCGGTGGACATTCACCCGTTCGAGATCGAGTCGGTGAACGCAACCCAGACACTCGACAGTTCGGTGATTCGCATCGGCCTGCAAACCTTGGTCGAGCGGCCGATGAACACCCTGGGCTGCGCCAGCCTCGGCTTTCACCTGAGCGGTGATACCCAAACTGCCCGCACGCTGTACCTGTGGATCGCTCAATACCTCAAGCATGTCTGCGTGACAGTCAATGGCGGGGTACGCCGGCTGCCGGCCAGCAGCATCGTGTTCCCAGGCTTCAGCCCGGACGAAGCGCTGCTGCCTTACCCACAGAACGTCTTTGACGGTTACCGGATCCTGCAGGAGTACTTCGTATTTCCCGAGCGTTTCCACTTCGTCAGCGTCACCGGCCTGGAGAAAATCTGGCCTGATCAAGCGACTCAGCGGGTCGGCCTCGAGTTTCACTTCACCCGACAGTTACCGGATTCGCTGCGTGTCGGCAAAGCAGACTTCAGCCTGTTCTGCACCCCGGCAGTGAACCTGCTAAGCCACAGCGCCGAGCCCATCGACCTGTCCAACCGGCCCGCCCAGGTCGAGCTTGTGCCCAGAGGCAAGGAGCGGCACGCCTATGAAATCTTCAGTGTCGATCGGGTCATCAGCACCCGCACCACGACTGACGGAAGTACCGGTGAGCACCTGAGAACCTTCCGCCCCTTCGAGTCGTTCGCCCATGAGATCGAGCATGTGCAAGGGCGCACGGCGCTGTACTACCGCTACACACTCGAGGACTCCCTGCGCGGTGATGGCGTCACCCACCGCATCGCTTTCGTGCGCGCCGATGCCAACGCCTACATCGGCGAACTGGAAACAGCGTCCATCGACCTGACCTGCACCAACCGCGACCTGCCGCTGGCGTTGGGTATCGATGACATCAACGTGCTCACCGAGATCACGCCGCCCCTGGCCACCTATACCAACATCCGCGCCCCCACCCGCCCCTACCGGCCGGTGCTGGATGGCCAGTTGCAGTGGGCCCTGATCTCCAACATGTCGCTCAACTACCTGTCGCTGCTCTCGGCCGAGCCGCTGAAAGCGGTCATCCGCGCTTACGACTTCGCGGCCTTGCACGACATCCAGCAGACACGCATCACCCGCAAACGCCTCGATGGCATCCGTGATGTGCAAACAGAGCCGCTGGACTGGCTGATCAAGGGCCAGCCCATTCGTGGCTTGCGCACGCGGCTGAAGCTGGATCAAAGCGCATTCCTCTGCGAAGGCGACCTGTACCTGTTCGGTTGCGTGCTCGCGCACTTCTTCGCCCTGTACGCCAGCATCAATTCCTTCCACCAACTGGAAGTGATCAACACCACCAACAACGAGCACTACACATGGCCAATCCAGACCGGCAAACAACCGCTGATCTAGCCGACAAGCTATTCGCCGAGGCGCACCAGTACAACTTCTTCCAGTTGCTGGAACGCCTGCACGGCTTGCACGGGGATGACCTGGAACCACGCTGGCCAGATCAGGCCACCCGGTTGAGGGTGCGGCTTTCCAGTGACCCGCGGCTGAGTTTCCCGGTTTCCGACGTATACAAGGTCGAACGCATGCCCGGGGAAGCTGACCGCTATCGCGTGTGCACCACCTTCATGGGTTTGCATGGCACCGACTCGCCGTTGCCCACCTATTACCTGGAGCAGGTGGCATACGAGCATGCACAGGGCATCGGTGTGCGGCCGGCGTTCTTCGATTTCTTCAACCACTACCTGCTCAGCCTGCTGCATCGCATCTGGCGTAAATATCGCTACTACATCCGCTTTCAGCCGGGAGCTACCGATGGGTTCTCCCAGTACATCTTTGCCCTGCTCGGGTTGAATGACAGACAGTTGCGCGGGGACACGGCACTGCCGTGGAGCCGGCTGCTCAGTTTCGCCGGCGTCATTGCCAGCCGCAGCCGTGCGCCGGGCACGGTCGCCGGCATCATCGCCCACTGCTTCGACTTGAAGCAGGTACAGATCCGCGAGTTCGAAACCCGCTCGGTCCCCACTGCCGCCAGGCAACTGGTCAGCCTTGGCCGCAGCAACGGCGAACTGGGCAGCACTTTCATGGTGGGCAGCCGCACGCGAACGCGCAGCAGCAAGTTCACCATCGTGATCAGCGAACTCGACCCAGCGCAATTGCGTGACCTGCTGCCCAGCGGCATCAACTTCGGCCGGTTACGGGCATTGATCGACTTCCTGCTGCGTGATGGCCTCGCCTACGACCTGGAGCTGCGCCTGAAGCAGAACGCACTGCCGCCCTTCTGCCTGCACCGTAGCCTGGGTGCCTACCTGGGCTGGACCAGCTTCGTCGATGACCGTCACGGCCAGAGCAGCCCTGTGGTGCGGTTCCGGGGGCGCTCATGAGCACTTTGACCTTGAGCATCACCAACCTGGATCAGTTGCAACACAACGTCGCTGCCCGACATCAGTTCGATCGTACAGGCGGCACCATCGGCAGCGCGAAGGCCACCTGGCAGATCAACGATCGTGAGCAGAGCGTTGCACCGATCCATTGCGAGATCCGCTGGATCGAGGGCAGCTTCTGCGTCATCGATCGCTGTCAGCGTACCTACCTGAACGACAGCCTCCACAGCCTGGGGTCGCTTACCGCCAGGCGGCTGCTCGAGGGTGACCAGCTGCGCATTGGCGCCTATCGGCTGCAGGCCCAGCTTGCGCAGGCCGATGCACGCTCACTGGAGGACCTGTTCAGCCCTGAACAGAGAACCCTTGATCACTGGTTGCTGAATGTTCCACCCGAGGCTTGTCATGCCGCTGCAACCGCCCCCCAGGCTGTCGCGGACATCTGCTCGGCATTCGAACCGGGCATGGGCAACGACCCCTTGGCGGCACTGGACACAGAGGCAGCGCCAGCGCAGCAGAGCCCACTGGAACGGCTGATTGCAGGAGAACGCCCATGATGCGTCCAACATGCGTGGCCGGCCTGCTGACGGCGCTGATCGGGCTCTCGGGTTGCACGTCCCTGAGCAAGATTGGCCAGGTGGTGATGGACCCCTCATTGCCCGTCGGACCGCCCGGGGAACACCCCACCCAGGTCGCGTTCAGCATCAACGCCAGCCCAACGCTCAATGGCAACCCGAACAGCCTTGAGGTGGCGCCCGAGCCCGGGCCGGTTGTGGAGCCCAGCCCTTACGCGGTCAGTCTGAGTGCAGGCGACCCCTACGTGCTGACCGAAAAAGTCGGGGCCCTGTTCGAGTACCTGCAGGAACAATTCCCGGCCATGTCACCCGTCGATTCGCCAGTTGACGATGGCGAGGATCCGGCGCGCTCCCCCATGGAAGAAAGTACCCCGGGCAGCTACGACGACCCGACCGTGGTGCTGACCTTGCCGCGCACCACCACCGTGGCCGCCGAGCCCGTCGCTACGCCCATGGCCGTGAAGATCCTGCAACTGCGCGACGACTCTCACTTGCGCAACAGCGTTTACGAACTGCTGGACAAGGACCCTGCCGAGGCGCTGCGCAGCACCTACATACGCGATGACGATTACCTGCTGCGCCCTGGCCAGTTCAAGTTCATCCCCTTTGCGCCCATCGAGCCCGAAACGCGCTTCGTCGCGGTGATCGCCGACTACCGGAACCAGGAAAACGCCACCTGGAGCCAGGTGCTGCGCATTCCGCCCCGCGGGCACCAGATCATCCTGTCGGTGTTGCTCAACGACACGCAGCTCCTGCTCAAGGAGGAAGACTGATGGCGCCTGTAACCCTGCCCTTCTCGCTTACTCACGCTGACATGGAGCGCTCATGAGTTCACGTAACCCTGTCCTGTGGCCGGAAGGCCTGTTCGTCAAACCACAGCATTTCCAGCAGGCCGCCCGTGCCGCCGAAGCGTCCCTGCATCAACGTCTTGGCAGCCTGAATGCAGCCTTCTATGGCTTCAGCGAGCTGCAGTTGAACGACGAATATCTGAGCCTGGGCAAGGTCGCCATCACCCGTGCACGGGGCATCATGCCGGACGGCACGGTGATCGATATCCCTGCAGACCTGCCACCACCGCCACCGCTGGAAATCGAAGACGACGGCGCGAAGGACAGCGAGATCTACCTGTGCCTGCCGCTGCGCACCGAAGGTGGCCGTGAGGTGAGCTGGCCCGATAACCCCGCCAACTTCCGTTACAGCGCCCAGGCGCTGGAAATCAAGGACACGCACAGCGCCGACGGTGACCTGGTGCAGGTTGACCTGGCGGTGCCCAACCTGCAACTCAAACGCAAGGCCGACGACAGCAGCGCCTACACCCGCCTGGCCGTGACGCGCATTCTGGAACGGCGCCCCGATGGCAGCCTGCAACTGGATGAAGGCTTCTATCCCACCAGCGTTTCAGTGCGCGCCGTACCCGCGCTGCAACGGTATCTGGAAGAAATCACCAACTCCCTGCGCGAACGTGCGCGCAACCTCGCCGCCCGCATTGGCGCCTCAGGGCAGTCCGGCATCGCCGACATTCGCGACTTCAACCTGCTGCAGGCCATGAACCGCTGGTGGCCATGCTTCCAGCATCTGGCCAGGCAAGGGCAGACCCACCCCGAACAGTTGTACCTGTGCATGAGCCAGGCCTGTGGCGAGTTCGTGACGTTTACCGACGAGAGCCGGCTGCCGCAGGAATACCCCGCCTATCACCATACCGCGCTGCGCACCTCCTTCAAGCCGCTGGAGGACACGCTACGCCGGGCACTGAGCACGGTACTGCAACCCCGCGCCGTTTCGCTGCCGCTGGAGACGCTGGAGTACGGCTTGCTGACAACCACGCTGGAGGATCGCCGCCTGATCGACGAGGCCGACTTCATTCTGGCAGTGCGAGCCCAAATGCCGCCTCAGACATTGCGTCGGATGTTCGTGCAGAAGGCAAAGGTCGTCTCGCTGGAGTCGTTGAACGAGGTAGTGCCGCTGCAGCTTCCAGGTATTCCACTGGTGCCGCTGCCCGTGGCTCCTCGGGATCTGCCCTTCCATGCAGGCTTCACCTACTTCGAGCTGGACCGTCGCTCCCCGGCCTGGGCGGGCATGGAGGCATCCAGTGGCTTCGGTATCCATGTCGCGGGGGAGTTCCCGGGGCTGGAACTGCAGTTCTGGGCGATCAGGAGTGAATGAAATGAAAGAAGAAAACAGCCCCCCAACTGATGCCGAACAGGTCGAAAGCGAGCAACTGCACGCGATGCTCGAGGCGTCGTTGTCCAACGACTCACCCGCACCGACATCGGCTGATGACGCTGAGCGAACGCCAAAGGCAGAGCCGGTGTATGAAGGCTACCCGGCAGACCCAGATTTCCAGCTACGTGGCGGCTACGACAACCTGATGCTGGATGCAGCCGCGCCACTGTTCGGCCTGGTGATACGCCTGCGCACACTGGATGCCTTGCCCAACATCAAGGAGGTGCACCAGCAGGTGCGCAACCAGATCGAAAACGTGCGGGAAGAGATGCGCCAGCACGGCTACGAGCCCGCTCAGTTGCTGGCGTACTCATACGGTCTTTGCCTTTTCATCGATGAAGCTGTCATGGACAGGCCTTGGGGTAAAACCAGCTGCTGGAGCCAGGAACCCCTGCTCAGCATCTTCCACGACGAAACCTGGGGTGGAGAGAAAGTCTTCACCGTACTGTCGCGCCTCATGCAGGAGCCCAAACGTTATCAGGACGCGCTGGAGTTCATGTACTTCGCGCTGTGCCTTGGTTTGAAGGGCAAGTACGCCATCGCGCCGAAGGGCGAAGAATCCCTCAACGCACTGATACATCAACTGCACGGGATCATTCGCGAGCTGCGCGGCCCTACGCCGGAGACCGTCTGCGATCCGTACACCAACGTCGCCCCAAGCAACTTCCGCATGAACCGGCAATGGCCGTGGTGGAGTCCGTTGGTCATTTCCGCCCTCGCCATGGCGGTGGCCTACGGCATCTACAGCTACCGGCTGCACCTCATTACAACCGAGGTGCTGGAGTCGCTGAACGGCATCTTGCAGCAGTAAGAGATCGGCGCGTGTCGCCACGGATTTCAACGAATTAGCGAAGCGTTTGCTTCGTTGACAAGCCCATCGTTCCCGATGGCCACGCCACCCTGGGTGCGCGTGTTTATATCCACATGGACGCAGGAGAAACTGCCATGCCAACACCCGCTTACATCACGATCGAAGGGAAGACCCAAGGCAACATCACTAAGGGTGCCTTCACCGCTGACTCCGTCGGCAACATTTACCAGGAAGGCCACGAAGACCAAATTCTGGTGCAGCAAGTCAATCATCGAATCACCGTGCCCACGGATCCGCAGAGCGGTCAGCCGGCAGGACAACGCGTGCATGGACCGCTGATCTTCACGTGCGCGTTGAACAAAGCGGTACCGCTGCTATACGGCGCGCTCTCCAGTGGAGAAATGCTGCCAAACGTCGAGCTCAGCTGGTACCGGACCTCGGTCGAGGGCACTCAAGAGCGATTCTTCACGACGAAGCTTACCGACGCGGTAATCGTCGATATCGATCTTGAAATGCCGCACGTCCAAGACGAGGACAACAAGGATTTCACTCAATTCTTCAAAGTCTCGATGGCTTACCGTGGCATTGAGTGGGAGCACATCACCGCAAGCACGGCAGGCGGGGACGACTGGCGCAAACCCAAAGAGACTGCGGTTTGATATAGCGGCACGGCAACCGGGCAGGCCTGCCTGCCCGGACTTTCTTAAATGTCAGCCGGCGACAAGGACTGCTTATGCCTGCCCAATCTGACTTGCGTTACAGCTTCCAGCCGCTGGTTGGAAAAGCTGAATTCGAAGTGGTGTCGTTCGAACTCCGAGAGGGGATCAGCATGCCCTTCGAGTTGGAGCTGAAACTCATCAGCTTCGAAAACGATATCGACTTCGGCCACCTGCTCGACAAGCCCGTACTTTTTACCATCTGGGACGGCGAACGCCCGGTGCGTTACGTGCATGGCCTGGTCAGCCGATTCAGCCAGGCTGAAAGCGGCTTCTACCGCACCTACTATCACGCGCTGGTCGAGCCCCAGCTGGCCCGGGCCGACCTGCGCTCGAACTGGCGCATCTTCCAGCAAAAGACCGTCCCGCAAATTCTCGAGCTGATGCTCCAGCGCCAGGGCATCAACCAGTACGAACTGCGCGCCAGCATGGACCATCAGGTCCGCGAGTTCTGCGTTCAGGCCGGTGAGACGGACCTGGCGTTCATCGCCCGCCTGGCTGCCGAAGAAGGCTTCGTCTACCGCTTTGCGCACAGTGAAAAGCTGCACAAGCTGATCATTACCGATCGGCTGCAATCATTCGGGCTGATCAGCCATGGGACCATCAAGGCCGAGGATGACGACGAGGGCTTCTTTGATGCCGACGAGCCTGTAGACCCTGACAGCGTGCTGTACCAAGCCACCGGCGGTGGCGATCAAGCCATGCCGTGCCTTCGCCGCTTGCGCTACAGCGAACAGGTGCGCACCGCTCGCCAGGTTCAGCGCGACTACACCTTTACCAACCCGGCCTACCGCCAGGAACACAGAGCTGCCGGGCCCTTCCTGGAGCATCAGTCCAACGAGTACGAATTCTTCGATTACCCAGGCCGTTACAAACGCGATGCGGTCGGCAAGCCGTTCACTGAAAACCGCATCACTGCGCTGCGCCACGATGTGCGTATTGCCGAGGTTGAGGGTGACGATGTTCGCCTGCAACCGGGCCTGAGCTTCACCCTGACAGGTCACCCACGTGACGACCTCAACGCGCATTGGCGGGTGAGCACGGTTACCCACAAAGGCAAACAATTCACCAGCCTGCAGGAAGAAGCCGCCGGCGCAGATTTAAGCACGCACTACGAGCAGACCGCCGCGCTGGTCCCCGGCCGGACCGAATGGCGCCCTGCCCCACTATCAAAACCATGCGTTGATGGCCCGCACATGGCTACCGTGGTCGGCCCGAAGGGAGAAGAGATCTATTGCGATGAGTGGGGCCGGGTGAAGGTCAGCTTTCCCTGGGACCGTGAAAGCCAGAACAACGAGTTCAGCTCCTGCTGGGTGCGTGTGTCGCAAGGCTGGGCCGGTGGCAGCTGGGGCGCGATGGCGATCCCGCGCATTGGCCAGGACGTGATCATCCAGTACGTCAACGGTGACCCCGACCAGCCGATGATTACCGGGCGTACCTACTGTGGTGATCAGCTCCCGCCCTACGACCTGCCCGACCACAAGACCCGCATGACCATCAAGAGCCAGACCCACAAGGGGGATGGTTTCAATGAGCTGCGCTTTGAGGACGAACTGGGCAAGGAAGAGGTGTTCATCCATGCCCAGAAGGACCAGAACACTCAGGTCAACAACAACCAGTCTCTCACCGTCGGTGTTGATAGGACCCAGAGCATTGGCCAGGACGAGTCCGTTGCCATCGGCCGCAATCGCCTGCGCGTGGTGAAAGCCAACGACACCCTGAAAGTCGGCGGCGGCAAAAACGACCTCATCGCCGGCGACTACGAGATCGAAGCAGGCAACACCCTGCGCCTCAAGTGCGGCAAGACACTGATCGAGATGCAGGCCAACGGCACGCTCAATATCACCTGCGAGACCTTCAACCTCACCGGCCAACAGACCGGACAGATCAACACGCCCGCAGCGAAGCTCGACCTCAACCCTGAGGGCGGAGCGGCAGGTGCCGCAGCGGATGGACGCGATAGCAGTGCACTGAAAGCCGATGTGGATGGGCATTTCAAGTAGCTGCTTGCACTTGCCCGTACGTAAAGACCTCCTGAAAGGACTCCCGCAATGACGGAATACCTGACTCACGACCTGATCCTCAATCTAGGCGAGGAAGCACCTGAAGACCTCACGCTCAACATGCTGCGCTTTCGTGCCCGAGACACCACGTTGGTAATGGCGCGCAGCCCCGTCGCCAATGACAAGACCCTGGACCAAGCCATCGATGACCAACTGCGGATGCTGCGAAAAAAGTCCGGGGCAATGACCATCACACCCACGAAGATCGCGCGTTTGGGGGGCGGTGAACACTCCGTCGAAGCCCGCGAAATGGCCATTGAATTCAAGGTGGGGGACAAGCCCAATTTCCAGCTCCAGGCCGCCTGCATGATTCCAGGCCAGCACCGGCTGCTGGTGATCAACTACAGCAAGCCAAGCCCTTTGAGCAGCGACGACATCGAGCACTGGCGCGCAATCAAACAAGAGCTCCGATTCACCTGACCCCTTCACCACCCAGGTCAACCTCATTCAGAACTTCTGGAGTTTGCAAGCCATGGCGCAGATCGTTCACGCCGCCCGCATGGGCGATGAAATACTGCATCCGTCCCTGATCGCCGAAATGGTCAGTGCAGTTGCAGAGGCCGTCATTTATGCCGCAGCCACCGCCGCCGTGGCTGCCGCTATCAGCCTGGCCGTTGTCGGTACTGTCGCGACGGGGGGCGCAGCTGGCATCGCCATCGCCGCCGTTGCGGGGGTGGCGGTCGGTGCGATGAGCACCCTTTCGGTCGGTGAAGACCAGACTGTCGGCGATGCCATCTCCCGCTTTTGCGACAGCCTTGGCAACAGCGTGGATGCACCCGACCCCTATGGAAAGATCGAAAGCGGGTCACACAACGTGTTCGTCAACAGCAAGCCCGCCGCTCGCGCAGCCGGTATCACAGGGCCGCCAGGAGGGGGAGCGGCCGACGCAGAGCAAGCAGAGCCTTCGATTCTGGAGAACGTGGGTTCCATGGCCATGGCGGCGGTGCCCTACCTGCTCCCGGTGGTGGGGCTGGGCATGGCGATACGCGACATCTTCAATCCGCCCGTCACCACGCCAAAGGACCCCGGCGCGGAATCCAAAGAGCAAGACAAGATTTCATGCAGCCGCCACCCGCCTTTGCCCGAAAACCATATTGCGCAAGGGTCGGACAAGGTCTTCATCAACGGCCAGCCTGCAGCGCGATCGGGTGACAAGACCACCTGCGACGCCACGATCGATGTGAATGAGAAGGTATCGCCAAATGTACGCATTGGCGGCGGGACGGCGACGGTTCGGGATATTCGCAATGGCAAGAGCAAGGTTGCGATGTTTACCGGGATCATTGCGGGGATACTCATTTCACGACGTTTTGGGCGCATCAAAGGTTGTAAATTGGGCAACCCCGTTGCGGTCGCCACGGGTAGCAAGTTCCAGGACGGTCCGGAGGATGTTGATTTCAACTTACCTGGCTTGCTGGGAATCCAATGGGCTCGTAGTTACGACAGTAGAGACTTACGCACCGGCGGCCTGTTCGGAAAGGGCTGGAGTGTTCCCTATGAAGTTGAACTGGTCCGCGTCCCGCATCCTGAAGGCGGCGAGTTGTGGATTTACGTCGATGAAGAAGGCAATCGCCTGGAACTCGGGCGCCTGCGCGCCGGCGATGCCTTTGTCAGTGTTGTGGACGGCTTGGCGTTCTTCCAGTTGGAGGATGGCCAAACAGTTGTCGAGGACATTCATGAGGGGCGCTACAAGGTTTTTGATGTCGACCCGCACGAGCCCAGTCGTTCAAGACTCATCAGGCTGAGCGACCGCAATCTCAATTACGTAGATGTGCTTTACGACAAACAAGGTCGCCTTCAAGCACTCTATGACAAGTACGGCCAGACGGTTGTCCAGCTTCACTATGATGCTGCGCATACAAGGCGCGTATGCAAGGTGTCGCGGCTCTTCCTGTCAAATAACGGTGAGCCCGCTATCGAGCGGAACGAGCTGCTGGTCAGCTACAGCTATACCGACAGTGGGCAGTTGCAGGAAGTCCTGGATGCGACAGGTCAGGTGGTGCGCCGCTTCAGCTATACCAAAGAGGGCTATCTGAAGCGCCACCAATTGGCTAGCGGCGCCGTCCGCGAGTACGAGTGGGCACGCTACACCATTCCTGAAAAACGTCCTACACCAAGACGGGCGGACGGAACACCCTATCGCCTGCCGCCTTTGCTTGAACCGCAACCTGACCACGAATGGCGGGTGGTTCGCCACTGGGGTAGCGATGGGGAGGAGTACAAGTTCGAGTACAACCTCGAAGAAGGCGAAACCCTCGTAACAGACGGACTGGGACGTATAGACCGCTATTTCTGGGGCCCGCTGTACGACGTTTACAAGCACGTCGATGCACTTGGGAACTGCTGGCAAGCAGAGATCGTCGCCGGCCAGTTGGTCAAACGAACTGATCCACAGGGCGGCGAGTGGCAATACAGCTATGACGATATCGGGCGTCTGATCGAGACACGTGACCCGCTTGGGCGAAGCGAACGCATAAGCTATCTGCGCCACTGGGCTTTGCCCGTTCAGGTCACAGACGGAGCAGGACGTACCCGGCGCTGCGGCTACGATGCTCATGGCAATTTGCTGTGGGAGCAGGACCCACTGGGCCGGAGCACACAGTATCAATACAACCCGGAAGGTCGTGTTACCCGCGTCACCGATGCCCTCGAAAAGACCAAGCACCTGGGTTGGAACACCCGTGGCCAGTTGCTCAGCTATCGCGACTGCAGCAACAACCAGACGCTGTACCACTACGACTTGCATGGCCGCCTGAGCGAAAGCATCAATGCCCGCGGAGAGCAGACCCACTTCCGCTATGACGCTCGCGGCTATCTCATAGAAAGCGAACGACCCGATGGTCGTATCGACCGCTACGAAGTTGATACCGCCGGCCAGCTGACGCGCTACATCGATCCTGCGCAAAAGAAGCTGCAATTTCGCTACGACCGCAGCGGGCGTATGGTCGAACGGCTGGACGCCATGGGTCACAGCGTAAGATTTCGCTATGACGCCTACGGCCGACTGCTACAGCTCACCAACGAGAATAATGAGTCGTATCGCTTTGGTTGGGACAAGCTGGACCGCCTAATCGCGCAGGAAGACCTGGATGGCAGTGGTCGCATTTATGAATACGACGTGCTGGATGGGGTCACCAGCCTCACCCACGTGCCCTCTCTCCATGAACAAGCGCCTTTGTCCGAGAACGCCCCAGCAACTCGAACAACGCCGATTCGCCACGACTTCGAACGTGATGCCGTCGGCCGCCTGCTGAGCAAGCGCACCGAGGATGGCATTACCGACTACAGCTACAACACCGCCGACAACCTGTTGTCCATCACTTTCACAAATAATCAGGGTGAAGAACAGCAGCTTGAATACACCTACGACCCCGCAGGGCAACTGTTGAGCGAAACTAGCAGCGCCGGGCTGTTGCAGTATCTCTACGACGAGTTGGGCAATCTGCAGACGCTCACCCTCCCCGATCAACGCAATATCAATTACCTCTACTACGGCAGTGGGCACCTGCACCAGATCAATCTGGACGGCCGGGTCATTAGTGACTTTGAGCGTGATGCCGAGCATGACGAAGTCATGCGCACCCAAGGCAACCTGATTACGCGCACCCGTTATGACAAAAGCGGGCGCTTGAGTGGCAAGGCAATCCACTACCGCGATGCCCCCGCTGAAGTTTTGCCATTACTGGACAAAACCTATCGTTATGACGCCAGCGACAACCTTGTCGCCGAAGTGCTGACTCAGACCCAGCGCAAAGGCATGTCCTGCGCTGCCAGTGATGAAGATGCCCACCTCGAACAGGTCATCGGTCGCTTTCACAACCAACCCCATACGGGTAGGAGCTACACAGGCAGCAATCGGTATGGCTACGATCCCAACCAACAACTTCAAACCGTCCAACAGGCACGTCTCAACTGGCAGGCGACACAGGTCGAGGATTTCAAGTACGACAAGGCAGGAAACATGTTCGACGGGCCAAAGCTCAACGGACTATTGGAGCACAACCGTGTCCTCGCCTATCAGGACAAGCGCTACCGCTACGACCGCTTTGGCCGCTTAAGTGAGAAGCGAATCGGTAGCCATCGGTTGCAGCGCTTCGAGTATGACGCCGAACATAGGCTGGTGTGCCTGGAGCAGGAGAGATATGGTGAGGTTGAACGCATTGTATTCTCCTACGACCCGCTGGGGCGACGGGTCAGCAAGGCGATCTACAAGCCAGGCGAAGCTGAGCCATTATGCCGGACGCTGTTTCACTGGCAGGGATTACGCTTGCTACAAGAAGTACAGAGCTCACTGCCCACCCTTTATATCTATGCGAGCCCTAACAGCTATGAGCCACTAGCACGTATAGACGAGAATCTGAATGAAGAAGAAATACGGCATTTCCACTCCAACTTGGCCGGGTTGCCCGAACAGTTAACGGATGAAGATGGTCATACATTGTGGCGCATCGATTATCACGGTTGGGGAGCCACACGAGATGAATGGCGCAGTCCACAGCAAGAGCGCGAGCAGAATTTGCGATACCAAGGTCAGTACCTTGACCGAGAGACGGGGCTACACTACAACACGTTCAGATTTTATGATCCAGATGTGGGAAGGTTCACCACACCGGATCCTGCAGGGTTGGCAGGTGGAATAAACCTCTACCAGTACGGCCCCAACACCGCCGCATGGATCGACCCTCTGGGGCTTTGCCGCCGGGGGAATACACTAACGAAACGTCACATGGATCAAATTAGAGATCAGTTCTTACGTGACAATAAACTCTCACCTATGTCGCATACTCAAGGGGGACGACAGACAGGGACTGGCATTGAACTTAGAGAGACATACTTAAAGCCTCTACCTGGAGGATTAGGTCGGAAGGGAGGTTCATATACAGACATGACATTCACTGATGCCAAGGGCCGAACCGTATACATTCAAACAGTGGACAAAGGGAAAATCAACGGAATGTCACAACGCGAATGGGATAATGCCATCCGAATCACGAAACAAGACCCTAGCGCTATCGTAATCACCATCGTCAAAGGGAAAATTACCAGCCCAGGATCTTTAGACACCACCAACATGCCAGTCGGGCAAATCATAATAAGGTAATCAATAATGGCCAACAAAACACCAACACTCCTAGTATTTATGACGAAAGCCGATGAACTTAGCTTCTCCAAAGAACTGCTATCTCAACTTCCCGAGATAACATTTATCGAGACAGGAAAATGGGAGGAGCGATCACCCAAAATAATGCCCACGTTAAATGAATGCCACAATGACAGCCCACAGCACTCCATATGGAACAAACTAATACTACCAGAGCACATATACAGCAAAAATTATATATTCCCCAACGAGGATAGAAACTCCTACTTCGGGGCGACGATCGGCCCTGGTCTCATCCAGTACATCAGACCCAACATAGCAGACTACGATCCCACCTGCCTTCGAAATGGAAGACTATCTGCTTCATACGACCCCAAGAAAGACCCGGCAACCGATTTGTTTGTAAAAACAGTATTTAAGATAGCTAGGAAGGGAGCGATGCAACTTTTTTCAATTGACCGCAAAAGCGGCAACATTTCCGAAAAACCAGAAAATAATTTCCTTGCATGGCCAGACGCTGCTAGTTATTACAGCGGACAAAATGGAAAGTACCTCACGAATAACGCCTTTGCATATTTCGTAGCAAGTAAAAAGCAACCCGATATCAAATAACCCTAACGAGTTCAGGAAAAGCATCTCATGACGACAACAGTTGTCACCTCAAAGCAGCGCCTAGGGCATGTACTCACCAGTAAATATGTTCAGAGTGCGCCTAGGCCTTGCCCCAAGAATTCGAGTCAGAGAGTTTCATTTCAAAACCCAAGAGGAAAGAAATAGAAACGTCTCGATCGAGCTATACCACCGCCACTGACCTCAACGCGACGGCAAACACATTCACACCCCATACAACCTTGAAAAAGTAACAGCTTGGAAGCATGCAGCCAAAGATCCCTGCAGACACCCAGGGAGTGAGTTAATTGAGGTATTGCGAGATCTAATAATTACAAAGGATTTTAAATGAAACTTTCCGAACTTATGCAGTCCGACACCTACACTACCTTCCTTGACGACTTAGACAAGCACATCCCTGAGAAAATAGATAGAAGCTCAAAAGTTCACAAACCCATTATAAATCTAATGGAAAAATGGATGCAACATGCCTCGCTTTCTTGCGAAGATTTGCTGCACGCCATATCAAACCACCAAAAACATTTAATTGCTTACATCATAAAAAAACAAGCCACCTACAGAGAGCCAAATGGAGGCAGAGACAATATAATCAATCACGCCCCAAGGTAAATTTCCCAATCGGCCACACTATTGAATACTACATAATATCGAAGAGAAAAATCGAACTACCAGAATACATAATAAAGATCCGAATACCCTACCCCAGACAATACGCAAGGGAAATTGAAAGAATATTCACTGAAACCAAGCCCTCATGACCAAAGTTGCTGTACCGGGAAAATTCTAACAATTTTCCCCGAGCTGCAATAAGCAACTTCTTGACGCAGCAAAGTCGATTTTCAGGCATCGATCGCCTCCAAACCAGGGCTTTGCCCTAGTTCGTGGATGCTGCAGGCGCCCCCACCTTCAGCCGGTAGCTGCTGGGCTTGATGAAGAAGATCGGAGACCACACCTCACACCTCGTCCGAATATTCACAACGCTTAGCCATCACAGAATGCCTTTCCGTCGATGCGGGGGGACTCTACAAAGTTTCAGCGTTCGAGGGGCGGTGATTGGGTTTCTTGGGATTTCGTACAAAGCCTGGAAAGGCCCGAATGCCCGCGGATCCTGATGGATCTGACTGAAACGAAAAAAGACGCCGAAGCGTCTTTTTTCAATGATTTACAGACTTCCATGAAACCCTGTAAATCTATATTTGGAGCGGGAAACGAGACTCGAACTCGCGACCCCGACCTTGGCAAGGTCGTGCTCTACCAACTGAGCTATTCCCGCGTCGTGATGGGTGCCATTCTAGCGATTTCTAAAACAGCGTCAACCCCTTGATTCAAAAAAACTTTTATTTCTGCTCAGAGCCTTCGCGCAGGTGCGGCCAGGCGGCCAGCAGGTAGTGCACCATCGACCACAGGGTCAGCCCCGCCGCCACCAGCAGCAGCGCGTAACCGAGGATTACCCAGAAGGTCACCGCTGGCGGGTTGCCCAGCAGGATCACCAGCGCGAGCATCTGCGCCGCGGTTTTCCACTTGCCGAGGTTGGACACCGCCACATGCGCCCGCGCGCCCAGCTCGGCCATCCACTCGCGCAGCGCCGAAACCACGATCTCGCGGCCGATGATCACCGCGGCCGGCAGGGTCAGCCAGAAGTTGGCGTGGGTCTGCACCAGCAGCACCAGGGCCACCGCCACCATCAGCTTGTCGGCCACAGGGTCGAGGAAGGCACCGAACGGCGTGCTCTGCTGCAGGCGGCGCGCCAGGTAGCCGTCCAGCCAGTCGGTGGCGGCGGCAACGGCGAACACGCTGCTGGCGGCCATGTAGCTCCAGTGATAGGGCACATAGAACAGCAGGATGAAGATCGGGATGAGCAGGACGCGTAGAACGGTGAGCAGGTTTGGAATATTCATCGGTACGACTGGCCGCAAGTTGAGCCCGCATTCTACTCGCTATGCAGGCTGGCATAAATCGACTCGGCAAGCTTTTTACTGATGCCGGGTGCTTTGGCGATTTCATCGACACTGGCGCGGTTGAGCTCCTGCAGGCCGCCGAAATGTTTCAGCAGGTCGCGCCGGCGCTTGGGCCCGACCCCGGCCACATCCTCCAGGCTGGACACCCGGCGGGCCTTGCCGCGGCGGGCGCGGTGGCCGGTGATGGCGAAACGGTGGGCCTCGTCGCGGATCTGCTGAATCAGGTGCAAGGCCGGTGAGTCGCCCTTGAGGGTGAACTCATGGTGCACGTCGTTCAGGTACAGGGTTTCAAAACCGGCCTTGCGCGTCACGCCCTTGGCCACGCCAAGCAGGGTCAGGTCGCTGAAGCCCAGCTCCTGCATCACGTCACGGGCCATGTTCAGCTGGCCTTTGCCGCCGTCCACCAGCAGCACATCGGGCAGCTTGCCCTCGCCATCCTTGATGCGCCCGTAGCGGCGGGTCAGGGCCTGGTGCATGGCGGCGTAGTCGTCACCAGCGGTGACGCCTTCGATGTTGAAGCGGCGGTAGTCGGACTTGAGCGGGCCTTCGGGGCCGAACACCACGCAGCTGGCCACGGTGGCTTCGCCGCTGGAATGGCTGATGTCGTAGCACTCCAGGCGCTGCGGCACCTCGTCCAGGCCCAGCACCTCGGCCAGGGCCTCGAAACGTGCGGCCATGTGCTGGCGGTTGGCCAGGCGGGCATTGAGCGCCTGCTCGGCGTTGGTCACCGCCAGCTGCTGCCAGCGGGCGCGGGTACCGCGTACCCGGTGGCTGATGGTCAGCTCACGGCCGCGCAGGGTCTGCAGGGCTTCGCTGATGGCGGCGAAGTCTTCGTGCACCACGTTGACGATCAGTTCACCCGGCAATTCACGCTCGGCATTGCCCAGGTAGTACTGGGAAAGGAACGCGGCCATCACTTCGGCCACCTCCTCCTCGATGCCTACCTGCGGGAAGAAGTTCTTGCTACCCAGCACCCGCCCGCCGCGCACGCTGATCAGGTGCACGCAGGCGCCGCCGGGGTTGACGAAGGCGGCGATAACGTCGACGTCGCCGCTGCCGCCTTCGATGTACTGCTGGTCCTGGACGCGGCGCAGCAAGGCGATCTGGTCGCGCAACTCGGCGGCCTTCTCGAAATTGAGGGCCATGGCGGCCTTCTCCATCTCGGCATTGAGCTCGTTGCCCAGTTGCTGGCTACGCCCTTCGAGGAACATCACCGAGTGGCGCACGTCCTCGGCATATTCCTCGGCGGTCACCAGGCCTGTGCAGGGCCCTTTGCAGCGTTTGATCTGGTACTGCAGGCATGGCCGGGTGCGGTTGGCGTAGTAGCTGTCTTCGCACTGGCGCACCGAAAATGCCTTTTGCAGCAGGCTGAGGCTTTCGCGAATGGCGCCGGCGCTGGGGTACGGGCCAAAGTAGCGGCCCTTGGCCTTCTTCGCCCCACGGTGAATGCCCAGCCGCGGAAACTCGCCGTCGGAAAGGAACACGTAGGGGTAGGATTTGTCATCGCGCAGCAGGATGTTGTACGGCGGCCGCCACTCCTTGATCAGGTTCTGCTCCAGCAGCAGCGCCTCGGTTTCGTTGGCGGTGATGGTGGTTTCGACCTGGGCGATGCGGGCCACCAGCGCGGCGGTCTTGGGCGCCAGGCCGGTCTTGCGGAAATAGCTGGCCAGGCGCTTCTTGAGGTTCTTGGCCTTGCCCACGTAAAGCAGCCGGGCTTCGCCGTCGAACATCCGGTAGACGCCCGGGCGACCACTGCAGGTAGCCAGGAATGCGCTGGCATCGAAAACTTGGGACATGAGGTTTTACAGGCTTGCGTCGACCATACCGTGGCGAACGGCCAGCAAGGTCAGTTCGACGTCGCTGGTGACCGAGAGTTTTTCAAAGATCCGATAACGGTAAGTATTGACGGTCTTGGGCGAGAGGCACAACTTGTCGGAGATGATCTGCACTTTCTGGCAGCCGACGATCATCAGGGCAATCTGGATTTCCCGCTCCGACAAGGCATCGAACGGCGAGCCCTGTGGCTGGAATGGCTTCAGCGCCATCTGCTGGGCAATCTGGGGGCTGATGTAGCGCTGGCCGGCGAAGGCCAGGCGGATGGCCTGGACCATTTCGTCAAGGCCGGCACCCTTGGTCAGGTAGCCAGCAGCGCCGGCCTGCAGCAGGCGCGTGGGGAACGGGTCTTCCTCGCACACGGTCACGGCAACCACCTTGATGTCCGGGTGGCTGCGCAGCAGCTTGCGGGTGGCCTCCAGGCCGCCGATGCCGGGCATTTTCACATCCATCAGCACCACATCCGGCTTCAGTTCACGGGCCAGCCTGAGCGCCGACTCGCCCGAATCGCCCTCACCCACCACCTGCAGGCCATCGATGTCGGCCAGCATGCGTGTAATACCGGTTCGTACCAGATCGTGATCGTCGACCACTAAGACCCTAATCAAGCACACACCTCGTCAGCAGGGCGATTGGATCCCGCCACCTTAACAAAATTTTTCACGGCGGACCTAACGCATTCCTTCTGTCAGAAACACCTGACGTTCAACCGTAAGCGGCCTCACTGTCTGCCGGGATTTGTCGTTGTTGGTCAAACGCCGCAACAAGTGCCAGAGTGCCGCCTGATCGTCGCACGACAACTGCCGGAAAGCCCCCAGCAAACCGGACTCATCGGCGCTCAACCCCTCGAGCGGTGCCGGGGTGCGGATACCGCTGAGCACATAGAGTGCATCCACGCCCCGGGTTGCCAATGCCGCAAGGTAATCGACCCGCGGCGAGCGTTCACCACTCTCGTATTTGCCCTGGGCATTGGGTTCGACCCCGCCGATATCGCCAAACACGCGCTGGGTCATCCCCAGACGCTCACGCTCTTCCCGCAGCCGCGGACCGATTCCATTCATGGGGGGGCTCCTTATCCCTGATCACACTCATGTACGGCCTACCCACCTGCAGGCGGCCGTGAACGCCTGGGTTCACTATGCCGATGCTCACCAGTCGCGACAAGCCATCATTGAGCTATTAGTCGATCGTGCGCTGCATGCGCACAAAGCATTCGTCCTCACCCATTTCGACGAAGCCGTGGCGCTGGTAGAGCACACGCGCCGGGTTGCTGCGAAACACCATCAGCCGCAGCAGCGGCAGGTGCCGCTGGCGGGCCCACAGTGCCAACTGCTCCAGCACCCAGCTGCCCACCCCACGCCGACGGTGCTCGGGTAGCAGGTGCAACTCGCGGATGAACAGCGCCTGGCGGTCCTGGCTGAGGCTGCAGAAGCCGAGCACGGCGTCGCCTTCAGTCACCAGCCACTGCTCGCGCCAGCCCCAGGCTTCGTCGAAGGCTTCCTCTAGCCACAACAGGTCGTATTCGCGGTAGTACGTCAGCATGGCGCGGCGCGTGAGGTCGCGGGCGAAGGTGCGGTGGGTGTCGTTGGCGGGGGTCAGTTTCAGGGACATCACATTTCAGACTCTTCGGTTTGCCAGGCCCGGCCCTATCGCCGGCAAGCCAGCTCCCACAGGTACAGCGATAGCCTTGAAGGCAGCGCTGTACCTGTGGAGCAACTGTCTTGTGTTGCCTGTTTTGGCCTCATCGCCGGCAAGCCAGCTCCCACAGGTACGGCGATAGCCTTGAAGGCAGCGCAGTACCTGTGGGAGCTGGCTTGCCGGCGATAGGGCCAGTACAACGAATACCAATCATTGGGCGTAGCACACGGGCGAACTGCCGGGCCCACGGCGATCCAGTTCGTCCTCCAGCCATTCAGCCAACACCCGGGCATTGTTGTGCTCGGTATCCTTGCCCGCATAAAGCAATGTCAGCGTGCCCTTTCCAGCCAGGTCCAGCAGCGGGTACCAGTGCTCGGGGTGGGCCGCCAGCTCTTGCTGGTAACGCTGGGTGAAGCCGGCGAAATCCACTTCACCCTGGTGAAACGCCTTGCGCAACTCATCCGAGGGTGCAACTTCGCGCAACCACTGCCCGTGCAGGTCTTCCTTGCGCTTGTTACGCGGCCAAAGGCGATCGACCAGCACACGCTGACCGTCGTCTTGCTCAACCGCATCGTAGACACGCTTGCAGCGAATCATGGGTTTCTCCTGCCACTACCGTCCGTCTTGAGCCTAGATAAATCATTGATCGAGGTCACGGCCGGGTTACGAATTGTTTCTATGCTCAAGGCCTTCGGCACCCTTGCCCCCCCCGACCGGAGCCACCATGGCAACCCCTTCACTGGCCAGCCTGCCGCAACTGGCCCAACGCGATGCCCGCCCGCAACTTGCCCACAAGCCCGGGCGAGCCACCCTGGTGTTGTTCTTCGGCCTGCTGCTGGCCGGTATCGCCTACACCGCCTGGAGCCTTAAGCAGGATGTGACGGCCAGCGGCACGGTAATCACCACGGTCACACCATTCCTGCTGCTGGGCCTGGCGTTGCTGATTGCCCTGGGCTTCGAGTTCGTCAATGGCTTCCATGACACCGCCAACGCAGTGGCCACCGTCATCTACACCCACTCGTTGCCTGCCCCCGTCGCCGTGGTCTGGTCCGGGCTGTGCAACTTCCTCGGTGTGCTGCTTTCCAGCGGCGCGGTGGCGTTCGGCATCATCGCCCTGCTGCCGGTGGAGCTGATTCTGCAGGTCGGCTCCTCGGCCGGCTTCGCCATGGTCTTCGCCCTGCTGCTGGCAGCGATCATCTGGAACCTCGGCACCTGGTGGCTGGGCCTGCCGGCCTCATCCTCGCACACCCTGATCGGTTCGATCATCGGCGTGGGCGTGGCCAATGCGCTGATGCACGGGCGCGACGGTACCAGCGGCGTGGACTGGGCCCAGGCCAGCAAGGTCGGTTATGCCCTGCTGTTTTCGCCACTGATCGGCTTTGCCTGTGCCGCCCTGTTGCTGCTGGCCCTGCGCGCGCTGGTCAAGCGCAAGGCGCTGTACCAGGCGCCGGAAGGCCAGACACCACCACCGTGGTGGATTCGCGGCGTACTGATCCTGACCTGCACCGGGGTGTCCTTTGCCCACGGCTCCAACGACGGCCAGAAAGGCATGGGCCTGATCATGCTGATTCTGGTTGGCACCCTGCCGATGGCTTACGCATTGAACAAGACCATGCCCAATGAACAGGCCTTGCAGTTTTCCGCGGTCGCCGAGGTAACCCGCCAGGCACTGGTGCGCGGCGCCCCGCAAGCAGCACCGGCCGACCCACGCCAGGTGCTGACCACGTTCATTGCCGAGCCCAGGGCCAACCCGCAACTGATACCGGCGCTGGCGGCACTGACCGGCATGATCGGCGAAGAGGTCAAAGGTTATGGCTCGCTCAAGCGGGTACCGGCCGAGGCCATGGCCAACGTGCGCAACGACATGTACCTGACCAGCGAAGCCATCCGCCTGATCGAGAAGAACCAGCTGGTGGTGTTCGATGCAGGCACGCGCAGCCAGGTGCTGCTGTTCAAGACCCAGCTGGACGACGCCACCCGCTACATCCCGCTGTGGGTGAAAGTGGCCGTGGCCATCGCACTGGGGCTGGGCACCATGGTCGGCTGGCGGCGCATCGTGGTGACGGTAGGCGAGAAGATCGGCAAGACCCACCTCAGCTATGCCCAAGGGGCTTCGGCCGAAGTGGTGGCAATGTGCACCATTGGTGCGGCGGACATGTTCGGGTTGCCGGTGTCGACCACCCACGTGCTGAGTTCCGGGGTGGCCGGGACCATGGTGGCCAACGGGTCGGGGATACAGAAGCGCACGCTGGTCAACCTGCTGATGGCCTGGGTGCTGACCTTGCCGGCAGCGATGCTGTTGGCCGGCAGCCTGTACTGGCTGCTGCACCACATTTTCTGAGCCTGAAAACAGTTTCGCCTTCACTGGCCCTATCGCCGGCAAGCCAGCTCCCACAGGAACACCACAGACCTCAAGCCCTGTGCATTACCTGTGGGAGCCGGCTTGCCGGCGATAGGGCCCTTACAGCCAACATCAACCTGGAATTTTCAGCCCGCGTTGCACGGCCGGCCGTTCGAGGAACGCCGCCAGCACCCGCTGCACTTCCTTGAACTGATCGAAGCCGACCAAATCTCGGGCGTTGTAACGCTCAACCAGGTTACGCACCCACGGGAAGATCGCGATATCGGCAATGCTGTACTCGTCGACCATCCATTCCCGGCCTTTCAGATGCCGGTCCAGAACACCGAGCAGGCGCTTGGACTCGTTGACATAACGGTCCCGCGGGCGCTTGTCCTCGTATTCCTTGCCAGCAAAGAAATGGAAGAACCCGACCTGGCCGAACATCGGCCCGATGCCACCCATCTGGAACATCAGCCACTGCAAGGTCTGGTAACGCTGGGCCGGGTCCTGGCTGAGCAACTGGCCGCTCTTCTCCGCCAGGTACTGCAGGATCGCCCCCGACTCGAACAGCGGCAGCGGCTGGCCGCCCGGGCCATTGGGGTCGAGGATGGCGGGGATCTTGTTGTTGGCGCTGAGCGAGATGAACTCGGGGCTCAGCTGGTCATCGTTGTCGAAGCTGACCTTGTGCGGCTCATAGGCCAGGCCGATCTCTTCGAGCATGATCGACACCTTGACGCCGTTGGGCGTCGGCAGCGAATACAGCTGCAGGCGCTCGGGGTGTCTGGCGGGCCACTTGCGGGTAATGGGGAAAGCACTGAGATCGGTCATGATCAACCTTGCCTGGGGAATGAACCTCTCACTCTAGAGACATCCCCGGCCGCTGACCATCACCGACCACTCATCAGCACCGGTGGCTCAGGCCTGGCCGTGGGCCTTGAGCTTGAGCTTTTCGGTATCGACACGAACGAACACCGAGTCGGCAGTCACTGTCAGCACATCGTCGGCCCAGACTTCGCAAATCACCCTGGTCTTGCGCCCTACCTCACCTTCCACACGCGCCTTGAGCAACAATTCGACGCCCATGGGTGTGGGCTTGAGGTAGTTCAGGCCAAGGCTGCCAGTGACACAGTCGATGCGCGGCAGGCTGCCCGCTTCGCGACCTTCGTTGCGGTAGTGGTAAGCCATTGCCGTCCAGTTGGAGTGGCAGTCGACCAGCATCGCCAGCAGCCCGCCGTAGACCAGGCCGGGCCAGCCGATGAAGGTGCTGTCGGGCGCGTGCCGGCACACCAGGTGGATGCCGTCGGCGTCCCAGTGGCTTTGCAGGTGCAGGCCGCTGGGGTGGGAGCAACCGCAGCCGTAGCAGGTGCCGTCGGGTGCGGCGAGGGCCTGGAGGGAAAGGGGGTGGTCGTTCATACGCTTCCTGTGCTTATTGATATGGGGGGCGCGCAACGCCCCCACATTAAAGCAGAAACATCAGGCCGTCTGGGCAACCACCCTGGCGCGCCGCTGGGTCAGCGAAACCAGGAGGATGAACGCGGTCACCCCGGCGGTCATCAGCGTCTCGTAGCGGTAGGCATCACTGAACAGCATGTAGCCCAGCACCATGACGATGGTGCCGATCACCAGCCAGGTCAGCCATGGGAACAGCCACATCTTCAGCTCCAGCGGCCGCCCTTCACGCTCGGCACGGGCCCGCATGCGCAGCTGCGAAACGGCAATCACCAGGTACACCAGCAAGGCGATGGCGCCGGTGGTGGACAGCAGGAAACCGAATACCTTGCCCGGGAACACATAGTTGACGAAGCACCCGGCAAAGCCGGCCAGGGTCGAGAAGATGACCGCCACGGTCGGTACGCCCGAGCCGGAGATACGCTTGGTAACGCTCAGCGCCTGGCCGCGGGCACCCAGCGAATAGAGCATGCGCGACGCAGTGTACAGGCCCGAGTTCATGCAACTGGTCACGGCCACCAGCACCACGATATCCACCAGCAGCTTGGCGCCCGGCACGTTCAGCACTTCCAGCACGCGCTGGAACGAGCCCACTGCTTTCAGGCCCGGGTCGTTCCATGCCACCAGCGATACCACCAGGAAGATCGACGCCAGGTAGAAGATGGCGATGCGGTACACCACCAGGTTGGTAGCGCGGCGGATCTTGTCTTTCGGGTTGGCGGTTTCGTCAGCGGCAATGGTGACGATTTCGGCACCGAAGAACGAGAAGATGGTGATCAGCACGCCACCGAGCACGGTGCCGAAACCGTTGGGCATGAAGCCGCCGTTATCCCACAACCGGCTGACCCCGGACACCTCGGCCAGCGGCCAGACGCCAAACACCGCCAGGCTGCAGACCACGATGAAGGCGATGATCGCCACCACCTTGACCAGCGCGAACCAGTACTCGAAGGCACCGAAGTTCTTCACGCTGATCAGGTTGGTACCCGACAGCACCAGCATGATCAGGAAGGCGAACAGCCACGACGGCACGCCAGGGAAGTAGGCATGCAGGATGTCGGCGCCGGCAATGGCCTCGACCGGAATGATCAGTACCCAGAACCACCAGTACAGCCAGCCGATGGTAAAGCCTGCCCAAGGGCCGATGGCTTCGGAGGCATAGGTGGAAAACGAGCCGCTGTTGGGGTTGGCGATGGCCATTTCGCCCAGCATGCGCATCACCAGCAAGACCAGCAGCCCGGTCATGGCGTAGGAGATGAGGATGGCCGGGCCGGCGGTGGCAATGGCGTTGGAGGAGCCGATGAACAGGCCGGCACCGATGATGCCGGCGATGGAGATCATGGATACCTGACGGGACGTCAGACCGTGCTGCAGGGAGCGCTGTTTGTTGTTGTGTAGCGAAGCCATGAAGAACCCTCGAATGGGTCGGCCGCAGCGGGGCGGCTGAAGACTGGAGCAGAATTCTTATAAATTTCTGATGTTCGTTGTTGTTGTTTTGCAGATGCCGGAAGCGGGTACTGACCTCCTCTTCGCACGACCGGTTGTAATCGTTGATCCAGGTCAGTATTAATCTATAGGCCGGGGTCAACAAACGACCTTTTCGAAACACATGATTCCGTTATGGAATGAACTCCTTCCTTTTTTGCTCGGTATTTGCCCGTCATGTCCAAACGACTGATGCCTTCGACCACCGCCCTTCAGTGCTTCGAAGCGGCCGCCCGCCACCTCAGCTTCACCCGCGCGGCCCAGGAACTGCACCTGACCCAGAGCGCCGTCAGCAAGCAGGTGGCACAGCTCGAGGACATGCTGTCGCACTCGCTGTTCCAGCGCATTCGCCGGCGCCTGCACCTGACCCCGGCAGGCGCGCTGTACCTCACCGAAGTGAACAAGATCCTCACCCAGATCGACATTTCCAGCCGCTACATCCTCAGCTACGGCGACGAGACCGAAGTGCTGCGCATCGCCACCCAGCCCACCTTCGGCGCGCGCTGGCTGGTACCCCGGCTGAAGGGTTTTGGCGACCGCTACCCGCGCATTCACCTGGATATCCGCAATGAGCTGGAGCCGTTCGACCTGGTGCAGGCCAAGGCCGACATTGCGTTTTTCTTCGGCCAGGGCACCTGGCCCGGGGCAACCTGCATCGAGCTGTTCAGCGAGGAAGTGGTGCCGGTGTGCAGCCCGCAGCTGCTGGCCAACCACCGGTTCGACAGCGCCCAGGCGCTGACCGAACACCGCCTGCTGCAGTGCGTGTCGCGCCCGGAGGCCTGGCACGAATGGTTCCTGGGGCTGGGGCTGCATAGCCAGAA
This sequence comes from Pseudomonas sp. B8(2017), assembly GCF_002113575.1. NCBI lineage: Bacteria > Pseudomonadati > Pseudomonadota > Gammaproteobacteria > Pseudomonadales > Pseudomonadaceae > Pseudomonas > Pseudomonas sp. B8(2017). The sequence continues at coordinate 53,040 of NZ_NEIO01000008.1, read as the reverse complement.
CAGCTACCACGGGCCCCGCTTCGACACGTTCTACCTGTGCATCCGCGCGGCCATTGCCGGCTGCGGTATCGCCCTGATTCCGCGCTACCTGGTGGCCGAAGAGCTGAGCGAGGGCAAACTGGTGGTGGCCTGGGACCACCCGGTGGCGAGCAATGGCCGGCACTTCATCGCCCATGCCGAGCATGCGGCCGAAGTGCCCAAGGTCAGGGCCTTCGTGCAGTGGATTCGGGAGCGGGTGGCCGAGGGGGATTGATTCCTCCTGCACTGGCCCTATCGCCGGCAAGCCAGCTCCCACAGGTACGGCAGAGGTCTTGATGGCTGTGGAGTACTTGTGGGAGCTGGCTTGCCGGCGATAGGGCCGGAATGGCAGATACAAAAACCACCTAGTTCAAGAATCCAGGGAATGACCGCAATCGAATAATTCGTTTGCGGAATAACCTGCCAACACGCTTGGATAATAAGAAACTCGAACAAAGGTCCGCGTGCCCATGAACCAGGAAAGTATCAGTCAATCCATTGCCATCGTTCACCCGATCACACTTTCCCATGGCCGTAATGCCGAAGTCTGGGACACCGACGGCAAACGTTACATCGACTTCGTCGGCGGTATCGGTGTACTCAACCTGGGCCACTGCAACCCGGCCGTGGTCGAGGCGATCCATGCCCAGGCCGCTCGCCTGACCCACTACGCCTTCAACGCAGCCCCCCACGGCCCATACCTGGCGCTGATGGAACAACTGAGCCAATTCGTACCGGTCAGCTACCCATTGGCCGGCATGCTCACCAACAGCGGTGCGGAAGCTGCGGAAAACGCCCTGAAAGTGGCCCGTGGTGCCACCGGCAAACGCGCCATCATCGCCTTCGACGGCGGCTTCCACGGTCGCACCCTGGCCACCCTGAACCTCAACGGCAAGGTCGCCCCGTACAAGCAGCGGGTCGGTGAGCTGCCGGGGCCGGTGTACCACCTGCCCTACCCCAGCACCGACACCGGGGTTACCTGCGAACAGGCCCTCAAGGCCATGGACCGCCTGTTCAGCGTCGAGCTGGCAGTGGAGGACGTGGCGGCGTTCATCTTCGAGCCGGTGCAGGGCGAAGGCGGCTTCCTCGCCCTTGACCCAGCCTTCGCCCAGGCCCTGCGCCGCTTCTGCGACGAGCGCGGCATCCTGATCATCATCGACGAGATCCAGTCGGGCTTCGGCCGCACCGGCCAGCGCTTCGCCTTCCCCCGTCTGGGCATCGAGCCCGACCTGCTGCTGTTGGCCAAGAGCATTGCCGGCGGCATGCCGCTGGGTGCGGTGGTCGGGCGCAAGGAGTTGATGGCAGCACTGCCCAAGGGTGGCCTGGGTGGCACCTACTCAGGCAACCCGATCGCCTGCGCAGCGGCCCTGGCCAGCCTGGCGCAGATGACCGACGAGAACATCGCTACCTGGGGTGAGCGCCAGGAGCAGGCAATCGTGCGCCGCTTCGAGCATTGGAAGGCCTCGGGCCTGAGCCCGTTCCTCGGCCGCCTGACCGGCGTCGGCGCCATGCGCGGGATCGAGTTCGTCAATGCCGACGGCAGCCCGGCACCGGCGCAACTGGCCAAGGTGATGGACGCGGCGCGGGCCAAGGGCCTGTTGCTGATGCCCAGCGGCAAGGCGCGGCACATCATCCGCCTGCTGGCACCGCTGACCATCGAGGCCGAAGTGCTCGAGGAAGGCCTGGATATCCTCGAGCAGTGCCTGGCGGAGCTGGGCGCCTGAGAGGAACGGGGGCTTAAAGACCCAGTTCCTGCGGGGTGAGCATGTCGGACTCGAAGGCAATCCAGCCGCCTTCGAGTTCGGCGTGGCCGTTGACGATCGGGCCGTAGTAGGTCAGGCCGTTCTCCAGGGTCACGCAGATGTGCGTGGCGTTCTTTTCGGGGGCTGCGAGCGTACCGACGAAATGCACCTTCTTCAGCGTTTCGGTCACCGCTTCCAGGCCAACGCGCATGTTGGGGTTTTCCGAGGCCTCGGCGTCGCCGCCGCGGTCTTCGGCGCTGACGGTGATGGTGGCGATGTACGGGTACTTGGTGCTCAAGCGGGTTACCTCTGTGGGTGTGTAGGCGTATGGGCGCGTAGAGTACGGCAGGTGATCTCTATTGTCTCTACCGGCCTCTTCGCGGGCACGCCCGCTCCCACAGGGATCGCATGTTGCTCAGGTTGTGCACAGCACCTGTGGGAGCGGGCGAGCCCGCGAAGAGGCCGGGCCTGCAAAAGGTGATCTGAAGGGCCCGATCTGTTAGGGTGCCCGCCGATGCACGCCACACCACACGAGGATCCCGAGTGAGCGCCGAAGAACCCCTTATCGCCGACCTGTTCGAGGTCGACAAACGCCTGTCCCTCAAGCCCGTGGTGGACTTCAACAGCTACCTGCGCAACGCCTTCGGCGAAGGCCCGTGCCGTTGCCATCGCTGCACCGAAGGTGGCGACCAAGGCACCTACAGCCACGCCCACACCTTCACCTTCGACGGCCGCCAATGGCACCGCCGCTTTGCCAGCACCTCCGGCAGCGACGTCGCCCAGGCCCTGAAAAAGGCCTGGCTTTCGTACACCAAGGCCGATCTCAACCTGATCGGCGCACTGGACCTGGCCACCCTCAAGACCTTCACCGAAGCCGCCCTGCACACGCGCCTGCTGGCCCTGCTGCCTGCCAGCGGCCTGGCCCGCGAAGTGGATGGCCAGTGGCTGCTGCAAGCCCAGGCCGACTGACGGCCCGGCGGTAAAGCAGGATTCTCCCGTTCTGCTACCGTGGGAGAATCCGCTCATCCGCAGGTAGTCCGCCATGGCCCGTACAACGCCCATCGAGCTGTACCGCAATATCGGTATCGTCGCCCACGTGGACGCCGGCAAGACCACGACCACCGAGCGGATCCTGTTCTACACCGGGGTCAACCACAAGATGGGCGAAGTGCACGATGGTGCCGCGACCATGGACTGGATGGCCCAGGAGCAGGAGCGCGGCATCACCATCACCTCGGCGGCGACCACTGCCTTCTGGCAGGGTTCGACCAAGCAGTTCGCCCACAAGTACCGCTTCAACATCATCGACACCCCGGGCCACGTCGACTTCACCATCGAGGTGGAGCGCTCGCTGCGCGTGCTCGATGGCGCGGTAGTGGTGTTCAGCGGCGCGGACGGGGTCGAACCGCAGTCCGAGACCGTATGGCGCCAGGCCAACAAGTACCACGTGCCACGCCTGGCCTACATCAACAAGATGGACCGCCAGGGCGCCGACTTCCTGCGCGTGGTCAAGCAGATCGACCAGCGCCTGGGCCACCATCCGGTGCCGATCCAGCTGGCCATCGGCAGCGAAGAGAATTTCATCGGCCAGATCGACCTGGTGAAGATGAAGGCCATCTACTGGAATGATGCCGACCAGGGCACCAGCTACCGCGAAGAAGACATCCCTGCCGAGCTGCAGGCGCTGGCCGACGAATGGCGCGCGCACATGGTCGAGGCAGCGGCCGAGGCCGATGACGAACTGCTCACCAAGTTTCTCGAAGGCGAAGCGTTAAGCATCGAAGAGATCAAGGCCGGCCTGCGCAAACGCACCTTGAACAACGAGATCGTGCCGACCATCCTCGGCTCGTCGTTCAAGAACAAGGGCGTGCCGCTGATGCTCGACGCGGTCATCGACTACCTGCCCGCCCCGTCGGAGATTCCGGCCATCAAGGGCACCGACCCGGATGACGAAGAAAAGCACCTGGAGCGCCACGCCGACGACAGCGAGCCGTTCTCGGCCCTGGCATTCAAGATCGCCACCGACCCGTTCGTCGGCACCCTGACCTTCGCCCGGGTCTACTCCGGCGTGCTCAGCTCCGGCAACGCGGTACTCAACTCGGTAAAGGGCAAGAAGGAACGCATCGGCCGCATGGTGCAAATGCATGCCAACCAGCGGGCTGAAATCAAGGATGTGTGCGCCGGCGACATCGCCGCGCTGATCGGCATGAAGGACGTGACCACCGGCGACACCCTGTGCGACATGGACAAGCCGATCATCCTCGAACGCATGGACTTCCCCGACCCGGTAATTTCCGTGGCGGTGGAGCCCAAGACCAAGGCCGACCAGGAAAAAATGGGCATCGCCCTGGGCAAGCTGGCCCAGGAAGACCCGTCATTCCGCGTGCGCACCGACGAGGAGACCGGCCAGACCATTATCTCGGGCATGGGCGAGTTGCACCTGGACATCATCGTCGACCGCATGCGCCGCGAGTTCAACGTCGAAGCCAACATCGGCAAGCCGCAGGTGGCCTACCGCGAGAAAATCCGCAACACCTGCGAGATCGAGGGCCGCTTCGTCCGCCAGTCCGGCGGCCGAGGCCAGTACGGCCACTGCTGGATCCGCTTCGCCCCCGGCGACGAGGGCAAGGAAGGCCTGGAGTTCATCAACGAGATCGTTGGCGGCGTGGTCCCACGCGAATACATCCCGGCTATCCAGAAAGGCATCGAGGAGCAGATGAAGAACGGCGTGCTGGCCGGCTACCCGCTGATCAACCTGAAAGCGGCGGTGTTCGACGGCTCGTACCACGATGTCGACTCGAACGAAATGGCCTACAAGATCGCAGCCTCGATGGCCACCAAGCAGCTGTCGCAGAAAGGTGGGGCGGTGTTGCTGGAGCCGGTGATGAAGGTGGAAGTGGTGACCCCTGAGGAGTACCAGGGTGACATCCTCGGCGACCTGAGCCGGCGCCGCGGGATGATCCAGGACGGTGACGAAACGCCGGCCGGCAAGGTGATCCGTGCCGAGGTGCCGCTGGGCGAGATGTTCGGCTACGCCACCTCGATGCGCTCCATGACCCAGGGCCGGGCCAGCTTCTCGATGGAGTTCACCCGTTATGCCGAGGCACCGGCGAGCATTGCCGATGCCATCGTCAAGAAGAACCGCGGGGAATAAATCCTTCTCCTGCACTGGCCTCTTCGCGGGCATGCCCGCTCCCACAAGGGTTATGCGATCCCTGTGGGAGCGGGCGCGCCCGCGAAGGGGCCGGCACAGGCAACAACCCTTCTCAGTGCTGCTCCCCAGCCCGCTTCAGCAGCTTCTTGCAGCGCTCGGACAGATGCACCACCCGCAACTGCTTGCCCGCCCTCGCATACCGCTCCCGCAAGGTCTTCAACGCCGCAATCGCCGAATAATCGACAAAGCTCAAATGCTGGCAATCCAGGGTCACCTTGGCCGGGTCGTTAGCCGGGTCGAACTGGTTCAGGAACACCGTAGTCGAGGCAAAGAACAGCGTGCCATGCACCTGGTAATGCTTGCCCTCCTCTGCATCCTCATGGCTGTCGGCATACAGCTCCCGCGCATGCTGCCAGGCAAAGTTCACCGCCGCGATGACGATGCCGAACAGTACCGCCACCGCCAGGTCGGTGAGCACCGTTACCACGGTCACGGCAATGATCGCCAGCACATCGCTCAGCGGCACCTTGTGCAGCACCCGCAACGACGCCCAGGCAAAGGTCTGCTGCGCCACCACGAACATCACCCCGACCAGCGCCGCCAGCGGAATACGCTCGATCAGCGGCGACAGGAACAGCACGAACAGCAAGACCATCACCCCGGCCACCACACCCGACAGCCGGCCACGGCCATTGGAGCTGAGGTTGATCACCGTCTGGCCGATCATCGCGCAACCACCCATGCCACCGCACAGGCCGGAAACCATGTTGGCCGCGCCCAGTGCCACGCACTCGCGGTCCGGGTAGCCACGGCTCTCGGTGATTTCATCGGTCAGGTTGAGCGTGAGCAGGGTTTCCAGCAGGCCGACCATGGCCATCAGCACCGCGTAGGGGGCGATGATCTTCAGGGTCTCGAGGTTCCACGGCACGTCCGGCAGGGCCAGCTGCGGCAGGCCACCGGCGATGCGCGCCATGTCGCCCAGGGTGCGCGTGGGCAGGCCGAGCAGGTACACCAGCAAACCAACGCCAAGGATCGCCACCAGCGCTGGCGGCACCGCACGGGTCAACTTCGGCAGCACGTAGACCACCGCCATGGTCAGCGCCACCAGGCCGATCATCAGGTACAGCGGCGTACCGCCGAGCCAGTGCCCGCCCTCCTTGAAGTGCTCCAACTGGGCCATGGCAATGACGATCGCCAGGCCGTTGACGAAGCCGAGCATCACCGGGTACGGCACCAACCGCACCAGCTTGCCCAGGCGCAGCAAGCCGAACAGGATCATAACCACGCCGCCCAGCAAAACCGTGGCCAGCAGGTACTGCGCACCGTGCTGCACCACCAGCGCAACGATTACCACCGCCATCGAGCCGGCGGCCCCGGAAATCATCCCCGGCCGACCACCGAACAGCGCCGTCAGGGTGCAGATGATGAAGGCGCCATACAGGCCCATCAGCGGGTTGAGGTGAGCCACCAGGGCAAAGGCGATGCACTCGGGCACCAGGGCGAACGAGGTGGTCAGGCCGGCGAGCACGTCGGCGCGAAGTCGGGCGGGTTTCATGGGCATCCTGTGGTGCAGTCCGGATGGACGGATCGAAAACAAGCGGGCGCGATGTTACGGAATTTGTCTGGCAGCGGCCACCGTTCAGCGCACCCGCTCCCGGCTTTGCACGGCCAGGTCCAGAGCGCGCTGCATGTCCAGGCGCGCCGAACGCCCCAGGTCGGGGTGGTTCAGTTGGCCGCCACGCTCAGACGGCAGGATCGGCGCCGTCAGGTCCTCGGCGTCCATCGCTTCGAAATCCTGCTCGGCGCCCAGGGTCAAGGCGCTGCGCCGCAACAGCATGCGCACCTGTTCGGGGGTCAGCGCCGGGTTGATCGACAGCATCGTCGCCACGGTTGCAGTCACCAGCGGTGTTGCGTACGACGTGCCACAATGCGCAGCGCCCGCACCCGGGCGAATGCAGGCCGCCGCACTGACATCCACACGCATGTCGATGTTGGAGCTATGGCGCTTGCGCACATGGCCAGGGTGTTCGACCGCCACTGACTTGTCACTGCGCTGGTGCCCGCCCACCACCAGCAATTGTTCGGTGATGAACGACGATGGCAGGCGATATTCATCGGTACCCGACCAGGACGCACCATTACCCGCCGAGTTGACCACCACCACATCAGGGTGCTCGGCGCGCAGCCACAGGAAGAACTCCTCGAGCAGTTCCTCATAGCCACTCATGGCCAGCCCGGAACGCACCAGCGAATCGACTTCGTCACCTTTGACATCGCGCGCCCCTACCCGATGGATGCCCCAGCTCCAGTTCAACACCCGCACCCCATCCTCGACCAGGTTCACCGATGCAGCGATGTTGGCGGTGATACCGGCATCCGAGTTGCGCTCGACAATCACCTCGAAGCCAGGACTGTGCTTGCCCAGCCTTGGCAAAAAGCCTTCATCCGGGTTCGCCAGGATACCGGCCACATGGTTTCCGTGGCTGCCTGGGCGGTCATTGTCGCGCGCATACAGGCACGTCTGCGCCTGCTCGCAGCGCCCTCGATAATGGCTGAAGCCTGGCGCGTCGAAGTCCACCTCTCGCTCGATCACCCCGACCCGCACCGGTTGCACCGGCAAGCTGGAAGCGGCAATTCGCCGCTGGTAGTAGTACAGCGCGTCCATGAAGCGGTTGGCGGCCCATTCATCCGCCTGATCGATGGCCAGGGCGTCGCGCCCGCTGCCTTCCTCGCCACGCTCCGGGGCAGTCTCCTCGACAATCACTGCATCCACGCTGACTTCACTGCCCATGCGCAGGATCATCGCGTCGCGCTGCACCAGGTCGCCCACCGGCAAGCGCAACTGGTAGACATTCAGCGGCGGTATGGCACCCACGACCTGGGCGCCGTACTTCCCGGCGATCCGTCGGGCTTCGCCGAGGCCATCATGTTTTTCCTCGATCAAAAGGCTTACCAGGTCCACATAGGTGGTGAGGCCATCCATGTTCTTCGCCACTTCATCAGGCCCGGCGGCCACAACATGGCTGCGCTGGCGGGTCAGCCAAACCGGGTTGCTGGTGCGCTCGCCGTCCTCCAGCCACAGCGGAGCACTGCGCAGGGCTTGTTTGGCCAATTTCAGCGTAAGCCGGTCACCTTGCCGCTCGAAATCGGCTGTCGGCAGCCGCACACCACCGAGCCAGACCGTCGGCAGCTGCGCCCCAAGCCCCTCGGCGCGCAGGCACCATTGCTGCTGGCCATCGCCAAACAGGTCGCCACAACGCTGCAGCTGTTTGATGCGCAACGAATCAGCTGCAGCCTCGGCACCAAGGCTGCAAAGCCATAACAACAGGATCAGACCACGCTTCATGCCATCAGCCCCACTCACTCCCTGTGAATGCGACTGACGGGAAAGATCAAAGGTTCAGCTATGGCGGACAGCCGTCTCGCCCCAGGTGCTTTCGTAGCCACTTCCCCATCATCGACATGATCCAGACCCGGCAGGAAGTCAGTAAATTTGCCATCATGTCCATTCCACCTGCGGAGATCATGGACATGCCGCTACGCCCCCTATTCGCCGCCTTGCTGCTGGCCGCCAGCCTCACCGCCCAGGCCGCCACCGAGGTATTGCCGCTACAACACCGCAGCAGCGCCGAACTGCTGCCCGCCGCCCAGGCATTCATCGGCAAGGACGGCACGGTCAGCGCCTTCGAGAACAAGCTGATCGTCAACGCCAGCCCCGAGCGCATCGACGACCTGCGCACCCTGCTGCAACAGCTGGACACCGCACCCAAGCGCCTGCTGATCAGCGTCGACAACAACGACAGCAACTTCCAGGACAACCGTGGCAACGCACGTGTCATTCACTACGGCACCAGCAACCGTGACGGCGGCATGCAGCAGATTCAGGCCAGCGAAGGCCAGCCGGCGCTGATCCAGGTCGGCCAGAGCATCCCGATCACCAGCACCAGCACCGACGGCTACGGGCGCATCCAGAGCAATACCGAATACCGCAACGTGACCCAGGGTTTCTACGTCACGCCCAGCTTGAGCGGCGATACGGTTCGTCTGCAAATAAGCACCAATAATGACCGCATCAGCCAGGAACGTGCTGATGTAGTGAAAGTGCAAAGCACCGACACGACAATCACCGGCAAGCTCGGAGAATGGATCACCCTGGCCGGCTACAACCAGCAGAGCCAAGCCGACCGTAGCGCGTCAAGCCACAGTTACAGCACCCAACGGGGTGAAAACATGACTTTGCGTGTCAAAGTCGACCTTCTCGACTGATCCCAGGCAATTCAAGGCCTCGACCAAAGGCCTTGAAACTGACTGCCAAGTCGCATTAGACCAAAGATGTAGTAAGTGAAAAAAACCACTACAAAACATTTGACAGGGTCTTTTTCCCAAGGGCATGATGGCCTCGCTCCCGCTAATCAGGGGCCCTGGCAAGGGCCTTCGAGGCGCACTCCTCCCACCCCTGGAGGCGTCTCGTGTCTATACGGCCCACAAGGCGGTTCGACGGGATTGCGACTGCAACGAAGAAGTTGTCCCGAGGGACGGAAGCGCATCACCGCAGTACTGGCAATCGCGTAGCACCGCAGCAAGGCAACCACGAGCCAACCTGCCGGAGCGCCCTTTCGCCTGGCCTGCACACCCTTCCCCTTCGAGCCTTCGCGTTCGCCGCCGCACTCCTGCGAACAGGACAGCCGCCAGCTCCTGATCTGCTCCGAGCATCAGCACAATTACCCCAAGATCGATGCGACGAGGTTTATTTCCATGGCACTGACACGCGAACAGCAAATTGCAGCCCTCGAGAAAGACTGGGCCGAGAACCCGCGCTGGAAAGGCGTGACCCGTACCTACACCGCCGCTGATGTCGTTCGCCTGCGTGGCTCCCTGCAGCCGGAGCACACCCTGGCCCGCCTGGGTGCAGAAAAACTGTGGAAGCTGGTCACCGAAGGTGCCCACCCGTCCTTCCGCCCAGAAAAAGATTTCGTCAACTGCATGGGCGCCCTGACCGGCGGCCAGGCAGTGCAGCAGGTCAAGGCCGGCATCCAGGCCATCTACCTGTCCGGCTGGCAGGTTGCCGCCGACAACAACTCGGCCGAGTCCATGTACCCTGACCAGTCGCTGTACCCGGTCGACTCGGTACCGACCGTGGTCAAGCGCATCAACAACGCCTTCCGCCGCGCCGACCAGATCCAGTGGAAAGCTGGCAAGAACCCGGGCGACGATGGCTACATCGATTACTTCGCACCGATCGTGGCCGACGCCGAAGCCGGTTTCGGTGGCGTACTGAACGCCTACGAGCTGATGAAGAACATGATCGAAGCAGGCGCCGCCGGCGTGCACTTCGAAGACCAGCTGGCCTCGGTGAAAAAATGCGGCCACATGGGTGGCAAGGTGCTGGTACCGACCCAGGAAGCCGTGCAAAAGCTGGTGGCCGCGCGCCTGGCAGCTGACGTATCGGGCGTGCCGACCATCATCCTGGCCCGTACCGACGCCAACGCCGCCGACCTGCTGACCAGCGACTGCGACCCGTACGACCAGCCGTTCGTGATTGGCGAGCGCACCCGTGAAGGCTTCTACAAGGTACGCGCCGGCCTCGACCAGGCCATCGCCCGCGGCCTGGCCTACGCGCCGTACGCCGACCTGATCTGGTGCGAAACCGCCAAGCCGGACCTGGACGAAGCCCGCCGCTTCGCCGAAGCGATCAAGAAGGAGTACCCGGACCAGATCCTGTCGTACAACTGCTCGCCGTCCTTCAACTGGAAGAAGAACCTGGACGACGCGACCATCGCCAAGTTCCAGCGCGAGCTGTCGGCCATGGGCTACAAGCACCAGTTCATCACCCTGGCCGGCATCCACAACATGTGGCACGGCATGTTCAACCTGGCGCATGACTACGCCCGCAACGACATGACCGCCTACGTGAAGCTGCAGGAGCAGGAATTCGCTGACGCCAACAAAGGCTACACCTTCGTGGCGCACCAGCAGGAAGTGGGCACTGGCTACTTCGACGACATGACCACCGTGATCCAGGGTGGCGCATCGTCGGTGACGGCACTGACCGGTTCGACCGAGGAAGAGCAGTTCCACTGATAGTGGGTTGCTGTTGAAGAAAGGCCCGAGGCTTGCTGAAGCCCCGGGCCTTTCTTTTTTTGCCTGTACCACACCTATCAGGAATACACAGAACCTGTAGGAGCGGCCTTGTGTCGCGAAAGGGCTGCAAAGCAGCCCCCGCATTTTTTGCCTCGATGCTTAAATCCCGGGGCCGCTCTGCGGCCCTTTCGCGACACAAGGCCGCTCCTACAAAGCAATCGCGAAGCCCTGCACTCCGCATCATCCATCAGGCCGGTGATGGTCAGTTCGCGCACGAAACCCATCAATTCCGAGGAATGCTCGCGGGCGTCGCGACAGGGAATGCCTGGCTCGATGCGGAACAGTGGGTGGGTGCCGTTTTCGCCTTGGTAGAACGTGGTCTTACCGACAGTGAATTGGGTGTCTTCTGTGGTCATTGTTTTATCCCTGAAAATTCTCGACTACCTGGGCTGACCTCTTCGCGGGCACGCCCGCTCCCACAAGTACTGTGCAAATCTTGAAGACTGTGGTGATCCTGTGGGAGCGGGTTTACCCGCGAAAGGGCCGGTACAGGAGGAAGCAAAACCGGGGATCAGGTCTATGCTTGAGGCAGCACAGCCGCAAGGACCGCCCATGCTTCGTCCAAGCCACCTGATGATTCTCGCCCTGGTCGCCGCCGCCCTCTATATATATGCACTGGCCAGCGACAACACCCTGCTCGCCCTGCTGGCGAAACCGTTCCCGGTACTGGCCCTGATCGCCTGGCTGCGCAGTGCTCGCGCCACACCTTATCGCCGCTGGATCACCCTCGGCCTGGCCTTCTCGGTACTCGGCGACATCCTGCTGGCCATCCCCGCCGACCTGTTCGTGTTCGGCCTGGCTGCCTTCCTCTGCGCCCACCTGGCCTACCTGCGCGCCTATTGCAGCCAGACCCTGCGCCCAGCCCTGCCCGCACTGCTGCTGAGCGCCATCACCGGTATCACTCTGCTCGGCGTACTGGCCAGCCACGGCCTCGGCCCGCTACTGATCCCGGTCGTGCTCTATGCCTTGGCCATCAGCGCCATGCTCTGGCGCGCCCTGGCCTGCGGCGGGCTCGCCGCGCTCGGCGCCTGCCTGTTCGTGCTCTCCGACAGCCTGATCGGTATCGACCGCTTCGTCAGCCCGTTCGCCGCCGCGCCGTACATGATCATCCTCACCTACTGGCTCGGCCAGTGGGCGATCGCTTCATCAGCCAGTCATCGCTCAATCGATAAAGTATTGACCCAGAGCGGGGCAAGCGGTGTCGAAAGCTGCTAGAACAGGCGTTTTTCGCATTTGCAAGTAGGGGGAATCGCCAGATGAACTTTACAAGACGCAGAACAGGGGAAATATCAGGCATCAGGTCAAATGATATCAATTATCATTACGAAACTTGCAATTCGTTACCCGTCGCAAGAAACATAATTAACAAAACCGCACGCAATGCCCGAATCTCAAGGCTTTCAGCCAGTTACAAGCGGCTTTTGTACTTAATCCTACGAATAAATTTGCGACAGAAATTTTACTTGCACGGGGTTTACCCATAAAATCAGCGCGATTGATTCAGCTGCGACATTTGGTCACTGCATGTGCGACACCAAGTCGCCGCTCTACACTTATTTCAGACTGCAGAGCTGGGTCTCTGTATAAGGATCTCTAGCATGTCCGATTCGGCAGGACTCATCGCCCACAACTGGGGCTTTGCCATCTTCCTCCTGGGTGTCGTCGGCCTGTGCGCCTTCATGCTCGGCCTGTCCAGCCTGCTCGGTAGCAAGGCCTGGGGCCGCGCCAAGAACGAACCCTTCGAATCCGGCATGCTGCCCGTCGGCAGCGCCCGCCTGCGCCTGTCCGCCAAATTCTATCTGGTCGCGATGCTGTTCGTGATCTTCGATATCGAAGCCCTCTTTCTCTTTGCATGGTCTGTGTCCGTCCGCGAAAGCGGCTGGACCGGATTCGTCGAAGCACTCGTTTTCATAGCAATTCTGTTGGCTGGTCTTGTCTACCTATGGCGCGTCGGGGCACTTGATTGGGCTCCCGAAGGTCGCCGCAAGCGGCAAGCGAAGCTGAAACAATGAGGCTTTGGCATGCAATACAATCTCACCAGAATCGATCCGGATGCGCCCAACGAGCAGTACCCGGTCGGTGAACGGGAAACCGTCACCGATCAACTGCTGGAGGACCAGGTCCACAAGAACATCTTCATGGGCAAGCTTGAAGATGTGCTGCGTGGCGCGGTCAACTGGGGCCGCAAGAACTCCCTCTGGCCGTACAACTTCGGCCTGTCCTGCTGCTACGTGGAAATGACCACGGCCTTCACGGCACCCCACGACATCGCCCGCTTCGGCGCCGAAGTCATCCGGGCATCGCCGCGTCAGGCCGACTTCATGGTCATCGCCGGTACCTGCTTCGTGAAGATGGCGCCGATCATCCAGCGCCTGTACGAGCAGATGCTCGAGCCGAAATGGGTCATCTCCATGGGTTCGTGCGCCAACTCCGGCGGCATGTACGACATCTACTCGGTCGTTCAGGGGGTCGACAAGTTCCTCCCCGTGGACGTCTATGTGCCTGGCTGCCCGCCACGCCCTGAGGCTTTCCTGCAAGGCTTGATGCTGCTGCAGGAGTCGATCGGCCAAGAACGACGCCCGCTTTCCTGGGTTGTTGGTGATCAAGGTATTTACCGTGCCGAGATGCCAGCCCAGAAAGACCTGCGTCGTGAGCAGCGCATTGCAGTAACCAACCTGCGCAGCCCCGACGAAGTCTGATCCAGCGACCTGCCGCCCGCTCCCCTGGAGCCGGCGGCCTGGCTTCATTCTTAACGTTGACCCAAAGCGACCGAGACCATGACAGCGGACAACGCTATTTTCATTCCGCCCTACAAGGCTGACGACCAGGATGTGGTCGTCGAACTGCACAACCGTTTTGGCGCCGAAGCATTCGTCGCCCAGGAAACCCGCACCGGCATGCCCGTGCTGTGGGTCAAGCGCGAGCAGCTCAAGGAAGTGCTCAGCTTCCTGCGCGGCGTGGCCAAACCGTACAGCATGCTGTACGACCTGCACGGCGTCGACGAGCGCCTGCGCACCCAGCGCCGCGGCCTGCCAGCTGCCGACTTCAGCGTGTTCTACCACCTGCTGTCGATCGAGCGTAACAGCGATGTGATGATCAAGGTGTCGCTCAGCGAAGGCGACCTGAACCTGCCGACCGTGACCGGTATCTGGCCGAACGCCAACTGGTACGAGCGCGAAGTCTGGGACATGTTCGGCATCGACTTTGCCGGCCACCCGCACCTCAGCCGCATCATGATGCCGCCCACCTGGGAAGGCCACCCGCTGCGCAAGGACTACCCGGCCCGCGCCACCGAGTTCGATCCCTACAGCCTGACCCTGGCCAAGCAGCAGCTTGAAGAGGAATCGGCACGCTTCAACCCGGAAGCCTGGGGCATGAAGCGCCAGGGCGCCAACGAGGACTACATGTTCCTCAACCTCGGCCCCAACCACCCTTCCGCGCACGGTGCGTTCCGTATCGTCCTGCAGCTGGACGGTGAAGAGATCGTCGACTGCGTACCGGACATCGGCTACCACCACCGTGGCGCCGAGAAAATGGCCGAGCGCCAGTCCTGGCACAGCTTCATCCCCTACACCGACCGAATCGACTACCTCGGCGGGGTAATGAACAACCTGCCGTACGTGCTCGCGGTCGAGAAGCTGGCCGGCATCAAGGTGCCACAGAAGGTCGACACCATCCGCGTGATGCTGGCCGAGTTCTTCCGTATCACCAGCCACCTGCTGTTCCTGGGTACCTACATCCAGGACGTCGGCGCCATGACCCCGGTGTTCTTCACCTTCACCGACCGCCAGCGCGCCTACACCGTGATCGAAGCGATCACCGGTTTCCGCCTGCACCCGGCCTGGTACCGCATCGGTGGCGTCGCCCACGACCTGCCGCGCGGCTGGGACAAGCTGGTCAAGGACTTCGTCGAATGGCTGCCCAAGCGCCTCGACGAGTACGAAAAGGCTGCCCTGCAGAACAGCATCCTCAAGGGCCGTACCATCGGCGTTGCCGCGTACAACACCAAGGAAGCCCTGGCCTGGGGTACCACCGGTGCCGGCCTGCGTGCCACCGGTTGCGACTTCGACCTGCGTAAAGCCCGCCCCTACTCCGGCTACGAGAACTTCGAGTTCGAAGTACCGCTGGCCCACAACGGCGATGCCTACGATCGCTGCATGGTCCGTGTCGAGGAGATGCGCCAGAGTATCCGCATCATCGACCAGTGCCTGCGCAACATGCCGGAAGGCCCGTACAAGGCGGATCACCCGCTGACCACGCCGCCGCCGAAAGAGCGCACCCTGCAGCACATCGAAACCCTGATCACGCACTTCCTGCAAGTCTCGTGGGGCCCGGTCATGCCGGCCAACGAGTCGTTCCAGATGATCGAGGCGACCAAGGGCATCAACAGTTACTACCTGACGAGCGATGGCGGCACCATGAGCTACCGCACCCGGATCCGTACTCCGAGCTACCCGCACCTGCAGCAGATCCCTTCGGTGATCAAAGGCAGCATGGTCGCCGACCTCATTGCGTACCTGGGCAGTATCGACTTCGTTATGGCTGACGTGGACCGCTAAGCATGAACAGCACGCTTATCCAGACAGACCGTTTCGCCCTGAGCGAAACCGAGCGCTCGGCCATCGAGCACGAAATGCATCACTACGAGGACCCGCGCGCGGCGTCCATCGAAGCCCTGAAGATCGTCCAGAAGGAACGTGGCTGGGTGCCGGACGGCGCCATCCACGCCATCGGCGAAGTACTGGGCATCCCGGCCAGCGACGTCGAAGGTGTCGCCACCTTCTACAGCCAGATCTTCCGTCAGCCGGTCGGCCGCCACATCATCCGCGTGTGCGACAGCATGGTCTGCTACATCGGCGGCCATGAATCCGTGGTCAGCCAGATTCAAAGCGAACTGGGCATCGGCCTGGGCCAGACCACCGCCGACGGGCGCTTCACCCTGCTGCCGGTGTGCTGCCTGGGCAACTGCGACAAGGCCCCGGCACTGATGATCGACGACGACACCTTCGGTGACGTGCAGCCGGCTGGCGTTTCCAAACTGCTGGAGGGTTACGTATGACCATTACTTCCTTCGGCCCGGCCAACCGCATCGCGCGCACGGCCGAAACCCACCCGCTGACCTGGCGCCTGCGTGACGACGGCGAGCCGGTCTGGCTTGCCGAGTACGAATCGAAGAACGGCTACGCTGCCGCCCGCAAGGCGCTGGCGCAGATGTCGGCCGACGACATCGTGCAAAGCGTCAAGGACTCCGGCCTCAAGGGCCGCGGTGGTGCAGGCTTCCCCACTGGCGTGAAGTGGGGCCTGATGCCCAAAGACGAATCCATGAACATCCGCTACCTGCTGTGCAACGCGGACGAAATGGAGCCGAACACCTGGAAGGACCGCATGCTGATGGAGCAACAGCCCCATCTGCTGGTCGAGGGCATGCTGATCAGCGCCCGCGCCCTGAAGGCCTACCGTGGCTACATCTTCCTGCGTGGCGAATACACCACCGCAGCGAAAAACCTCAACCGCGCCATCGAGGAAGCCAAGGCCGCCGGCCTGCTGGGCAAGAACATCCTCGGCAGCGGTTTCGATTTCGAGCTGTTCGTGCACACCGGTGCCGGCCGCTACATCTGTGGTGAAGAAACCGCACTGATCAACTCGCTGGAAGGCCGCCGCGCCAACCCGCGCTCCAAGCCGCCCTTCCCTGCCGCCGTTGGCGTGTGGGGCAAGCCGACTTGCGTGAACAACGTCGAAACCCTGTGCAACGTCCCGGCCATCGTCGCCAACGGCAACGACTGGTACAAGTCGCTGGCCCGCGAAGGCAGCGAAGACCACGGCACCAAGCTGATGGGCTTCTCCGGCAAGGTCAAGAACCCGGGCCTGTGGGAACTGCCGTTCGGCGTCACCGCCCGCGAACTGTTCGAAGACTATGCCGGCGGCATGCGCGACGGCTTCAAGCTCAAGTGCTGGCAGCCAGGCGGCGCCGGTACCGGCTTCCTGCTGCCCGAGCACCTCGACGCGCAGATGTACGCCGGCGGCATCGCCAAGGTCGGCACCCGTATGGGTACCGGTCTGGCCATGGCGGTGGACGACAGCATCAACATGGTTTCGCTGCTGCGCAACATGGAAGAGTTCTTCGCCCGCGAGTCGTGCGGCTGGTGCACCCCATGCCGTGACGGCCTGCCGTGGAGCGTGAAGATGCTGCGCGCACTGGAAAAAGGCCAGGGCCGCGCCGAAGACATCGAGACGCTGCTGGGCCTGGTCAACTTCCTCGGCCCTGGCCGTACCTTCTGTGCTCACGCACCAGGTGCCGTCGAGCCGCTGGGCAGTGCCATCAAATACTTCCGCTCGGAATTCGAGGCAGGTGTCGCTCCAGCTGGTGCTGGCGATGCGCTGCGTCCGAACCTGGCGAAGCCGATCGTGGTCGGCGCATAACAAGATGATTAGGCGGGTGGTCCGTACCACTCGCCAGCTTGCCGGCAGGCCCGAGAAATCGTGGCGTGTCGCAAGCTCACCGATTTCCATTAGCCACGCCCGCTCACGCGGGCCAACGAAGAACTTTGAACAATGGCCACTATCCACGTAGACGGCAAAGCGCTCGAAGTCAACGGTGCAGACAACCTGTTACAGGCCTGTCTGTCGCTCGGCCTCGACATCCCTTATTTCTGCTGGCACCCGGCGCTTGGTAGCGTTGGCGCCTGCCGGCAGTGCGCGGTCAAGCAGTACACCGACGAGAACGACACCCGCGGTCGTATCGTCATGTCCTGCATGACCCCTGCCTCCGACGGCACCTGGATCTCCATCGACGATGAAGAGTCCAAGGCGTTCCGCGCCAGCGTCGTCGAATGGCTGATGACCAACCACCCGCACGACTGCCCGGTGTGCGAGGAAGGCGGTCACTGCCACCTGCAGGACATGACGGTAATGACCGGCCACAACGAGCGCCGCTACCGTTTCACCAAGCGTACCCACCAGAACCAGGACCTCGGCCCGTTCATCGCCCATGAGATGAACCGCTGCATCGCCTGCTACCGCTGCGTGCGCTACTACAAGGACTATGCCGGTGGTACCGACCTGGGCGTTTACGGCGCCCACGACAACGTGTACTTCGGCCGCGTCGAAGACGGCGTGCTGGAAAGCGAATTCTCCGGCAACCTGACCGAGGTCTGCCCGACCGGCGTGTTCACCGACAAGACCCACTCCGAGCGCTACAACCGCAAGTGGGACATGCAGTTTGCCCCGAGCATCTGCCACGGCTGCTCCAGCGGCTGCAACATCAGCCCGGGCGAGCGCTACGGCGAACTGCGTCGGGTGGAAAACCGCTTCAACGGTTCGGTCAACCAGTACTTCCTGTGCGACCGTGGCCGCTTCGGCTATGGCTACGTCAACCGCAAGGATCGCCCACGCCAGCCACACCTGGCCGACGGCACCAAGCTGGGCCTGGACGCCGCCCTGGACAAGGCCGCCGACCTGCTGCGCGGCCGTACCATCGTCGGTATCGGCTCGCCACGCGCCAGCCTGGAAAGCAACTACGGCCTGCGTGAGCTGGTCGGTGCCGAGTACTTCTACTCGGGCATGGAAGCCGGTGAACTGGCCCGCGTACGCCTGGCCCTGAACGTGCTGAACAACAGCCCGCTGCCGGTCCCAACCCTGCGCGACATCGAAGACCACGACGCCGTGTTCGTGCTCGGTGAAGACCTGACCCAGACCGCTGCCCGCGTCGCCCTGGCCGTGCGCCAGGCCACCAAGGGCAAGGCCGAGGCCATGGCCGAAGCGATGAAGGTGCAGCCGTGGCTCGACGCCGCCGTGAAGAACATCGGCCAGCACGCGCTGTACCCGCTGTTCATCGCTTCGCTGGCTGAAACCAAGCTGGACGACGTTGCCGAAGAATGCGTGCACGCCGCCCCGGCCGACCTGGCCCGCATCGGTTTCGCCGTGGCCCACGCCATCGACCCGAGCGCCCCTGCCGTAGAAGGCCTGGACGCCGAAGCGAAAGCCCTGGCCCAGCGCATCGCCGACGCCCTGGTCGCAGCCAAGCGCCCACTGGTCGTAGCCGGTACCTCGCTGGCCGACCCGGCGCTGATCGAAGCCGCCGCCAACATCGCCAAGGCGCTGAAGCTGCGCGAGAAGAACGGCTCGCTGAGCCTGGTGGTGCCTGAAGCCAACAGCCTCGGCCTGGCCATGCTCGGTGGCGAGTCGGTCGATGCCGCGCTGGACGCGGTCATCAGCGGCAAGGCCGACGCCATCGTCGTGCTGGAA
Organism: Pseudomonas sp. B8(2017); assembly: GCF_002113575.1. Classification (NCBI taxonomy): domain Bacteria; kingdom Pseudomonadati; phylum Pseudomonadota; class Gammaproteobacteria; order Pseudomonadales; family Pseudomonadaceae; genus Pseudomonas; species Pseudomonas sp. B8(2017). Next base: position 33,741 of record NZ_NEIO01000008.1, on the reverse strand, counting down.
AACGACCTGTACGCCCGCGTACCGGCCGCCAAGGTCGATGCAGCCCTGGCCGCAGCCAAGGTAGTGATCGTTGCCGACCACTCGAAAACCCCGACTGCCGACCGCGCCCACCTGGTGCTGCCGGCCGCCTCGTTCGCCGAAGGCGACGGTACCCTGGTCAGCCAGGAAGGCCGCGCCCAGCGCTTCTTCCAGGTATTCGACCCGCAATACCTGGACAGCAGCATCCAGATCCACGAAGGCTGGCGCTGGATGCACGCCCTGCGTGCCACCCTGCTGAACAAGCCGGTCGACTGGACCCAGCTGGACCACGTCACCAGCGCCTGCGCCGAAGCCGCCCCGCAACTGGCCGGCATCGTCAACGCCGCGCCAAGCGCCGCGTTCCGCATCAAGGGCATGAAACTGGCCCGTGAGCCGCTGCGCTACTCCGGCCGTACCGCCATGCGCGCCAACATCAGCGTGCACGAACCGCGTACCCCGCAGGACAAGGACACCGCGTTCGCCTTCTCCATGGAAGGCTACTCGGGTTCGGCCGAACCGCGCCAGCAGGTGCCGTTCGCCTGGTCGCCGGGCTGGAACTCGCCGCAAGCCTGGAACAAGTTCCAGGACGAGGTCGGTGGCCACCTGCGTGCCGGTGACCCGGGCGTTCGCCTGATCGAATCGCAAGGCGACCGCCTGCACTGGTTCAACGCCATTCCGGGCGCCTTCAACCCGGCCCGTGGCACCTGGACTGCCGTGCCGTTCTTCCACCTGTTCGGCAGCGAAGAAAGCTCCTCGCGCGCCGCCCCGGTGCAAGAGCGCATCCCGGCAGCCTACGTGGCACTGGCCAAGTCCGAAGCCGACCGCCTGGGCGTCAACGACGGTGCTCTGCTGAGCCTGAACGTTGCCGGTGTGGCCCTGCGCCTGCCGCTGCGTATCAATGAAGAGCTGGGCGCTGGCCTGGTCGCGTTGCCGAAAGGCCTGGCCGGCATTCCGCCTGCCATCTTCGGTGCATCCGTCGAAGGTCTGCAGGAGGCAGCACAATGAGCTGGTTCACCCCCGAAGTGATCGATGTGATCCTGACCGTGCTGCGGGCCATCGTGGTCCTGCTGGCGGTGGTGGTCTGCGGCGCGCTGCTCAGCTTCGTCGAGCGCCGCCTGCTGGGCTGGTGGCAGGACCGTTACGGTCCGAACCGCGTCGGCCCGTTCGGCATGTTCCAGATCGCTGCCGACATGCTGAAGATGTTCTTCAAGGAAGACTGGAACCCGCCCTTCGTCGACCGCGTGATCTTCACCCTGGCACCGGTAGTGGCCATGAGCGCCCTGCTGATCGCCTTCGTGGTCATCCCGATCACCCCGACCTGGGGCGTCGCCGACCTGAACATCGGCCTGCTGTTCTTCTTCGCCATGGCCGGTCTGTCGGTCTACGCGGTGCTGTTCGCCGGCTGGTCGTCGAACAACAAGTACGCCCTGCTGGGCAGCTTGCGTGCCTCGGCACAGACCGTGTCGTACGAAGTGTTCCTGGGCCTGGCGCTGATGGGCGTGGTGGTGCAGGTGGGTTCGTTCAACATGCGCGACATCGTTGAATACCAGGCCCAGAACCTGTGGTTCATCATTCCGCAGTTCTTCGGCTTCTGCACCTTCTTCATCGCTGGCGTCGCCGTGACTCACCGTCACCCGTTCGACCAGCCAGAAGCGGAACAGGAACTGGCCGACGGCTACCACATCGAGTATGCCGGCATGAAATGGGGCATGTTCTTCGTCGGTGAGTACATCGGCATCATCCTCATCTCGGCGCTGCTGGTAACCCTGTTCTTCGGCGGCTGGCACGGCCCGTTCGGCATCCTGCCGCAACTGTCGTTCCTGTGGTTCGCGCTGAAGACCGCGTTCTTCATCATGCTGTTCATCCTGCTGCGCGCCTCGATCCCGCGCCCACGCTATGACCAGGTGATGGACTTCAGCTGGAAGTTCTGCCTGCCGCTGACCCTGATCAATTTGCTGGTGACCGCTGCGATCGTGCTCTACAACACGCCAGCCGTCGCGGCCCAGTGAGGATTTGACCCATGTTCAAGTATATCGGCGACATCGTTAAGGGCACCGGCACCCAGCTGCGCAGCCTGGCAATGGTGTTCTCCCACGGGTTCCGCAAGCGCGACACCCTGCAGTACCCAGAAGAACCCGTGTACCTGCCGCCGCGCTACCGCGGCCGCATCGTCCTCACCCGCGACCCCGATGGCGAGGAGCGCTGCGTAGCGTGCAACCTCTGCGCGGTGGCCTGCCCGGTCGGCTGCATCTCGCTGCAGAAGGCCGAGACCGAGGACGGCCGCTGGTACCCGGAGTTCTTCCGCATCAACTTCTCGCGCTGCATCTTCTGCGGCCTGTGTGAAGAAGCGTGCCCGACCACCGCGATCCAGCTGACTCCGGATTTCGAAATGGCCGAGTTCAAGCGTCAGGACCTGGTGTACGAGAAAGAAGATCTGCTGATCTCCGGCCCCGGCAAGAACCCTGACTACAACTTCTACCGTGTTGCCGGCATGGCAATCGCTGGCAAGCCGAAGGGCTCTGCACAGAACGAAGCCGAGCCGATCAACGTGAAGAGCTTGCTCCCATAAGGACAGAAAGATGGAATTCGCTTTCTACTTCGCATCCGGGATCGCCGTGGTCTCCACCCTTCGGGTGGTGACCGGCACCAACCCCGTGCACGCCTTGCTTTACCTGATCATTTCGCTGATTTCCGTGGCCATGATCTTCTTCGCCCTGGGTGCGCCGTTCGCCGGCGCCCTGGAAGTGATCGCCTACGCCGGCGCCATCATGGTGCTGTTCGTGTTCGTGGTGATGATGCTCAACCTCGGGCCGGCTTCGGTCGCCCAGGAACGGGGCTGGCTCAAGCCCGGTATCTGGGCCGGGCCGGTGATCCTCGCCGCCCTGCTGCTGCTGGAGCTGCTGTACGTGCTGTTCGTCACCCCGAGCGGCGCCGGCATCAGCGGTACCACCGTGGGCCCGAAAGAAGTCGGCATCAGCCTGTTCGGCCCCTACCTGCTGGTGGTCGAACTGGCTTCGATGCTGCTGCTGGCCGCGGCCGTCACCGCCTTCCACCTGGGCCGCAACGAGGCGAAGGAGTAAATCATGGGTGCTATCCCTCTCGAGCATGGTCTGGCAGTCGCCGGCATCCTGTTCTGCTTAGGTCTGGTTGGCCTGATGGTCCGCCGCAACATCCTCTTCGTGCTCATGAGCCTGGAAGTCATGATGAACGCCTCTGCCCTGGCGTTCGTCGTCGCCGGTGCCCGTTGGGTCCAGCCCGACGGCCAGGTGATGTTCATTCTGGTGATCAGCCTGGCAGCCGCCGAGGCCAGTATTGGCCTGGCCATCCTGCTGCAGCTGTATCGCCGCTTCCACACTCTCGACATCGATGCTGCCAGTGAGATGCGCGGATGAACCTTCTCTTCCTGACTTTCGTCTTCCCCCTCGTCGGCTTCCTGCTGCTGTCGTTCTCGCGCGGGCGGTTCTCGGAGAACCTGTCCGCCCTGATCGGCGTCGGCTCGGTAGGCCTTTCGGCCGCCACCGCCGCCTACGTCATCTGGCAATTCAACGTCGCCCCGCCTGAGGGCGGCGCGTACAGCCAGCTGCTGTGGCAGTGGATGTCGGTGGACGGCTTCGCGCCGAACTTCACCCTGTACCTGGACGGCCTGTCGGTCACCATGCTCGGCGTGGTCACCGGTGTCGGCTTCCTGATCCACCTGTTCGCCTCCTGGTACATGCGTGGCGAAGCCGGCTACTCGCGCTTCTTCGCGTACACCAACCTGTTCATCGCCAGCATGCTGTTCCTGGTGCTGGGCGACAACCTGCTGTTCGTCTACTTCGGCTGGGAAGGCGTGGGCCTGTGCTCGTACCTGTTGATCGGTTTCTACTACAGCAACCGCAACAACGGTAACGCGGCACTCAAGGCATTCATCGTCACCCGTATCGGCGACGTGTTCATGGCCATCGGCCTGTTCATCCTGTTCGTCCAGCTGGGTACCCTGAACGTGCAGGAGCTGCTGGTGCTGGCCCCGCAGAAGTTCCAGGCTGGCGACACCTGGATGGTGCTGGCAACCCTGATGCTGCTGGGTGGTGCGGTCGGTAAATCGGCCCAGCTGCCACTGCAGACCTGGCTGGCCGACGCGATGGCCGGCCCTACTCCGGTCTCCGCACTGATCCACGCGGCAACCATGGTGACCGCGGGCGTGTACCTGATCGCCCGTACCAACGGCCTGTTCCTGCTGGCGCCGGACATCCTGCACCTGGTAGGCGTGGTCGGTGGCGTGACCTTGGTACTGGCCGGCTTCGCCGCGCTGGTGCAGACCGACATCAAGCGTATCCTCGCCTACTCGACCATGAGCCAGATCGGCTACATGTTCCTGGCCCTGGGCGTTGGCGCCTGGGACGCGGCGATCTTCCACCTGATGACCCACGCCTTCTTCAAGGCCCTGCTGTTCCTTGCCTCCGGTGCGGTGATCGTTGCCTGCCACCACGAGCAGGACATCTTCAAGATGGGCGGCCTGTGGAAGAAACTGCCGCTGGCCTACGCCAGCTTCGTGGTCGGTGGCGCTGCCCTGGCTGCCCTGCCGATCGTGACCGTGGGCTTCTACTCCAAGGACGAGATCCTCTGGGAAGCCTTCGCCAGCGGCAACACCGGCCTGCTGTACGCCGGCCTGGTCGGTGCGTTCATGACCTCGCTGTACACCTTCCGCCTGATCTTCATCGCCTTCCACGGCGAAGCCAAGACCGAAGCCCACGCTGGCCACGGCATCAGCCACTGGCTGCCGCTGGGCGTGCTGATCGTGCTGTCGACCTTCGTCGGCGCCTGGATCACCCCGCCGCTGGCAGGTGTGCTGCCTGAAAGCGCCGGCCACGCCGGTGGCGAAGCCAAGCACGCGCTGGAGCTCACTTCGGGCGCCATCGCCATCGCCGGTATCCTGCTGTCGGCCCTGCTGTTCCTGGGCAAGCGCCGCTTCGTCAGCGCCGTCGCCAACAGCGGTATCGGTCGTGTCCTGTCGGCCTGGTGGTTCGCCGCCTGGGGCTTCGACTGGATCTACGACAAGCTGTTCGTCAAACCTTACCTGCTGATCAGCCACATCCTGCGCAAGGACCCGGTTGACCGCAGCATCGGCCTGATCCCTCGCCTGGCTCGCGGCGGCCACGTCGCCATGAGCAAGACCGAGACCGGCCAGCTGCGCTGGTACACCGCTTCGATCGCCGTTGGCGCAGTGCTGGTACTCGGCGCTGTGGTAGTGGCCGCGGTATGACCATGAATCTTGCGAACCTTGCGACCCTGCAAAAGGAAACGAACCCGTCATGATTTTGCCTTGGCTGATCCTGATCCCCTTCATCGGCGGCTTCCTGTGCTGGCTGGGTGAGCGCTTCGGCGCCACCCTGCCGCGCTGGATCGCGCTGCTGACCATGTCCCTGCTGCTCGGCATCGGCCTGTGGCTGTGGGGTAACGGCGACTACACCCTGGCCCCCGCTCCGGGCGCCGAGCCTGCCTGGGCCCTGGAATACAAAGTCCAGTGGATCCAGCGCTTCGGCATCAGCATCCACCTGGCCCTCGACGGCCTGTCGCTGCTGATGATCCTGCTCACCGGCCTGCTCGGTGTGCTGTCGGTACTGTGCTCCTGGAAAGAGATCCAGCGTCACGTCGGCTTCTTCCACCTCAACCTGATGTGGATCCTCGGCGGCGTGGTCGGTGTGTTCCTGGCCCTGGACCTGTTCCTGTTCTTCTTCTTCTGGGAAATGATGCTGGTGCCGATGTACTTCCTCATCGCGCTCTGGGGTCACAGCTCGTCGGACGGCAAGAAGACCCGGATCTACGCGGCGACCAAGTTCTTCATCTTCACCCAGGCCAGCGGCCTGATCATGCTGGTGGCGATCCTCGGCCTGGTGCTGGTCAACTACACCAACACCGGCGTGATCACCTTCAACTACAGCGACCTGCTCAAGGCCGAACTGCCAGCCGGTACCGAGTACCTGCTGATGCTGGGCTTCTTCATCGCCTTCGCGGTGAAGCTGCCGGTGGTGCCGTTCCACTCCTGGCTGCCTGACGCTCACGCCCAGGCACCGACCGCAGGCTCCGTGGACCTGGCCGGTATCTTGCTGAAGACTGCGGCCTACGGCCTGCTGCGCTTCGCCCTGCCGCTGTTCCCGAACGCCTCGGCCGAGTTCGCGCCAATCGCCATGACCCTGGGCCTGATCGGTATCTTCTACGGTGCCTTCCTGGCCTTCGCGCAAACCGACATCAAGCGCCTGGTTGCCTTCTCCAGCGTCTCGCACATGGGCTTCGTGCTGATCGGTATCTACTCCGGCAGCCAGCAGGCCCTGCAAGGCGCGGTGATCCAGATGCTGGCCCACGGCCTGTCCGCTGCCGCGCTGTTCATCCTGGCCGGCCAGCTGTACGAGCGCCTGCACACCCGTGACATGCGCCAGATGGGTGGCCTGTGGCACCGCATTGCCTACCTGCCGGCCATCAGCCTGTTCTTCGCCGCCGCCTCCCTGGGCCTGCCCGGTACCGGCAACTTCGTCGGCGAGTTCCTGATCCTGATCGGCAGCTTCGCCAGCGTGCCGTGGATCACCGTGATCGCCACCACTGGCCTGGTGTTCGGTTCGGTGTACTCGCTGATCATGATCCACCGCGCCTACTTCGGCCCGGCCAAGACCGACACCGTGCTGGCCGGCATGGACGGTCGCGAGCTGATCATGGTCCTGGGTCTGGCGGTACTGCTGATCCTGCTGGGCGTGTATCCGCAGCCGTTCCTCGACACCTCTGCCGCCACCATGAGTGGTGTGCAGCAGTGGCTCGGTTCCGCTTTCACTCAACTCGCTTCGGCCCGGTAAGAGCGCTATGGAATTCACCACTCAACACTTCATCGCATTGGCGCCGATGCTGATCACCACCATCACCACGGTGGTGGTGATGCTGGCGATCGCCTGGAAGCGCAACCACTCGCAGACCTTCCTGCTGTCCACCGTGGGCCTCAACCTGGCCCTGCTGTCGATCCTGCCGGCGCTGAAGGTTGCGCCGCTGGCGGTCACCCCGCTGATCACCATCGACAAGTTCGCCTGCCTGTACATGGCGATCATCCTGGTGGCGACGCTGGCTTGCGTCACCCTCGCCCACGCCTACCTCGGCGAAGGCTCCAAGGGCTTCCCGGGCAACCGTGAAGAACTGTACCTGCTGCTGCTGATGTCGGCCCTCGGTGGCCTGGTGCTGGTCAGCGCCAACCACCTGGCCGGCCTGTTCATCGGCCTGGAGCTGCTCTCGGTACCGGTCTACGGCCTGGTGGCGTATGCCTTCTTCAACAAGCGCTCGCTGGAAGCCGGCATCAAGTACATGGTGCTGTCGGCCGCTGGCTCGGCCTTCCTGCTGTTCGGCATGGCCCTGCTGTACGCCGACGCCGGCAGCCTGAGCTTCGACCAGATCGGCAAGGCCCTGGCCGCCACCAGCATGCCAAGCCTGGTGGCCCAGCTGGGCCTGGGCATGATGCTGGTCGGCCTGGCCTTCAAACTGTCGCTGGTACCGTTCCACCTGTGGACCCCGGACGTATACGAAGGCGCCCCGGCACCGGTCGCCGCCTTCCTGGCCACCGCCAGCAAGGTTGCGGTGTTCGCCGTGGTCGTGCGCCTGTTCATGCTCTCCCCTGCTGCCAGCAGCGGCGTGCTGAGCACGGTACTGGCGGTGATTGCCGTAGCCTCGATCCTGATCGGCAACCTGCTGGCACTGACCCAGAGCAACCTCAAGCGCCTGCTCGGTTACTCGTCCATCGCCCACTTCGGTTACCTGGTCATCGCCCTGGTCGCCAGCAAGGGCCTGGCCCTGGAAGCCATGGGCGTGTACCTGGTCACCTACGTGATCACCAGCCTGGGCGCCTTCGGCGTCATCACCCTGATGTCCTCGCCTTACGGCGGCCGTGACGCCGATGCACTGTACGAGTACCGCGGCCTGTTCTGGCGCCGTCCGTACCTGACTGCGGTACTGACCGTGATGATGCTGTCGCTGGCGGGTATCCCGCTCACCGCCGGCTTCATCGGCAAGTTCTATATCATTGCCACTGGCGTCGAGTCGCACCTGTGGTGGCTGGTCGGTGCCCTGGTGATCGGTAGCGCCATCGGTGTCTACTACTACCTGCGCGTCATGGTCACCCTGTACCTGGTCGAGCCGAACCTGCGTCGCCACGACGCCCCGCTGAAGTGGGAACAGCGCACCGGCGGCGTCATGCTGCTGGCCATCGCCATTCTTGCCTTCGTGCTGGGTGTGTACCCGCAACCGCTGCTGGAAATGGTCCAGCAAGCCGGCCTGCAACTGATCGGCTGATCGCGCCCCGGTAAAACAAGACACCCCGCTCATGCGGGGTGTTTTTTTATCTGCGCGCTTTTTATCCGTGAGCATGAAGGCTCATTTACCGGGATTGTCCTGCGCGGCCCCCGGTAGCGCTGCCTTGCGTAAATCACCATTGGCCGAAGGCAGGTACACTTCCGGGTTGGGCATGCCGCTGGGCGAGAGTTCATGGGTCATTTCGAACTCGGCGCGCACCGACCAGCCACATGCCTCGTTGGTGCATTGCAAATAGGCGATCCGCAGGAAAATATGACGCCCTTCACTGGTGCGTATGCGCATCCGGCTGTGGCAATGCGGGCAAACCAGCTTGTATGTACTCACGGCAAGTACCTGCAAACATTGTTCAGGCTTACCTTCTGTGAGAATAGTCGTCCGGTTTTGTCAGTATTGGCTGCATATATAGGTGTATTCTTCAGTTTGATGCTTCTCATTGCAGGAACGCTCCTTAAAACGCAGGGCTGTATTCATAACGAGTAGTTTAAGCCCATGGAATATCATTAAACCAGTCATGGATATTTGTTATGAGTACCCACGTACTTGCTTCGGTGCTGGCCAGGCTGAAGCTTCTGACCGCTACGGAATCCGACGCCGAGCTGTCCAGAGCGCTTTCGATCAGCCCGCAGACATTGAGTAGCTGGAAGGTGCGCGACAGCATTCCTTATTCACTTTGCATAGACATTGCCAGGCAATATGCATGCTCACTGGACTGGCTTCTGTTAGGTGAACCCGAACGACATCGCGCAGGCCTGGACGAAGACGGCTGGGAACAGGACATGCTCGCGCGCCTGCGCACCTTGTCGCTTGCCGATCGCCAGGCCGTTCTCCTGCTGGTCCAGGACAAGCAACGCATCCAGCAACTGGAACGGCAATTGAGCGCACTGACCAGTCGCTCGCCCAATGCCGCCAGCGGCTAACCCCGGCGGCGCCAGCGCTGGATGAGCTCGCGCGGGTCCAGCGTATCCAGCCAGACCATCACCTTGAGGCTGATGGGGATCACCACCACGGCAGCCACGAACGCCGCCATGCCACGGCTCAGCAGGGGCACCAGTGACGAGACCAGCGGCTCGAACAGGTGGCCCACCCCCACGGTCACGAACACCAGCAACAGTTTCTTGCCCAGCGTCAGGCGCCTGGCCTTGTTGGTGATCAAGCGGTCACGCGCCGCGCTCACCAACAAAGCCCCCAGCAGCGCGGCGAACAGTACATTGCCATCCACGCCCAGCAACTCCACCAGCGCCGGGGCCAGGCTGTCGAAAACAGATTCTTCACTCATGGGCAGCCCCTCGGTGTGCGGCGGGCTGGTAGGAGTTCGAGCCCAGGCTATGCATGACCGCGGCTTCGACAAAGCGGATGTAGCACACCCGCAATGCACGCCCCTGGTCATGCCCGGCCACATCCTCGAGGCGCTTGTAGCCCCGTTCTCGCAACACCGCGCGCCAGCGCGCGAACTCGCGTGCCGCATCGATGGCGGCGCAGCGTGCGGCCACCTCCAGCGCAGCCTCACTGACAGGCCGCTGCAGCTTCAGGCGCTCACGCAGCCTGCCCAGGTCCACCCGTGGCCAGAACGGGTCATGGCAGTCGGCAAAACGCGGTAACCGAGGATCGTTGCCCATGCTTCACCCCCTCACTGCTCGGCCAGCATGCCGTAGCGAATGGCCTTGATCACCGCAGCCACCCGCGTGGGCACATCGAACTTGCGCAGGATGTTCGACACATGGAAGTTCACCGTCGATTCCTTGCATTCCAGGATCCGGCCAATCTCCCACGAGCTCTTGCCGTAGGCACACCACAACAGCACTTGCCGTTCACGTGGCGTCAGGCGAACCGGGGCGTCCGCCAGGGGTTGCTGCGAGTGTCGTGCGTTGTCAGTCATGTTTGAACTCCACGGGTGATTGAGCGAGGCATCGCTGCCGGTCTGCAATCACCTTACGAAGCGCAGGTCGCCCTGCTCCATCGCTACGGCTTGTAAAGAACTTTCGTACAAAACCGTCTGACGAAGGTTGCGCGATATTTGTCGACTTTCCTCGTGCTCCAAGCGGCATTTCGCTCGTCTCAACGCCGTTGTCCATTCGCCTTTCGCCTGGAGTCGTACAATGCGTTGCGTTTTGCCCCCACCATCCTGCCTCGGCCTGCTGGCTGCTTTCGCTGCCTACCAGCCCGCCCTGGCGGCACCCTCGGTCGAGTTGGGCCAGGTGCTGATCACCGATGAGGAGCAGAACGACCTGACCGCCGCCAGCGAACGCCTGCACGAAGTGCCTGGCGCCAGCAACCTGGTGGACATGCAGCGTGTAGGGCAAGGCCGGGTTGCCAGCAACCAGGATGTACTTGCCTACCAGCCCGGGGTATTCGCGCAATCGGCGGGCAACGATGGCATCAAGCTGTCGATCCGCGGTTCGGGCATCAACCGCGCACCGGGGGCCCACGGCTCCGGGGTGTACACGATGTTCGACGGCCTGCCCCTGACCGGCCCGGGCGGTACGCCCTACGAGCTGTTCGAACCGCTGTGGCTGAGCCGTGCCGAAGTGCTGCGCGGCGCCAACGGCTTCGACCAGGGGGCCCTCGCCCTTGGCGGTGCAATCAACTACGTCACCCACACCGGCTACGACAGCGCGCCGCTGCAGGTGCGCTACGAAGTCGGCAGCCGCGGCTACCAGCATCGGCACATCAGCTCGGGGCAGGTGCTGGGCAACCTCGACTACTACGTGGCCCTGACCGATTCGGAATATGACGGCTACCAGGCGCACAGCAGCGGCAGCGCCAAGGGGGTTGCCGCCAACGTCGGCTACCGCTTCAACCCGAACCTGGAAACCCGCTTCTACCTGCGCTATCGGGAAACCGAGAACGAGTTGGCCGGGCGCCTGACCAAGGAGCAGATCAAGCACCACCCCCGCGCCGCGAACCCGGCCTACCTGGCCCGCGACGACAGCCGCCCGCAACCGGGCAGTACCTGGGTGGGCAACAAGACCACCTTCTACCTCGACGACGATGCGCGCCTGGAAGCTGGCCTGGTCTACCACGACTACCCGATGGACCTGCGCGAAGGCCCGATGCGCCTGAAGGTGGCCTATACCGATGTGAGCGGCACCTTGAACTACTTCCGCCGCGATACCCTGTTCGGCCACGAGAGCAAGACCACCGTCGGCTGGCGCACCACCAAGCACCTGCCCAACAGCGGTGCTTCGCAGTTCACCCGCAATGGCGACGTGTTCGGTGAGCGCACCCGCGACTTCACCTACCAGGGCTCGGACACCGTGTTGCATGTGGGCAATGACCTGGAGCTGGTACCGAACCTGTGGCTGACCACTGGCCTGGCGATGATCTATACCCGCCGTGAGAGTGATGTCACTTACCACCCTGCCGGGGGCGGCAAAGTGAGCCAGCATGACTGGGACTATGCACCACGCCTGGGGCTGCGCTATGACATCAGCCCGGACCTGCAGGTGTACGGCAACCTGAGCCGCTCGGTCGAACCACCCCATCCCTGGGCCCTGATCTGGAGTGCGCCCACAGCCAACCAACCGATCGAAATGCAAAACCAGACGGCCACCACACTGGAATTGGGCACACGCGGCGAATCGGCATTGGGGCATTGGGACCTGGCGTGGTACTACTCGCAGGTTCGCCATGAATTGCTGGCGGTGGAGATAGTGCAAGGCGCTCCGGCCAAGGAATTCAACGCCAGCGCCACCGTGCACCAAGGCGTGGAAGCCGGCCTCGACAGTACTCTGTGGGAACGTGCCGGTACTGGCAGGCTGAGCCTGCGCCAGGCCTACACCTTCAGTGACTTCCACTACCGCGATGACGACAAGTTCGGCGACAACCGCCTGCCGGGCATCCCGATGCACTACTACCAGGCCGAGCTGCGCTATGACTGGCCGAGCGGTTTCTACGCGGGGGTGAACACGCAGATGGCGTCGAAGGTGCAGGTGGACTACGCCAACAGTTACCACGCCGATGAATATGCCCTGCTCGGCGCACGTCTGGGCTGGGATTCACCGAAGCAGGACTGGCAGACCTGGCTGGACCTGCGCAACCTGACCAACAAGCGTTATGCGGCGACGGTGACACCTGGCTACAACGATGCTGGAAAGGATGAGGCCCGTTCGACGCCGGGCGAAGGCTTTGGCGTGTATGCCGGGGTTTCCTACAGCTTCCGCTAGGCCGCTGGGGCCGCTGTGCGGCCCATCGCCGGCAAGCCAGCTCCCACATCGACCGCATCGTTCTCAAGCCATGTGAATTTCCTGAAGAAGCAAATCTCCAAAGCCAACGCGGTCGGTGTGGGAGCTGGCTTGCCGGCGATGGGCTGCGCAGCAGCCCCTTTGAAAGCTGACACCGAATGAACAGGCCTCAAACCGCCCTGTTCAACTTCACCCAGGAAGCGAACTTGTCGATAAACGCCTGCAAGAACGGTCGGGTCTTGTCATTGAGCTTGCCCGAATCCTCGAACAGGCTAGCCGCGCCACCAATGTAGGCCTCGGGCATCTGCATGCACGGCATGTCCAGAAATACCAGCGACTGGCGCACGGCATGGTTGGCGCCAAAGCCACCAATGGCCCCCGGCGACACACTGACCACCGCCGCCGGCTTGCCACTCCAGGCGCTTTGCCCGTAAGGCCGCGAGCCCACATCGATGGCATTCTTCAGGCCGCCAGGTACCGAGCGGTTGTACTCCGGGGTAACGAACAGCACCGCATCACTGCGGCGGATCTCGTCGCGAAAACGCTTCCACGCTTCCGGCGCTGCTTCGGCCTCGACATCCTCGTTGTACAACGGCAAATCGCCAATCTCGACGATCTTCAGGGCAAGGCTGGACGGCGCCAGCTCCGAGAGTGCGCGGGCGATCTTGCGGTTGTAGGAGTCCTTGCGCAAGCTACCGACGACCACTGCTACCGAATACACCTGGCTCATGGCAATTTCCAACCTCTGCTGGGTAAAGGGACGTTGTAGTTATAGATGACCGTTCCTCGGCGCTTTGGTTTTTTTTCCGCGGGGCGAAAACTTCCGACGCTGTTCCACGGTCTATGCCTGCAGACATTTCCCACGTAATTCAGAGGTTTCCACCCAAATGGCAGCAGTAATGGTCGGCCAATTCCACGCCCGTGACGCCGAAGGCCGCATCTACCCTGTGCACGAGTTCCAGGAATCGACCCTGCAAACCGACGGCAGCACGCTGGGCGCCCCCATCACCACCTATCGCCTGGCCATCGGCGACAAGGTCAACCACCTGGGTGAAAACCGCTTCGAACTGGCGCGCAGCGGCGTCGAGATCATTCGCATTCCTTGATGCAATCCACCGTGTAGCGGCCGCTTTCGTTCTGCAGGCCGTGCACGTCGGCGACGAAACCTGGGAAGCCCTGGTTGAACGCCCGGGCGAACGCCAGGTAATCGACTATCGAGCGGGTCGCCTCGGTGAACCGCTCCCCCGGCATGATCAAAGGAATACCAGGCGGGTACGGCACCAGCATCACCGCCGCCACCCGCCCCAGCAGCGCCTCGATCGGCACCGCCTCCACCTCACCGCGCACCATCTGGTCATAGGCCCGGGCCGGGCTCATGGCTACCTCCGGCAAACGCGTGAACAGCCGCTTCAGCTGCTTGGCCGTGGCATTGGCGCGGTAGCAGCCATGCAACTGGTCGCACAGGTCGCGCAGGCCCATGCCCTGGTAGCGTGAGGCATCGGCAGCCACCACGCTCGGCAGGCAGTTGCTCAGGGCGGTATTGCCGTCATAGTGGCGCTTGAACTCCAGCAACTCGGTGAGCAAGGTGCTCCACTTGCCCTTGGTGATGCCCATGGAGAACAACACCAGGAAGCTGTACAAGCCGGTTTTTTCCACCACCAGCCCCCGCTCCCAGAGAAACTTGCTGACCACAGCCGCCGGGATGCCATGCTCGCCCAGCGCACCGCCCGCGCTCAGGCCTGGCATTACCAGGGTCACCTTCAGCGGGTCGAGCAGCACATAGTCGTCCGCCACTTCGCCAAAGCCATGCCACTCCGCCCCCGGCTGCAGCAGCCAGTCCTGCGCGGCCAGGCGGTGGATGCCTTCGGCGCTCGGCGGCTGCCAGATGCTGAACCACCAGTCGTCGGCGGCGATGTGCTCGCGCAGGTTGGCCAGGGCACGGCGAAAGCTCAGCGCCTCGTCGAACATTTCTTGCAGCAGCGAACGCCCGGCCGGCCCTTCCATCATGGTCGAGGCCACGTCCAGCGAAGCGAGAATGCTGTACTGCGGCGAGGTCGAGATGTGCATCATGAACGCTTCGTTGAAGCGGTCACGGTCCAGCTGGCGCCTGGCCCCATCCTGCACATGAATCATCGAGGCCTGACTGAACGCGGCCAACAGCTTGTGGGTGGAATGGGTGCTGAACACCAGCGGGCTGTCTGCCGCGCAGGCCGTGCCCATGGCATAGCGCCCGGTGAAGAACTCGTGGAACGCCGCATAGGCGAACCAGGCCTCGTCGAAGTGCAGCACCTCGACACTGGCGCCCAGGGTCTGCTTGATCAGCCCGGCGTGGTAGCACAGGCCGTCGTAGGTGGAGTTGGTCACCACCGCCAGCTTGATGCGCTGCCCGCGATCACGGGCGAGAGGGTTGGCCTGGATCTTCGCCTGGATCGCCTCGGGGCTGAACTCGCTGAGCGGGATCGGGCCGATGATCCCGAGTTCGTTGCGCTCGGGGCACAGATAGAGGGGGATGGCACCGGTCATGATGATCGCATGCACCACCGACTTGTGGCAGTTGCGGTCCACCAGCACCAGGTCGTCGCGGCCGACCATGGCGTGCCAGACGATCTTGTTGGCCGTGGAGGTGCCATTGATGACGAAGAAGGTGTGGTCGGCGCCAAAGTTGCGCGCGGCCCTGGCTTCGGCTTCGGCCAAGGGGCCGGTGTGATCGAGCAGCGAGCCCAGCTCCGGCACGGAAACGGACAAGTCCGAGCGCAGGGTGTTTTCCCCGAAGAACTGGTGAAAGGCCTGGCCCACCGGGCTTTTGCGATAGGCCACGCCGCCGCCGTGGCCCGGGGTGTGCCAGGAATAATTTGACTGCGCGGTGTGCTGCACCAGGGCCTTGAAGAACGGCGGCAGCAGGCCGTCGAGGTAGATATGTGCGGCGCGCGCCACTTGGCGCGCAAGAAACGGCACGGTGTCTTCGAACAGGTAGAGGATGCCGCGCAACTGGTTGAGCTCGCTCATGGCTTCGGCGGGGGCGTTTTCCAGGGTCACCTGTTCGCCCAAGGCGAAAATCGGCAGGTTGGGGGCACGCAGGCGGGCCAGGCGGATCAGCTCGGCCATGTTCTGCAGCAGGTGGGTGTTCTCGCCGACCCCCTCGGCGGCAATCAGCATGCAGGCCAGGCCATGGTGGGTGGCAGCGACCAGGCAGGCCTCGGCATGGTCGGCGGCGGCGAGGATGGCAAAGCCGTCCTGGCGCAGTTCCTCGGCGATGCCCCGCACACGCTCGCCAGCGACGCTGTCGGCCTTGATGGCGCGGTGCACGATGAGGATGGGGAACTTGAGGTCCTTGTACATCAGGTGGCTACCTCCGAAGGACATGGCGTCCATTTCAGGGTAGTAGAACCTGTGTGGTCAGGACCGGCCTCTTCGCGGGCACGCCCGCTCCCACAGGGAGCGTCACTGCACTTGAGCCTTGCGCAGTACCTGTGGGAGCGGGCGCGCCCGCGAAGAGGCCGGAGCAGGCGAAAGATCAGCCAGCAGGTGTCTCGGTAAGAGCCTGCCACATGGATGGCCCACCCGCCGACTTGGCAATGGCCGCCAGGCGCTCGGCATGCGCCTCCAGCTCCTCGGCACTGGCCATGATCACCCGGCCGGGCACACGCCCGGTAATACGGCGAATCTCGCTGCCACCAGCACCCGTCCCTTCATCCCCAGCTTCTGCACCATGCCCGGCCAGCGACAGGCTGGTCTGGCCACCGGTCATTGCCAGGTAGACGTCAGCCAGCAGTTCCGAGTCGAGCAATGCGCCGTGCAACTCACGGCCCGAGTTGTCGATGTCGTAGCGTTTGCACAGCGCATCCAGGCTGTTGCGCTGCCCCGGGTGGCGCGAACGCGCCAGCAGCAGGGTGTCGAGGATGGTGCAGTGCTGGGAAATGTCCGCGCGGTCCTGCTGGCCCAGCAAGGCAAATTCGTTGTTGATGAAGCCAACGTCGAACGCCGCGTTGTGGATGACCAGCGTGGCGCCCTGGATGAACTCGAAGAACTCCTCGGCAACATCGCCAAAGCGTGGCTTGCCGACCAGGAAGGCATCGGTGATGCCGTGGACGTTGATGGCGCCCTCGTCACTCTCGCGGTCCGGCTGCAGGTAGACGTGGAAGTGCCGCCCGGTCAGGCGCCGGCCGATGACCTCGACACAGCCGATCTCGATGATCCGGTGGCCTTCGCTGACCGGCATACCCGTGGTTTCGGTATCGAGAATGACGAACCGTTTATCTTGCTGCTGCTCCACGCGGGGCGCTCCAACTTGCATCAGTTACAAAGGCCGGAATTGTACCCCAGCTCAACGCTTGGCGCGCACCTCATCGACCCCGCGGTTGGCCAGCTGGTCGGCGCGTTCGTTGCCGGGGTGGCCGATATGCCCGCGCACCCACTTCCAGGTCACCTTGTGGCGGTTGACCTGCTCATCCAGCTGCTGCCACAGGTCGGCGTTCTTCACCGGCTCCTTGGCCGCGGTTTTCCAGCCGCGCTTCTTCCAGTTGGTCATCCATTCGTTGATGCCCTTCATCACGTACTGCGAGTCGGTGGTCAGCACCACTTCGCATTCGCGCTTCAGCGCCATCAAGCCCTGGATCGCGGCCATCAGTTCCATGCGGTTGTTGGTGGTTTCGCGTTCGCCGCCCCACAGTTCCTTCTCGACGCCCTTGTAGATCATAAGGACGCCCCAGCCGCCAGGGCCAGGGTTGCCCTTGCAGGCACCATCGGTAAACATCTCGACGCTTTCGCTCATGTACCACTCATGTTCAGTGCTTTTCAGTATCCGGGTTGGCCGCCGTGCGGTTGACCTTGGCCAGTGGCAGCGGCAGCAGCTTGCCCATCGGCTCGCGACGCTCCTGGCGCAACGGCCGCAGGCCCACCACCATCTTGCGCGCTACCAGCAGGTATACCCCGCCACCGGAGCTCTGCCAGCCGCCGGCCACCCGTTCCCAGCCCGCCAGGCGTTGCTGCCAGGCCGGTGAGGCAAGCGGCGGACGATAGCACCCGAAGCGGCGTTTCTCCAGCGCGAAGCCCAGCAGGTTGAGCCAGTCGCCCACCCGCGACGGCGAGATGCAACGGGCCTTGCGCAAGGCGCCGTGGCTGAAGAAATGGCGCATGCCCCAGCTGCTCCAGGGGTTGATCCCGACGATCAGCAGGTGCCCGCCAGGGCGCACCGCGCTGGCCGCCTCGCGCAGCAGGCCGTGGGGCGAAAGGCAGAAATCCAGGCCATGCTGCAGCACCACCACGTCGGCGGCGTGCTCGCTCAGCGGCCAGGCCTGCTCCTCGCAGACAATCTCCACCCCCGGCAGCGGCGCGCCGAGGCGCACGTTGCGCTGCACCTGGGGCGCGCTGGGCGGTGGCTCGGCGCAGGGCCCGTAGTGCACAAGGTAACCCCCGAAGAAGCGCCCGAGCTCTTCTTCCAGCAGTTTTTCCTCCTCCTTGAGCATCAGTTGGCCGAGTGGGCCGTTGAACCACTCACGGGCCAGGCTGATCAGCTTGACCCAGTCCGGGTCGGCCTGGGCAAAGGCTTGGTCGGTCATTGCGCTCTCCCTCGAAGGTTCTCGCACCGCGCCATCGCGGATAAGATGCCTTCATGTGCCACGCTAGGCGAATCGGATCCGCACCATGATACAGATCGATGCTCTCCCCGCTTTCTCCGACAACTACATCTGGTTGTTACAGGATACTGCCAAACGCCGCTGCGCGGTGGTCGATCCGGGTGACGCCGGCCCAGTGGAACGCTGGCTGTCGGCCAACCCCGGCTGGGTACTGAGTGACATCCTGGTCACCCACCACCACAACGACCACGTCGGCGGCGTGGAACGGCTCAAGCAACTGACCGGCGCCCGGGTCTGCGGCCCGGCCCACGAGCGCATTCCCTGCCGTGACCTGGCGCTGGACGAAGGTGACCAGGTGACCGTGCTGGGCGTGACCTTCCAGGTGCTGGCCGTGCCCGGCCATACCCTGGGGCATATCGCCTTGTTCAGCGACCAGCCGGCAACGCCGGTGCTGTTCAGTGGCGACACGCTGTTCGCCGCCGGTTGCGGGCGCATGTTCGAAGGTACCCCCGAACAGATGCAGCCTGCCCTCGCCCGCCTGGCAGCCCTGCCAGAGCAGACCGAGGTGTACTGCGCCCACGAATACACCCTGAGCAACCTGCGTTTCGCCAAGGCGGTGGAACCCGAGAACCTGCACGTTCAGCAGCGGTTCGAGGACGTTACCCGTTTGCGTGCCGAAAATCGCATCACATTGCCATCAACGATCGGTTTGGAGCGCCTGACCAACCCCTTCCTGCGCACCTCTGAAACATTAGTTAAACAAAAAGCAGACGAATGGAAGGGACATTCAAACCCCTCGCATGTCGCTGTTTTTGCTGCCTTGAGGTCTTGGAAGGACACCTTCTGATAACCTCAAGATATATCGCAAGCGATGGTCAAAGGTTGACCAGGCCCGGAGCGGTTTCTAGAATCGCCGAAATTTTTCGCCCGGAAACCTGTGTCAGCCGATGTCTTCCCGTAGCCGCAGAACCTCTCATTCCGTCGCCCTGACGCGCCTGGCCCAAATCAGTGCGCTGGCCCTGGCCGCCACTTTGGTGGGCTGCCAGAGCACCCGTCAGCTCGACGAATCCGATAGCGTTCGCGCGCACAACTACCAGGCGCGGATCAAGCACAAGCCTTCACCGCTGCTGGTCAAGCCGGCCGAGCAGGCACCACAGGACGTGTGGGAACGCATGCGCCAGGGCTTTGCCCTGCAGGACAACATCGACGTCAACCCGCGCATCGAGCAGCAGCGCCTGTGGTTCGCCAGCAACCCAAGCTACATCGAAAGCGCCGGCGAGCGTGGCAGCCTCTACCTGCACTACATCGTCGAGCGCCTCGAAGAACGCGACATGCCGCTGGAGCTGGCCCTGCTGCCAGCCATCGAGAGCGCCTACAACCCGATGGCCTATTCGCGCGCCCATGCTGCGGGGATGTGGCAGTTCATTCCGTCCACCGGCCGCCACTTCAACCTGCGCCAGACCAACTTCTACGATGGCCGTCGCGACGTGACCGCCTCGACCAACGCCGCGCTGGACTACCTCAGCCGCCTGCACGACATGTTCAACGGCGACTGGCTGCTGGCCCTGGCTGCCTACAACGCCGGCGAAGGCACGGTCAGCCGCGCCATCGAGCGCAACGAACGGCTCGGCCTGCCCACCGACTACTGGAACCTGCCGCTGCCGCAGGAAACCCGCGACTACGTGCCCAAGCTGCTGGCCCTGTCGCAGGTGGTACTCACGCCGGAAGCCTATGGCGTGAACCTGAACCCGATCGCCAACGAACCCTACTTCGAGGCGGTGGCCATCAACGACCGCCTCGACCTGTCGCGGGTAGCGGCCTTCGCCAACATCGACGAAGACGAGCTGATCCAGCTCAACCCGGCATTCAAGAAGCGCATGACCGTGGATGGCCCGCAGCAGCTGCTGGTACCCACCGCCAAGGCGCAGCTGCTGAGCGACAGCCTGTCCAACCTCAAGCCCGAGCAGCTGGTCAGCCTGCAGCCGAACAAGGCGGTGTTCGCCCGCGCCGTGGCCGAAGCCAAAGCCCCGGTGGCGGCGCGCAGCTACCGGGTCAAGCGCGGCGACAACCTGGGCGCCATCGCCAAGGCCAACCGCGTTTCGGTCAAGGACATCAAGCGCTGGAACCGCCTCTCCGGCAACAGCGTGCGCGCTGGCCAGGTTCTGGCCCTGCGCGGAGGCAGCGCGCCGAGTGCTGCTGGCAATCGGGTAGCCGCCTCCGGGCAACGCTCCACGCAGTACAAGGTACGCAAAGGCGATTCGCTGTACCTGGTGGCCAAGCGCTTCAACGTGGAAATGAAGCACCTCAAACGCTGGAACCCGCGCAGCGGCCATGCCCTGAAGCCAGGCCAGACCCTCACCGTCTACCTCTCGCATTGATATAGTTACAGGGGCTGCTTTGCAGCCCATTCGCGGGCACGCCCGCTCCCACAGGTTTTTCACCGCCATCAAGGCCGGTGTTGTACCTGTGGGAGCGGGCGTGCCCGCGAATGGGCCTGAGAAATACCCACTGGAAAACCCCTGCCCCCTCTCTTTTTCCAACCCCACCAAGCTGTTACTGTACCCCGATCAAAGCCCAACGCCTCTGGATCGGATGCCGACTTGATACGTCCCCTCCTGCTGTCACTCAGCCTGGCCTTGAGCTTTCCCGCAGCCGCGATGGTGAGCGAAAGCCACGGATACGCGCAGTTCGGCACGCTCAAGTACCCAGCCACATTCACCCATTTCGACTGGGTCAACCCGCAAGCGCCCAAGGGCGGCACCTTGCGGGCCATGGCTTTCGGTACCTTCGACACCCTCAACCCCTACACCTTCAAGGGGTCGAGCCCGATTACCACGCCCAATTTCCAGCAATACGGCATCAGCGAGCTGAACGAGCCGCTGATGGTCGGCACCGGCCAGTACGACCCGTCCGGCGACGAGCCGACCTCCAGCTACGGCCTGATCGCCCGCTCGGTGGAGTACAGCGAGGACCGCAGCTGGGTGGTGTTCAACCTGCGCCCGGAAGCCCACTGGCATGACGGCAAGCCGATCACCTCGGCAGACGTGGCCTTCTCCTATCGCACGCTGCTCAAGGATGGCCACCCGATCTACCGCACCAACCTGCAGGAAGTGCAGCGGGTGGACATCCTCGGCCCGCTGCGCATCCGCTTCGTGTTCAAGCGCGCCGGCAACCCGCTGCTGATCCTGCGCCTGGGCGAAATGCCGGTGCTGCCCAAGCACTACTGGCAAAAGCGCGACTTCAAGGCCACCACCTTCGAGCCCCCGCTGGGCAGCGGCCCCTACCGCATCACCCAGGTCCAGCCTGGGCGCCGGCTGGTGTTCGAACGGGTGAAGAACTACTGGGGCAAGGACCTGGCGGTAAACCGTGGCAAATACAACTTCAACCGCGTGGAATACGAGTTCTACCGCGACGCCACGGTTGCCTTCGAAGCGTTCAAGGCCGGCGAGTTCGACATCTATATCGAGCACCAGGCGAAGAACTGGGCCAACGGCTACAACTTCCCGGCCGTGCGCCGGGGCGAGGTAATCAAGGCGCAGATCCCGCACCGCATCCCCACGCAAACCCAGGGCCTGTTCATGAACAGCCGCCGGGCCACCTTCAGTGACCCACGGGTACGCCAGGCGCTGGGGCTGATGCTCGACTTCGAGTGGACCAACCGCGCCCTGTTCAGCGGCGCCTACCGCCGCTCGACCAGCTACTACCCCAACAGCGAATTCGCCGCTACCGGCCTGCCCACCGGCAAGGAGTGGCTGCTGCTGGCGCCGTTCCGTGACCAGTTGCCGGCCAGCTTGTTCAGCGAACCCTACAAGGTCAGCCAGACCGATGGCCGCGGCATCAGCCGCCAGACCCTGCGCCAGGCCCTCGGCCTGCTCGCCGAGGCCGGTTGGAAGCTGAACGGCCAGCGCCTGGTCGACAGCAAGGGCCAGCAGCTGCGCATGGAGCTGCTGCTGGTAAACCCCAACCTTGAACGCATCCTGCAACCGTATGTCGAAAACCTGGCCAGCATCGGCATCGATGCGCGCTTGCGTACCGTGGACCGCGCCCAGTACAAACAACGCCTGGACCAGTTCGATTTCGACATGATTCTGATGACCCTGAACCAGACCCTGAGCCCGGGCCTCGAACAGTGGCTGTACTTCCACTCCAGCCAGGCAACCACCAAGGGCAGCAAGAACTATGCTGGGGTCAAGGACCCGGTGGTCGACCATCTGCTCGACACCCTGCTCGCCGCCCGTACCCGCGATGACCAGGTCGCCGCCGCCCGCGCCCTGGACCGCGTGCTCTCATGGCAGTACTACATGATCCCCAACTGGTACCTCGACAATCATCGCCTGGCCTACCGCAACCGGTTCGCCTTCGTCACCACGCCGCCCTACACCCTTGGGCTGAACAGCTGGTGGATCAAGACTTCGGAGAAAGCCCAATGACGCCAACGCACCGACTGCGCCGGCTGGCCGGCAGCCTGTTGCTTGCCTGCCTGAGCCTTCCCGCCCTGGCCGCACCGCAGCATGCGCTCACCCTGTACGACGAGCCACCCAAGTACCCCGCCGACTTCAAGCACTTCGCCTACGTCAACCCTGACGCACCCAAGGGTGGCACCTTCCGCCAGTCCAGCTTCGGCGGTTTCGACAGCCTCAACCCGTTCATCAACAAGGGCGTGCCGGCCGAGAACATCGGCAGCATCTACGACACCCTGATGCGCCAGAGCCAGGACGAGCCGTTCACCGAGTACGGCCTGGTGGCCGGCAAGATCGAAAAGGCCCCGGACAACAGCTGGGTGCGTTTCTACCTGCGCCCCGAGGCACGCTTCCACGACGGCCACCCGATGCGCGCCGACGACGTGGTGTTCACCTTCAATGCCCTGATCAAGGACGGCGCGCCGCTGTACCGCCAGTACTATGCCGACGTCGCCGAAGTGGTCGCCGAAGACCCGCTGACGGTGCTGTTCACCTTCAAGCACAAGAACAACCGCGAGCTGCCGCTGATTCTCGGCCAACTGCCGGTATTGCCCAAGCACTGGTACGAAAGCCGCGATTTCAACCGCGGCAACCTGGAAATCCCGCTGGGCAGCGGCCCGTACAAGGTCGCCGAGGTCAAGGCCGGGCGCTCGGTGCGCTACGAGCGGGTCAAGGACTACTGGGCCAAGGACCTGCCGATCAACCGCGGCTTCTACAACTTCGACGTCATGACCTTCGATTCCTACCGCGACACCACCGTCGCCCTGGAAGCACTCAAGGCCGGGGCGTTCGACTATGCGCTGGAAGTCAGCGCGAAGAACTGGGCCACCGCCTACAACGTACCCGCCGTGCGCGATGGCCGCCTGATCAAGGAAGAGTTGCCCAACGGCAACCCCACCGGCATGCAGGGCTTCATCTTCAACATCCGCCGCCCGGTGTTCCAGGACGTGCGCGTGCGCCAGGCGCTGAGCCTGCTGCTGGACTACGAGTGGACCAACAAGCAGCTGTTCAACGGCGCCTACACCCGCACCGGCAGCTACTTCGAAAACTCGGAAATGGCCGCCCGCGGCCTGCCCGGCCCCAGCGAACTGAAAATCCTCGAACCGCTGCGCGGCAAGGTCCCCGAGCAGGTATTCAGCGAAGCCTTCCACAACCCGGTCAGCGACGGCAGCGGCATGATCCGCGAACAGCAGCGCCAGGCCTACAAGCTGCTGCAGGAAGCCGGCTGGAAAATCGTCGACGACAAGATGGTCGACGCCCAGGGCAAGCCGGTGAGCATCGAGTTCCTGCTGGCACAGACCGAGTTCGAACGCATCCTGCTGCCGTTCAAGCGCAACCTCGCCGACCTCGGCATCGACCTGAACATCCGCCGGGTCGACGTGTCCCAGTACATCACCCGCCTGCGCTCGCGCGACTACGACATGATCGTCGGTGGCTACCCGCAGTCCAACTCGCCGGGCAACGAGCAGCGCGAGTTCTGGTCCAGTGCCGCCGCCGACAACCCCGGCAGCCGCAACTTCATCGGCCTGCGCGACCCGGCCATCGACCAGCTGGTGGAACAGCTGATCAATGCCGATTCGCGGCAGAGCCTGATCGACCACTGCCGGGCCCTCGACCGCGTACTGCTGTGGGGCTACTACGTGATCCCCAACTGGCACATCAAGACCTGGCGCGTGGCCTACTGGAACCATATCGGCCACCCGGACGTATCGCCCAAGTACGACATCGGCATCGACACCTGGTGGATCAAGCCCGGCGTAACCCCGGCCGTCAGCGAAACCACTGCGGACGAGGCCGAATAACATGCTGGCCTACATCCTGCGCCGCCTGCTGCTGATCATCCCGACCCTGTTCGGCATCCTGATCATCAACTTCATCATCGTCCAGGCCGCCCCCGGCGGCCCGGTCGAGCAGATGATCGCCAAGCTCGAAGGTTTCGAAGGCGCCACCAGCCGCATTGCCGGTGGCGGTGCCGAAGTGTCCGTGGCCGGCTCCAACTACCGTGGCGCCCAAGGCCTGGACCCGGCACTGATCGCCGAGATCGAACGCATGTACGGCTTCGACAAGTCGCCGCCCGAGCGCTTGTGGATCATGATCAAGAACTACGCCCGGCTGGACTTCGGCGACAGTTTCTTCCGCGATGCCAAGGTCATCGACCTGATCATCGAGAAGATGCCGGTGTCGATTTCGCTGGGGCTGTGGAGCACGCTGATCATGTACCTGGTGTCGATCCCGCTGGGCATTGCCAAGGCCGTGCGCCACGGCAGCCATTTCGACGTGTGGACCAGTTCGGCGATCATCGTCGGCTACGCCATCCCGGCGTTCCTGTTCGCCATCCTGCTGATCGTGCTGTTCGCCGGCGGCAGCTACTTCGACTGGTTCCCGCTGCGCGGCCTCACCTCCAACAACTTCGACGAGCTGAGCACCACCGGCAAGGTGCTGGACTACTTCTGGCACCTGGTGCTGCCGATCACCGCGCTGGTCATCGGCAACTTCGCCACCATGACCTTGTTGACCAAGAACAGCTTCCTTGACGAGATCAACAAGCAATACGTGGTCACCGCCAAAGCCAAGGGCCTGAGCCGGCCACGGGTGCTGTACGGCCATGTGTTCCGCAACGCCATGCTGCTGGTGATTGCCGGTTTCCCTTCGGCGTTCATCGGCATCTTCTTCACCGGTTCCTTGCTGATCGAAGTGATCTTCAGTCTCGACGGCCTCGGCCTGATGAGTTTCGAGGCAGCCATCAACCGTGACTACCCGGTGGTCTTCGGCACGCTGTTCATCTTCACCCTGCTGGGGCTGGTGGTGAAACTGATCGGCGACCTGACCTACACCCTGGTCGATCCACGCATCGACTTCGCCAGCCGGGAGCACTGACATGGCATTGTCCCCCCTCAACCGCAGGCGCTTCGAGCGCTTCAAGGCCAACCGCCGTGGCTGGTGGTCGCTGTGGCTGTTCCTGATCCTGTTCGGCCTGAGCCTGGGCGCCGAGCTGATCGCCAACGACAAGCCGATTGCCGTGCGCTACGACGGCGAATGGTACTTCCCGGCGTTCAAGCGCTACCCGGAAACCACCTTTGGCGGCGAATTCCCGCTGGAAGCCAACTACAAGAGCCCGTACATCCGCGAACTGCTGGAGAAGAAAGACAGCTTCGTGCTGTGGGCACCGATCCCGTTCAGCTACCAGAGCATCAACTACGACTTGCGCGTACCCGCCCCGGCCCCACCGTCGGCGGACAACTGGCTGGGTACCGACGACCAGGGCCGCGACGTGCTGGCGCGGGTGATCTACGGCTTCCGCATTTCGGTGCTGTTCGCCCTGACGCTGACCCTGCTCAGTTCCATCGTCGGTGTGATCGCCGGCGCCTTGCAGGGCTTCTATGGCGGCTGGGTCGACCTGGCCGGGCAACGCTTCCTGGAAGTCTGGTCGGGCCTGCCGGTGCTGTACCTGCTGATCATCCTCGCCAGCTTCGTGCAGCCCAACTTCTGGTGGCTGCTGGGCATCATGCTGCTGTTCTCGTGGATGAGCCTGGTGGACGTGGTGCGCGCCGAGTTCCTGCGCGGGCGCAACCTGGAATACGTGCGCGCAGCCCGCGCTTTGGGGATGCGCAACGGCGCGATCATGTACCGGCACATCCTGCCGAACGCCATGATCTCGACCATGACCTTCATGCCGTTCATTCTCACCGGCGCCATCGGCACCCTCACCGCCCTGGACTTCCTCGGCTTCGGCCTGCCGCCGGGCGCACCATCGCTGGGCGAACTGGTGGCCCAGGGCAAGTCCAACCTGCAGGCCCCATGGCTGGGCATCAGCGCCTTCGCCGTGCTGGCGCTGATGCTGAGCCTGCTGGTGTTCATCGGCGAATCCGCCCGCGATGCCTTCGACCCGAGGAAGTGACATGAGTGAACAGAACCTGATCGAAGTGCGCGACCTGGCGGTGGAGTTCGTCACCGGTGACCAGGCCCACCGCGTTGTGAACGGCATCAGCTTCGACATCCGCAAGGGTGAGACGCTGGCACTGGTGGGCGAGAGTGGCTCGGGCAAATCGGTTACCGCGCACTCGCTCCTGCGCCTGCTGCCCTACCCCCTGGCCCGCCACCCCAGCGGCAGCATCCGCTACGAGGGCAAGGACCTGCTGCAGCAGAACGAGAAGACCATGCAGCGCATTCGCGGCAACCGCATTGCAATGATCTTCCAGGAGCCGATGACCTCGCTGAACCCGTTGCACTGCATCGAGAAGCAGATCAACGAAATCCTCCTGCTGCACAAGGGCCTGACCGGCAAGGAGGCCACGGCGCGCACCCTGGAGCTGTTGGAGATGGTCGGCATTCCCGAGCCACGCAAGCGCCTGAAGGCCCTGCCCCACGAATTGTCTGGCGGGCAGCGCCAGCGGGTGATGATCGCCATGGCCCTGGCCAACGAGCCGGAACTGCTGATTGCGGATGAGCCGACCACGGCGCTGGACGTGACCGTGCAGTTGAAGATTCTCGAACTGCTCAAGGAACTGCAGGCGCGTCTGGGCATGGCCCTGCTGCTGATCAGCCATGACCTGAACCTGGTGCGGCGCATCGCCCACCGTGTGTGCGTGATGCAGCACGGGCAGATTGTCGAACAGGCCGAATGCGCCAGGCTGTTCAGCGCACCGCAGCACCACTACACGCAGATGCTGATCAATGCCGAGCCCAGCGGGCTGCCGGCGCACAACCCGGTGGGCGCGCCATTGCTGGAGGTGGATGACCTCAAGGTGTGGTTCCCGATCAAGAAGGGGCTGCTGCGGCGCACGGTCGACCATGTGAAGGCTGTGGACGGGATCAACTTCAGCTTGCCGCAAGGGCAGACGCTGGGGATTGTCGGCGAGTCCGGGTCGGGCAAGTCGACTTTGGGTTTGGCGATCTTGCGCCTGATCTCCAGCCAGGGCGGCATTCGCTTTCATGGGCAGGATCTGGAAGGGCTGAACCAGAAGGCCGTGCGCCCGTTGCGCCGGGAAATGCAGGTGGTGTTCCAGGACCCGTTCGGCAGCCTGAGCCCGCGCATGTGCGTGGAGGACATTGTCGGCGAAGGGTTGCGCATCCATCGCATCGGCACGGCGCAGGAACAGGAAGCGGCGATTATTGCGGCCCTGGAGGAAGTGGGGCTGGACCCACGCACGCGGCATCGCTATCCGCATGAGTTTTCCGGTGGGCAGCGCCAGCGCATTGCCATTGCCCGGGCGTTGGTATTGAAGCCGGCGCTGATCCTGCTGGATGAACCTACCTCGGCGCTGGACCGCACGGTGCAGCGGCAAGTGGTGGAGTTGCTGCGCAATCTGCAGCAGAAATACAACCTGACCTACCTGTTCATCAGCCATGACCTGGCGGTGGTCAAGGCGTTGAGCCACCAGTTGATGGTGATCAAGCATGGGCATGTGGTGGAACAAGGGGATGCGCAGGCGATCTTCCATGCGCCGCAGCATCCGTATACCCGACAGTTGCTGGAGGCGGCGTTTCTGGAAGTGGATGCGGCTAGTTAGCTTTTGGGGGCTGCTGCGCAGCCCATCGCCGGCAAGCCAGCTCCCACCCCGACCGCGCCGGCTTCAAGCCATGCGCTATCCCTGTGGGAGCTGGCTTGCCGGCGATGGGCCGCAAAGCGGCCCGCTTTCGGCGAGGCGAAAAACAGACTTATCCCCTTCCTTGTAGGCCATTTCCCAATCCTCGCCGAACCCAAGACTTGCACCAAGGCTGATTAATATGTCGCCAGGGCCGGCCCTTTCGCGGGCGTGCCCGCGAAGAGGCCGGTCCAGGCAGTCGAGAGTTTTCAGGGGATTCAAGAATGACCACAGAAGACACCCACTTCACTGTCAGCAAAACCACGTCTACCAAGGCGAACACGGCATACACAGCTCCGGGCAGCGAATCCAATTATCAAATTTTCTGACAACAATCGTCTTCCATCATCAGCCAGATCGGGCATAAATTCTCCACCGTCAACCCCAGCAGCAACGGTAGAGCCCCATGTCCAGCCCACAACACCAGCCCGCCTCCCCTGCCCTGACCACGCTGATCCAGCGCTCCGGCCTGCCCAGCCCTGCGCTCGGCGAAGCCCAGGCACATGCCGTGCTGCAAACGCACTACGGCATTGCCGGCAACCTCTCGGCACTGGGCAGCCAACAAGACCTGAACTTCCGTGTAGACGCACCACAAGGCCGTTTCGTGCTCAAGGCCTGCCACGGCAGCTACGCCCAGCGGGAGCTCGAGGCCCAGCACGCGGCCCTGGCCTACCTGCGCGAACAGGGCTTGCCAGTGCCCGCCGTGCGCCCGACCAGCGATGGCCAGATGCTGCTGGCGCTGGAAATAGACGGGCAACCCCTGCGCATGCGCCTGCTCGACTACATCGACGGCCAGCCACTGACCCGCCTCAAGCACATGGAACCACGCCTGATGGCCGAACTCGGCGGGCTCTGCGCGCGGCTGGACAAGGCCTTGGCCACTTTCGACCACCCGGGCCTGGCGCGCACCCTGCAATGGGACCCGCAACATGCTCAGCCACTGATCCAGCACCTGCTGCCCGTGCTGGGCAACGCCGAGCAACGCGCCCGCATCGAGCAGGCCACCCAGCTGGCCGCCGAGCACCTGGCGCCGCTGGTCGACCAGCTGCCAAGCCAGGCCGTGCACCTGGACATCACCGACGACAACGCCGTCTGGGCCCGCGATGGCGAGCGCCAGTGGCAGCTGCAAGGGGTGATCGATTTCGGTGACCTGTTGCGCACCTGGCGCATCGCCGACCTGTCGGTGACCTGCGCGGCGCTGCTGCACCATGCCGAGGGCGACCCGCTGCGCATCCTGCCGGCCGTGCGTGCCTACCAGGCGCTCAACCCTCTGAGCGAAGCCGAACTGCGGGCGCTGTGGCCACTGGTGCTCAACCGCGCCGCCGTGCTGGTGCTGAGCAGCGAGCAACAGCTCGCCGTCGACCCCGGCAACCAGTACACCCGCGACAACATCGCCCATGAATGGGAAATCTTCGACACTGCCACCGCCGTACCTTTCGCGTTGATGGAAGCGGCCATCCTGCAGGCTGCGGGCCTGCAGCCTGCCACGCCGGACCTGAGCGGCTGCGCCCCCCTGCTGCCGGAACTGGATGGGCAGGTAGTGACGCGCGTCGACCTGGGCGTGCTCAGCGGGCATTGCGAGGCGGGCAACTGGGAGCAACCAGGCTTCGACCAGCACCTGCTGACCACGCAACCGGCCCCGGCCAGCAGCCTGCACGGGCAGTATCGCCTGTCGCAAACCCATATCGACCGCCCCGAAGAGCCCGCCACCTGTGCCCTGGGCGTCGAGCTGCATGTACCCAACGGCAGCCTGGTGCAAGCGCCAGATGCCGGCACCTGGCAGCGCCATGGCGACGGCCGTGGCTGTCTGCGCAGCGCGCACTGGGCGTTGTGGCTGCAAGGCCTGGAAGACGCGCCTGCAGATGGCCAGGCCGTGGAAAAAGGCCAGCCGCTGGGCAGCAGTTGTGGCTTCCTCAGCGTGCAGCTGTGCCTGGATAGCGGCCTCCAGCCGCCGTTCTTCGCCACCCCATCCCAGGCGGCCGCCTGGCTGGCCCTGTGCCCGTCACCAGCTGCGTTGCTGGGCTTCGACTGCAATGCCGAGCCGCTGCCCGACCCACAGGCCCTGCTGGCCCGCCGCGATGCCAGCTTCGCCCGCTCGCAGAAGCACTACTACGCGCAACCGCCTCACATCGAACGCGGCTGGCGCAACTACCTGATCGACATGCAGGGCCGCTCGTACCTGGACATGCTCAACAACGTTGCTGTATTGGGCCACGGCCACCCGCGCATGGTCGCCGAGTCGGCACGGCAGTGGTCGCTGCTGAACACCAACTCGCGCTTCCACTACGCGGCCATCACCGAGTTCTCCGAACGCCTGCTGGAGTTGGCACCCGAAGGCTTCGACCGGGTGTTCATGGTCAACAGCGGCACCGAAGCCAACGACCTGGCGATTCGCCTGGCCTGGGCCTACAGCGGCGGGCGCGACCTGCTCAGCGTGCTGGAGGCCTACCACGGCTGGTCGGTGGCCACCGATGCCATTTCCACTTCCATCGCCGACAACCCGCAGGCCCTGGAAACCCGCCCGGACTGGGTGCACCCGGTCGAGGCGCCGAACACCTTCCGCGGCCGCTTCCGTGGCGCCGACAGCGCCACCGACTACCTGCGCGACGTCGACGCCAAGCTGGCCGACCTCGACGCCCGTGGCCGCCAGTTGGCGGGCATCATCTGCGAGCCGGTGTACGGCAATGCCGGTGGTATTTCGTTGCCGGCCGGTTACCTGCGCGAAGCCTATGCCAAGGTCCGCGCCCGGGGCGGCGTGTGCATCGCCGACGAAGTGCAGGTCGGCTATGGCCGCCTGGGCGAGTACTTCTGGGGCTTCGAGGAACAGGGCGTGGTGCCCGACATCATCACCATGGCCAAGGGCATGGGCAACGGCCAGCCACTGGGCGTAGTCATCACCCGCCGCGAGATCGCCGAAGCGCTGGAGGCCGAGGGCTACTTCTTCTCCTCGGCCGGCGGCAGCCCGGTCAGTTGCCGCATCGGCATGGCGGTGCTGGATGTAATGCAGGAGGAAGGCCTGTGGGACAACGCCCGCGACACCGGGCGCTATTTCAAGGCGCGCCTGCAGGCACTGGTGGACAAGCACCCGCTGGCCGGTGCGGCGCATGGTTCGGGCTTCTACCTGGGGCTGGAACTGGTGCGCGATCGCGCAACGCTGGAACCGGCAACCGAGGAAACCATGGCCCTGTGCAACCGCCTGCGTGACCTGGGCATCTTCATGCAGCCGACCGGTGATTACCTGAACATCCTCAAGATCAAGCCGCCGATGTGCACCACCCGGGCGAGCGTGGACTACTTTGTCGACAGCATTGATCGGGTGCTCACCGAAGACCTGTAAAGCATTGCGAAGCTGGCCGAGGAGTGTTCATACTTTTCGGCCACAACGCTTCCTCGTCATCAGGTTTACTGACAATGGCCTTTACCAGCGACTCCCTGGCAATCTTCCTCGCGGTGCTGGAGGCAGGCTCGTTCTCTGCCGCCGCGCGCAAGCTGGGGCGTGTGCCTTCGGCCGTGAGCATGGCCATAGCCCAACTGGAGGCGGAGCTGGACCTGGTGCTGTTCGACCGGGCCACGCGCAAAGCCTTGCCCACCAGTGCCGCCCTGGCCCTGGAGCCCCAGGCCAGGCAGGTGATCTGCCAGCTCAACCTGCTCGACGCCCAGGCCCTGCAACTGCACAAGGGGCTGGAAAAGCGCCTGACCATCGCCATGGCCCCCGAACTGCAGACCGGCCGCTGGAGCCAGCCGCTGGAAACCCTCGCCCAGGAATTTCCCAGCCTGGAAATCGAAGTGCGCTCAGCCACCCAGGCAGAAGCCATCCGCCTGCTGCATGACGGCAGCGTGCAACTGGCACTGGTCTTCGAACGGCCTGGCATCGACGAGCGCGAGTCATTCCTGGAGGCCGGCAGCCAATTGCTGGTGGCCGTCGCCTCCCCCCGCCATCCAGCCGGGCAGAACAACGGCATGCCGTTGCCGGAAGAGGCTTTCGCCGAACAACGGCAGATCATCGTGGCCTCGGGCAAGGCCACCGGGTCGGACCCGCGCATGGTGCTGTCGCGGCGCATCTGGCTGACCGACAGCTACCTGGCCACGCTCGACCTGGTGCAATCGGGGCTCGGTTGGGCCTACCTGCCGCAGCCGTTGGTCGAGCCATTGATTGCTTCGGGCGCGCTGGCGGAGGTGCGCTTCGACAACATGGCCAGCCGGTTGCGCTTGTGGGTGGACATCATCTGGGTCAAGTCGCGCCCGTTGGGCCTGGGCGCCCGGCGTTACCTTGACGTGATGCGCCAATGCTTTGAAACAGAATCCCCGAGGTCCTGAGCAATACGACTGCCTCGTCCGAAAGCGAAAAATCCTACAACTGGTTAGGAAGCCAATAACTACCTGCGGCATTGATTCCTCGTTAGGTTTCTGCTCGCCATCAAGAAGAAAAGGAACTTCTCATGTCGAGCCAGTCCGCGCAGGGCTACGTGCAGTCGGTCGAGCACTTCGCCAACCAGCAGCGCCAACCAGAAGAGGCCTTCTACCTTTTACTGGACCCATTCGCCGGCTGCCCACCGGAGCACCCGCTGGCCATCGCTGCCCTCAGCGAAGCGCTGGGTAGTGATGCCGTAACGCGCGTCGACTGCAGCGGGCTGGTGCAGGATCCTGGGTGCCGGCCAGCTCTGGTGCGGCTCGCCAAACCCGGCGATGCGCCCACAGCCCTTGCCCCATTAAGCGCGACCTGCGCCGCTCGTGAATCGGCAGCTACCTGGCACTACGTGTGTGGCTGGCTGACCAGCGATCAACCCGCCGACCTCATCGCCCAGCACATCAGCCAGCAGTGTCAGGTGCTGCGTCAACCAGAACCGCACGGTATCACCGCCTGGTTCGAACCCGTGCGGCTGGCGCTGCTGCGCACGACCCTGAAAAACGCAGGCGAAGTCCTCGGGCCTGTTCGCAGCTGGCTACATCCCGATGGTTGTGGCAGTTGCGAGGTATTCGAGCGAGAACCCATGGCTGGCGAACTGGCCGTCCCCGAGGCAGTAAGGGCGACCCAGCACGTCGCACCACAGATCATTCAAGTGCTCGGCGCCTGGCATCGCCTGAGTGCCGTGCAGCATCCCCATGCACCCTGGCACTTCGCAGGTTCCTCAGGCTTGCCGGAAAACGCCCCCACCCATGCCATGAACCTGATCCTCAAGGCGTTCAAGCAGGGCCTGCGCGACCGCGCCGATATCCAGTGCATGAGCCTGCACATGCTCATGATCCACCCACTGCTCCTTCAGCACCCGACCATCCAGCACGAGGTGGAAAAGGCAGCGGCCGGCGAGCAGCGCCTGGCGGACCGCTTCGCCAGCTACGACGACTGCACCTGGTCGCACATCGTCGCCGGCCTGCCAAAGGCAAGGAGTTAATCATGAGCATCAGCAAAGCCATCCACATCGCCATGCAGGAAGAGATCCCCAACACCTACGGCACCTGTAATGCCTGCGAACGCTCCGGCCTGCCGATTCTGCTGCTGCGCGAGGCCTACGCCCCGCGCCCGGATACAGGGCGCCCCTATCGCCTGGCAGACGATAGCGAAATCATCTTCCACCCGATGCACACCGACCAGTTGCGC
>NZ_NEIO01000056.1:0-535 GCF_002113575.1 Pseudomonas sp. B8(2017) | reverse complement strand
TTCGGCCACGGTATCCGTCGCGGTCAGGGTGAGCGTGGTGACGTCCGGAGTCGCCGGGTTGTCGGTGACGGTGGTCACCGGCTCGCCAACCGCCACGGTTTTCTCGTAATTACCGCCCGAGATGTCGGTGATCTTGTTGGTCAGGTCCAGGTTGGTGTTGTGGACGTTGTTCGGTGCGGTGAATGGCACCGAAGCAGACGACTCGCCCACCGGAATGGTAATGGTCTGACCGTTGGCCAACTTCACCACCAGATCGGAACCGGTGACTTTGTGGTTGACCGAAGCGGTGTAAGTCACCACGCCGCCTTCAGCGACAGTCGAAGTCGCCGTCAGGGTGACGGTAGTGGTGTCGATGGTGTCAGTGACCTTGGTCACAGCCGCAGTGCTGCTGACGTCGAGCTTCTCGAAGTCACCACCGGTGGTGCCGGTGACAGTCACGCTCAGGTTTTCGGCATCGACGTAGACGTCGTCGCTTGGGGCATCGATGGTGATCGACGCTTCTTTCGAACCGGCGGCGATGGTGATCGTCTCACCG
>NZ_NEIO01000007.1:0-244946 GCF_002113575.1 Pseudomonas sp. B8(2017) | reverse complement strand
GGGTGGGGGTGAGGCGGTGGGGTTGTTGCGGGTCTTCGCCATTGCATATCCCTCAAGATTGCCGGGGGCGCTTTGCGCCCCTTTCGCCGGCAAGCCAGCTCCCACACCGACCGCATCGACCTCAAGCCAGGTGCAAACCTGTGGGAGCTGGCTTGCCGGCGATGGGCTGCAAAGCAGCCCCAAGGCCATCAATCAAAAACTACAGTCTTGTTGCCATGCACTAGCACCCGGTCTTCCAGGTGATAACGCAGGCCACGGGCCAGCACCATCTTCTCCACATCACGGCCAAAGCGGACCATGTCGTCGATGCTGTCGGCATGGCTGACACGCACCACGTCCTGCTCGATGATCGGGCCGGCGTCCAGCTCTTCGGTGACGTAGTGGCAGGTCGCGCCGATCAGCTTCACACCACGCAGGGCGGCCTGGTGATACGGCTTGGCGCCGACGAACGACGGCAGGAAGCTGTGGTGGATGTTGATCACCTTCTCAGCATAGTCCTGGCACAGTTGCGGCGGCAGGATCTGCATGTAGCGGGCCAGCACCACCACATCGGCGGCGTGCTCCTGCACCAGGCGCGACACTTCGGCAAAGGCCGGGGCCTTGTCCTTGGGGTCGACCGGTACATGGAAGAACGGAATACCGTGCCACTCGACCATGCTGCGCAGGTCGTTGTGGTTGGAGATCACGCAAGGGATCTCGCAGTCCAGTTCATCGGTGTGCCAGCGGTGCAGCAGGTCGGCCAGGCAGTGCGACTCGCGGCTGGCCATCAGCACCACGCGCTTTTTCTGCGCCGAGTCGGTAATGCGCCAGGTCATGGAGAACTCTTCGGCGATCGGCGCAAACGCCTCGCGGAAGGCTTCGATACCGAATGGCAGCGATTCGGCGCGGATTTCATGGCGCATGAAGAACCAACCGCTCTGCTCATCGGAGTGGTGGCTGGCTTCGTTGATCCAGCCATTGTACAAGGCCAGGAAATTACTGACTTTCGCCACGATGCCAACACGGTCGGGGCAGGCGATCACCAGACGATAGGTGCGCATGAATGAGACTCCAGAACTTCGCAAAGGCGCTCATTCTAGCGGCCCGCCAGGAAAAACGCAGTATTGATCGCAGCGGCCGTGGCCTGTGTTCCTGACGAGATGCAATGCCGGCATTCTCTGACAGACATGACGAAATGCAGGGTTAATTGTAAATTTTTGTTCACGTAGAGAAATGGTTGTCACAGCTTAGTTAACAGTTAATTGCCCAACAATATGTTTACTTGCGAGTATTGCCTGTCTATTATTGCCCCACACATTTCTGAACACGCATTAAGGAACACTCCATGTCCCTGATCAACGAGTACCGCGCTACCGAAGAAGCCATCAAGGAACTTCAGGCCCGCCTGGCCAACCTGTCGCAGGATGACAAGCTGAAGAAAGAACTGGAGTTCGAAGGCAAACTGCGCACACTGATGGGCGAGTACTCCAAGTCGCTGCGCGACGTGATTGCCCTGCTCGACCCAGAGTCGAAACTGAGCAAGGCACCTCGTGGTGCGGTCAAGACTACCGCCACCAAGCGTGCACGCAAGGTCAAGCAATACAAAAACCCGCACAACAATGAAGTGATCGAAACCAAAGGCGGCAACCACAAGACCCTGAAAGAATGGAAAGCCAAGTGGGGTGGCGATGTGGTTGAAAGCTGGGCGACCCTGCTGGACTGATTGTCCGCACACGCCTGCTGCTTATCGCAACAAGAACGCCGGCATATTGCCGGCGTTTTTGTTTGTCCGCGTTTTGTGTTCAGCGCTCAGCCAATTGCAAACTGTGCCTGCAATTGCCGGGCATGTACCTGCCACGCGTCCAGCACGCGCCGCCCCGCCTCGTCGGCGCCCTCCCAGGCCTGCTGCCGCGCCTGTTCGAAGTCGCCCAGCGTATTCGGCGCGCCCCAATGCGGGTCGCTCAGGCGCTGCTGGCAGAAGCTGAACCAGCGTTGCCGCTCTTCGCCGGTCAGGGTCTCGGGGAAGTTGCGCGCCCGATAGCGGAACAACAGTTCAGGCAGGCGCGGGTCATCGAACATCCACTGCCCACGGCCCAACTGCGCCGGTTCCAGTGCACGAACTTGCTCACATAAGCGGCGGTCACGGTCCCCCAGAAAACCGTCATACAACTGTTGTTCCGGGTCTTCACTCGGGGTGAAGTCTTCCTTGCCGTAGATGTGTTCCAGCTTGTCTTGCCATTGCGCCTGTTGCTTGGCCAATTCTTCGCCGCGCAATTGTAACAACGTCAAGTCCAGGCCCAACCGTTGTTGATCGGCCGGGCGCAATACCGAAAGTGGCGCCAGTACCGGGCAGCGATTGATCTGCACCAATTTGAGCGGCACGGGTAATTCGCCTTCGGCCAGTTCTTCATGGCGGGTATACAAACGCTGGCGTAGAACTTCAGCACTTTCCCGTAGTAACGGTAGGGTTTCCTGATGCAGGTCGCACACAATCAGTGCATTGCGATTACGCGGGTGCCAGGCCAGTGGCAATACGACACCAAGGTAATTGCGTGCCGCCGAGAAGCGTCCGGATATATGCACCAGTGGCTGCAACAAACGGATCTGCTCCATCACTTTATGCTTGCTGCGCAACTGGAACAGCCAGTCATACAACTTGGGCTGTTTTTGCCGGATCAGGCGGGCCAGGGAGATGGTTGCCCGCACGTCGGAAAGCGCTTCGTGGGCATGCCCATGGTCGATGCCATTGGCCTTGCTCAGCAGCTCCAGGCGCAGGCTGGTGCGCCCGTCCTGCTGCGGCCACTCGATGCCGTCCGGGCGCAATGCATAGGCCGTGCGTACGATGTCGATCAGGTCCCAGCGGCTGTTGCCACCCTGCCACTCTCGGGCATAAGGGTCGAAAAAGTTGCGGTACAGGCTGTAGCGGGTCACTTCGTCGTCGAAGCGCAGGGTGTTGTAGCCGGCGCCACAGGTACCAGGGTGCGCCAGTTGTGCGTGCACCCGGGTCATGAACTCGGCTTCGCACAGGCCCTGCTCGGCCAGCAGTTGCGGGGTGATGCCGGTCACCAGGCAGGCGGCCGGGTGCGGCAGGATATCGTCGGAGGGCCGGCAATAAAGGCTGATCGGCT
Source organism: Pseudomonas sp. B8(2017) (assembly GCF_002113575.1). NCBI lineage: Bacteria > Pseudomonadati > Pseudomonadota > Gammaproteobacteria > Pseudomonadales > Pseudomonadaceae > Pseudomonas > Pseudomonas sp. B8(2017). The sequence continues at coordinate 241,839 of NZ_NEIO01000007.1, read as the reverse complement.
CGTCGATTTCGTTGAGGTCGAAGTCGGTGCGCACGCCGGCCACCTGCAGCGGCCGGTCGCAGCGCGGGTTGATGCCGGTGGTTTCGTAGTCGTGCCAGAAAATGCTGGAGGTCACGGGGTCGTCCTGTATCGAGGTCGACCCGATTCTAGCGCGATTCTGGCGCGACTCCAGCGAGCCTGGGCCCGAGGCTCAGGCAGAGGCGTTGGCGGGGCGGAAACTGAAATAGTCGCGCAACGAGCGGACGAATTCGTCGTACTCGCGGGGCGCCTGCAGCAGCATGAAGCCCGAATCGTAGTGCCCGGGCGTCTGGTCTTCACGGCACCACAGGCAGCTGGCGGTAAGGTTGACGAACTGATGCCCGCCACCAACCAGCGGCAGGCGTAATTGCAGATCGTAGTCGGGCCCGACCAGCACAGGTAGCTGGCTTATCAGCATCAGCCCGTCTTCGGAGGCGTTGCCCAGCTGGCCGATGGCCTGGCCGGTAATGCGGTTGAACACCTTGAGAACACAAGGCAGCTGATGGCGTTCGATGTGGCGCTTGTTGAACATGATCGCAAGTGCAGTCCGTATCCGATGCCAGGAATACGTGGAACTGGCGGTTGTTGTAACAGCTGAGTTACAGATTAGCGCAGCACGCGCGGCAAATCCCGTGAAATAAATCACACCTTGGTGTTAACGCCAAGGTGCGGCGCTCACCGGGTTTGCCACGGCGGCTTCGGCGCCGCGCAAATGGCCGAGTTTCTCCAGGGTCTGCAGGCGAGCCTGGGCGCGATAGGCGTATTCATTGCCCGGGTACTGCTGAATCAGGTACTGGTAGGTCTGCGCCGCATCCACGTACAAGGCCTGGCGCTCCAGGCACTGGCCGCGCAGCAGCGACACCTCGGGGTGGATGAACGGTCGCGCACGGCTGGTGCGGTCGACCTGCGACAGCTCGAGCATGACCCGTGCGCAATCGCCACGGTCGTAGGCGCGGTAGGCATTGTTCAGGTGGTGGTCCATGGACCAGCGGGTGCAGCCGACGGCGCTGGCCGCCAGGGCTAAAACGATCAGGGCTCGCATGGGGGTCTCCTTTGATGCCAGTGTATCGGCCTTTGCCGGCAAATCTTCACACCCTTTTGCAAGGATACCCTGCCCGTTCAAATGCCACCCTGCCTTGGTCGCAGGTAGTGCAACGGAACAATGACTACAGCGAGATTCAGGAGTAGCCTTTCGCTGCGCTTCACTATAGGAGTCTGTGCATGAGCATCCGCCGTACCAAAATCGTCGCCACCCTTGGCCCCGCCAGCAACTCGCCGGAAGTGATCGAACAGCTGATCCTCGCCGGCCTGGACGTGGCACGCCTGAACTTCTCCCACGGCACTCCGGACGAGCACAAGGCCCGCGCGCGCCTGATCCGTGAGATCGCCGCCAAGAACGGCCGCCATGTTGCACTGCTGGGCGACCTGCAGGGTCCGAAGATCCGCATCGCCAAGTTCGCCAACAAGCGCATCGAATTGAAGATCGGTGACAAGTTCACCTTCTCCACCGCCCACCCGCTGACCGAAGGCAACCAGGACATCGTCGGTATCGACTACCCCGACCTGGTCAAGGACTGCGGCGTTGGTGACGAGTTGCTGCTCGACGATGGCCGCGTGGTGATGCGCGTCGAGACCGCCACCGCAGATGCCCTGCACTGCGTGGTGATCATCGGTGGCCCGCTGTCGGACCACAAAGGCATCAACCGTAAAGGTGGCGGCCTGACCGCACCGGCCCTGACCGAGAAAGACAAGGCCGACATCAAGCTGGCCGCGGAAATGGACCTGGACTACCTGGCCGTGTCCTTCCCACGTGACGCCAGCGACATGGAATACGCACGCAAGCTGCGTGACGAAGCCGGCGGCAGCGCCTGGCTGGTGGCCAAGATCGAACGCGCCGAAGCGGTGGCCGACGACGAAACCCTCGACAAGCTGATCCTCGCCTCCGACGCCGTCATGGTCGCCCGTGGCGACCTGGGCGTGGAAATCGGCGACGCCGAGCTGATCGCCATCCAGAAGAAGATCATCCAGCACGCCCGCCGCAACAACAAGGCGGTGATCGTGGCGACCCAGATGATGGAGTCGATGATCCAGAACCCGATGCCGACCCGTGCCGAAGTGTCCGACGTGGCCAACGCCGTGCTGGACAACACCGACGCGGTGATGCTGTCGGCCGAGAGTGCCGCCGGTGCCTACCCGATCGAAGCCGTCCAGGCCATGGCCCGCATCTGCCTGGGTGCCGAAAAGCACCCGACCAGCCAGAAGTCCAGCCACCGCCTGCACACCACCTTCGAGCGCTGCGACGAGAGCATCGCGCTGGCGGCCATGTACACCGCCAACCACTTCCCGGGCGTGAAGGCGATCATCGCCCTGACCGAGAGTGGCTACACCCCGTTGATCATGTCGCGCCTGCGTTCGCACGTGCCGATCTTCGCCCTGTCGCCGCACCGCGCTACCCAGGCCCGTGCCAACATGTTCCGCGGCGTGTACCCGATCGCCTTCGACCCGGCCTCGCTGCCGGCCGACAAGGTGAGCCAGGCAGCGGTCGACGAACTGCTCAAGCGTGGCCTGGTGGAGCAAGGTGACTGGGTAATCCTGACCAAGGGTGACAGCTACCACACCATCGGTGGCACCAATGGCATGAAGATCCTGCATGTCGGTGATCCGCTGGTCGGTTGATCTGCTTCAGAGGGGGCCGCTCTGCGGCCCAATCGCCGGCAAGCCAGCTCCCACAGGTACCGCGCAGGCCCAGGTCTGATGCAATCCTGTGGGAGCTGGCTTGCCGGCGATGAGGCCAGCCCAGGCTACACAAATGCCTCAGGCATGCTCGACAAACACATCGGCAAACACCTGCCCCCGCGGCACCCCGGCAATGAACAGCCGCCGGGCAAACCGCTCGACACTCCCCGGCGCCCCGCACACCAGCGCCACCGTCTGCCGCGATGATGGCCGCAACCCGGCCAACGCTTCATCCAGTTGCTCTGCCAGTACCAACTCGACATTCACATCCGCCATCTCCCGCAACGGCTCGGCCAGATAATGCCCAACGCCCTCGCGCGCCACATGCATGACCCTGATTTCCCCTTGGTGCCCCTGCCGCAGAGCCTCGCGCAAGATGCCCCACAACGGCGCCAGCCCGGTCCCCGCCGCCAGCAACCACAGCGGCCGCTGCTGCCAGTCCGGGTCGTAATGCAAGGCCCCACCCCTTAGCTCGCCCAGGCGCAGCACATCACCCAGCTGCAAGCCACGGGCCTTGTCACAAAAGGCGCCGGGGCGCTGGCAGTCGATATGAAACTCGAGAAAATCATCTTCGCCCGGCAGGCTGGCCAAGGAGTAAGGCCGCGCCACCGCGCCATTCCACAGCACCACATGCTGCCCCGCCTGGTAACGCATTGCCCGTTCGGGCCGCAGCCGCACGCGCAGCACATCGCCGAACCAGTCCAGGGCACAGACCTGCGCCGGCACGCCATCCTGCTGCGGGTCGAACAGCGCCACGCGCAGGTCCTCGACTACCCGGCACTGGCAGGCCAGGCGCCAGCCCTGGGCATGCTTGTCCTGCGCCAGGGCCTCGGGCATGGCATCCAGCGGTTGCCCGCCCAGGCAGTGCACCAGGCAGGCATGGCAACTGCCGGCGCGGCAACTGTAGGGCACGTTCAGCCCGGCCTCGTTCAAGGCATCGAGCAGGTTGCTGCCGGTCGGCACCGCCCAGCGGCGCTCGCCCACGCAAAGTTCGGGCATTTTCAGCTATCTCTTCCAGCTCTTGAGTTTCTGGGGCCGCTTTGCGGCCCTTCGCCGGCAAGCCAGCTCCCACAGTTAATGTGCAGGCTTCAGGCCTGGTGCAATCCTGTGGGAGCTGGCTTGCCGGCGAAGGGGCTGCAGAGCAGCCCCCTCCAAGCATCCTATCTCTACAACAAGTCAGCAAGAACAATGCCTGCCACCTGCCGACCATGGTCCAGACCGGCCGCAGGTGTGCCCGGCACGGATGCGCGCTATACTGCCGCGCCTTTTTCCGTCGGCCTGACCTGCCGGCGCCTTGCAAGGCGCTTCGACACGCTGGTCGGCACCGTCGAGCGCCGTAATGAATGTTCCCGTCTTTAAGAGGAGCGCGCTGCATGACCGTGATCAAGCAAGACGACCTGATTCAGAGCGTCGCCGACGCCCTGCAATTCATTTCGTACTACCACCCCGTCGATTTCATCCAGGCCATGCACGAGGCCTATCTGCGTGAAGAGTCGCCTGCTGCGCGCGATTCCATCGCCCAGATCCTGATCAACTCGCGCATGTGCGCCACCGGCCACCGCCCGATCTGCCAGGACACCGGTATCGTCACCGTGTTCGTGCGCGTGGGCATGGACGTGCGCTGGGACGGCGCCACCCTGAGCGTCGACGACATGATCAACGAAGGTGTGCGTCGCGCCTACAACCTGCCTGAAAACGTCCTGCGCGCTTCGATCCTGGCCGACCCGGCCGGTGCTCGCAAGAACACCAAGGACAACACCCCGGCAGTGATCCACTACTCCATCGTCCCCGGCGACAAGGTCGAGGTCGATGTCGCAGCCAAGGGCGGCGGCTCGGAGAACAAGTCGAAGATGGCCATGCTCAACCCGTCCGACTCGATCGTCGACTGGGTACTGAAGACCGTCCCGACCATGGGCGCTGGCTGGTGCCCGCCTGGCATGCTCGGCATCGGCATCGGCGGTACCGCCGAGAAGGCCGCCGTGATGGCCAAGGAAGTGTTGATGGAGTCCATCGACATCCACGAACTGAAAGCCCGTGGCCCGCAGAACCGCCTGGAAGAAATCCGCCTGGAGCTGTTCGAGAAGGTCAACCAGCTGGGCATTGGCGCCCAGGGCCTGGGTGGCCTGACCACCGTGCTCGACGTCAAGATCATGGACTACCCGACTCACGCCGCTTCGCTGCCGGTGTGCATGATCCCCAACTGCGCCGCCACCCGCCACGCCCACTTCGTGCTCGATGGCTCCGGCCCGGCCGAGCTGGAAGCGCCGTCGCTGGACGCCTACCCGGAAATCGTCTGGGAAGCCGGCCCGAGCGCCCGTCGCGTCAACCTCGACGCCATCACCCCGGAAGAAGTCGCCAGCTGGAAGCCGGGCGAAACCATCCTGCTCAACGGCAAGATGCTGACCGGCCGCGATGCCGCGCACAAGCGCATGGTCGAAATGCTCAACCGTGGCGAAGAGCTGCCGGTGGACCTGAAAGGCCGCTTCATCTACTACGTTGGCCCGGTCGACCCGGTCGGTGACGAAGTGGTAGGCCCAGCCGGCCCGACCACCGCCACCCGCATGGACAAGTTCACCCGCCAGATCCTCGAGCAGACCGGTCTGCTGGGCATGATCGGCAAGTCCGAGCGCGGCCCTGCCGCCATCGAAGCGATCAAGGACAACAAGGCCGTGTACCTGATGGCCGTCGGCGGCGCTGCCTACCTGGTGGCCCAGGCCATCCGCAAGTCGAAGGTCCTGGCCTTCGCCGAGCTGGGCATGGAAGCGATCTACGAGTTCGAGGTCAAGGACATGCCTGTGACCGTCGCCGTGGACAGCAACGGTGAGTCGGTACACATCACTGGCCCTGCCCTGTGGCAGAGCAAGATTGCCCAGAGCCTGGCAGTCGAAGTGAAGTAAGCCTGATGTAACAGCGGCGGCCTCTTCGCGGGCTTGCCCGCTCCCACAGGTACAGCGCAAGCCCGAGGGCTACGCGTTACCTGTGGGAGCGGGCAAGCCCGCGAAGAGGCCGCCGCTGTTTTCACAGGACTCTGTCAAACTGCTCCGGCCAGTCCCTGCGGGTAAACACCTGCCCTTCCCGCCTCACCCGCCGTACTTCCTCAAGGTCCACCTCACAGACCAGCCACTGACTGGTTGCAGGGCTCGATTCTTCACTCAAGGCCACCACCCCATCCCTCGGCATCCCATGATCCGGCGGCACGAACAGCCCTGCCCGGCCGATATTCTCGTCCAACGCCGGCGACCAGGGCGCCAGCCCGACCGTAGGGCTCTGCAACACCGCAATCTGGTTCTCCAGCGCCCGCGCCTGGGCACCGATACGCACCCGGTGGTAACCCGCCTCGGTGTCGGTACAGCTCGGGGCGAGGATCAGGTCGGCACCACCCTCGGCCAGGCGCCGCGCCAGCATCGGGAATTCGTTGTCGTAGCAGATCAGGATGCCCAGGCGCCCCAGTTCGGTGTCGAACACCTGCAACCCCTGGCCCGCCGCGATGTCCCATTGCTCCCGTTCGAAACGGGTCATCATCAGCTTGTCCTGGTAACCCAGCACGCCCTTGGGGCCGAACAACCAGGCACGGTTACGGTAGCGCCCGTCGCTGTCCAGCACCGGCATACTGCCCGGTTGCAGGTAGATACCCCAACGCCTGGCAATGCCTTCGCACAGCGCCTTCCAGGGCTCGATCAGCGGCTGGATGCCGGCGATGGAGGCCTTCAGGTCACCCCGCTGCTCGGCACTCAGTTGCCCGCTGAGCACCAGCCCGGCGTACTCCGGCAACAGCAGCAGGCGGGCCCCCGCCTCCACCGCTTCGGCACACAGGCCTTGCAGGTGGTCGGCGTAGGCCTCCCAGGTTTCATGCAGCTCGATGGCGTACTGGCAGGCCGCCAGGCGGATCATATCGGCAGTTCCTTGAGCCAGAACGACATCAGCTTGTCGGAGCTTTCCTGCTCGTCCAGGTCGCGCCAGGCGTAGCTGGTGCGCAGCGACGGGTCGTGCAGGAAGCCGCGGTTACGCCAGAAGCCATGCAATGGCTTGTAGTCCGCTGGCCGCCGTGGATGCACGCCTGGCCGCTCGACCGCACAGAACGCGCAGTAGTCGAACTCGGCCAGCTTGTGGGCGTAGGACTCGCGCTCGATGAAAAAGCGCACCCCCAGGCCCTGGCCACGGTACTCGGGCAGTACCACCGATTCACCGAAGTAGTACACGCTGGCCGGGTCGCGCCCCTGGGCCAGGAACGGCTGCTGGAACTCGGGGGCGACATCCACCAGCGGCAGGCCGGTGGAGGCACCAACGACCTTGCCGTCGTCCAGTGCCAGCACCACCAGGCTGCGCCCGGAGCGGGCATAGGTGGCCAGGTAGTCGGCCTCGTACTCCGGGGTGCCGTCGTAAAGGTAGGGAAACTCGCGGAACACGGTAAGGCGCAGGCGAGCGAGGTCATCGATGTAAGGCGCGATAGCGGCGCCGTGCAACAGGCGTATTTCCATGCTTGGCGGTCGTTTTGTCGATGTGGATGACGCGCTCGGCTAAGCCGGGCTTGAGGGGAAACCCTATCATCCGGAGCAACGACCCGCCTTTTCCCTCCACGACAGGTATTGTTCCATGACCGCTACCGAACTGGTAAATGCTTACTACGCCGCCTTCAACGCTGGCGACATGCCGGCCTTTCTCGCCCTGCTCAGCGAGGATGTGATCCACGACATCAACCAGGGCGAGCGGCAGATGGGCAAGGCCCGGTTTGCAGCGTTCATGGACAAGATGAACCGCTGCTACCGCGAGCGCCTGGCCGATATCGTGGTGATGCAGAACGCCGACGGCAGCCGCGCGGCGGCGGAGTTCACCGTGCATGGGGAATATCTGGCCGATGACGAAGGATTGCCGGCGGCCAACGGGCAGACCTATGTACTGCCGGCGGGGGCGTTCTTCTATATCCATTGCGGGAAGATTGCCCGGGTGACCAACTACTACAACCTCAATGACTGGGTTGAGCAGGTGGGTTAAGCCTGGTTGACTGTGCTGCCTGTACTGGCCTCATCGCCGGCAAGCCAGCTCCCACAAGTACTCCACAGGTCTTGAAACCTTCGCTAAACCTGTGGGAGCTGGCTTGCCGGCGATAAGGCCCTGTCAGGCAATACGGGTACCAAGCACCTTGAGGAATGCCGCCAACCACGCCGGATGCGCCGGCCATGCCGGTGCCGTCACCAGGTTGCCCTCCACATGCGCCTGGTCCACCGCGATATCGATGAATGTCCCGCCCGCCAAGCGCACTTCCGGGGCGCACGCCGGGTACGCACTGCATTCGCGCCCTTCCAGCACGCCGGCCGCCGCCAGCAACTGGGCACCATGGCATACCGCCGCGATTGGCTTGCCGGCCTGGTCGAACGCCCGCACCAGCTCCAGCACCCGCTCATCCAGGCGCAGGTACTCCGGTGCACGTCCGCCTGGGATCAGCAACGCGTCGTAACCCTCGGCACGCACCCGCACGAAATCGTAGTTCAGGGCAAAGTTGTGCCCCGGCTTTTCGCTGTAGGTCTGTTCGCCCTCGAAATCATGAATCGCGGTACGCACGGTTTGCCCCGCGACCTTTTCCGGGCATACCGCATGCACCGTGTGCCCGACCATGCTCAGCGCCTGGAACGGCACCATGACTTCGTAATCTTCGACGTAGTCGCCGACCAACATGAGAATTTTCTTCGCCGTCATCGCACCCACTCCTTCGATTGCCTTGAGACAGTCACTGCACGATAGCCGGTCTCAGTCGCGACGGTCGAGCAAGTTGACCACCAACCGGTCCAGCCACCCCCACAACCGCTGCTTCACCCGGCGCCACAGCGGCCGGGCATTCCAGTGGCCCAGGTCGACAACCTCGCTCAAGGCGAAATCACGCTCGAAACTGGCCTGCACGGCAGCCGTCAGCGGCGGGTCGAGTGCCTCGATATTGGCCTCGAGGTTGAAGCGCAGGTTCCAGTGATCGAAGTTGCATGAGCCGATACTGACCCAGTCGTCGATCAGCACCATCTTCAGGTGCAGGAAACACGGCTGGTACTCATAGATGCGCACCCCGGCGCGCAGCAGACGTGGGTAATAGCGGTGGCCGGCGTAACGTACCGAGGGGTGATCGGTGCGCGGCCCGGTCAGCAGCAGCCGCACATCGACCCCCTTGCCGGCAGCCCGGCGCAGCGACCGGCGCACGCTCCAGGTCGGCAGGAAGTAAGGCGTGGCCAGCCACACTCGCTGCTTGCCGCTGTTGATCGCCCGCACCAGCGAATGCAGGATGTCCTGGTGCTGGCGGGCGTCGGCATAGGCCACCCGGCCCATGCCCTGCCCCTGCGCAGGCACCTTGGGCAGGCGCGGCAGGCCAAAGCCCTCGGCGGGGCGCCAGGCGGTGCGACGGTTGTTGGCGTGCCACTGGCGGTCGAACAGCAACTGCCAGTCGCTTACCACCGGCCCCTGCAGCTGCACCATCACCTCGTGCCATTCACTGGTCGCCTCGCCCGGTGTCCAGAACTCGTCGGTGACGCCCGTGCCGCCCACCACTGCCCAGCGCTCGTCCACCAGCAGCAACTTGCGGTGATCGCGGTACAGGTTGCGCAGGCCACGCTTCCAGCGCAAGCGGTTGTACCAGCGCAGGTACACACCTGCGTCCAGCAGGCGCTGACGCAACTGGCTGTTGAAAGCCAACGAGCCATAGTCGTCGAACAGGCAGCGCACCCGCACGCCACGTCGGGCAGCCTGCTCCAGCGCTTCGACCACCGCATCCGCGCAGTCACCGGCCTCGACCAGATACAGCTCCAGGTCGACCTGGAACTCGGCGCGCATGATCGCCAGGAGCATGCGCGGAAAAAACTCGGGGCCGTCGATCAGCAGTTCGAACTGATTGCCATCCCGCCAGGGAAAGACCGGCCCCGGCATGTCAGCGGGCGGTGAAGATCAGCACCGCGCTAACCGGCACCGACGGGTTGATGGACTTGAGCCCGGCGAGCTTGCGCAGGCGTTGCAGCCCCGGCAACAGGCCGAAATCCTCGGCGCGTAGCACCAGGGGCTCAAGGGTCACCACCTGGAAGCGTCGCTCGTCCAGGCGGGTGGCCAGCAGCAGGGCGTTGTAGCTGTGCGACTGGCCATGCAGGGTCACGGTCAATGGCAGGCGCAGTTCTATCTGGGCACCGTTGGCCAGGTCGTTGATCGGCCGCAGGTCCAGTTGCGCCTGCACCTTGGCTTCGGCAAAGCGCTCGACCTCGAACAGGTCCTCGCGCATGCGTTCATCACGCAGCGGAATACCGCTACTCACCGAATCCATCTCGATGCTCAACCCGGCTACACCCTTGCGGTCGACCGTGCCATGCAGCACCAGGAAGCGGTGCACTTCGGCGGTGTTACCATTCTTGCCGGTAATGAACGAAAGGCGCGAAGACTCGCCATCGAGGTGCCAGTTGGCATGGGCGGGCAGGCAAAAAGCCAGCAACAAGGCGGGCAGCAGGCGGGGCAGCTTGAACATGACAGATCTCGTGAAACCAGGCCGCCAACCTTACCCGCCCGCCTTCACGGCAGCAAGCGGCAGCCCTCGCGCGGGCCTTGCCAGGCGGCCTGATTGCGACGGCCCAGGCCTTCGGCGGTGACCTGCCGCTGTTGGCTGTCGTCCTCCAGCAGGCTCAGCGGCAGCCATTGCTTCACGTAGCCTTGGCAATACGCCGGCTCGAACCCCATGACGAAGCGGCACGAACAATATTCCTTGGCCGAGTAGGCCGAAAGGATACCGGGGAAGTCCGCCAGGGCCTGGCGCTCGTGCCAGGCCCAGTACACCAGCCCCAGCAACACCACCAGCAGCACCCGCTTCATGCCCCCTCCCCAGCCAGCGCCGCGAGTATCCGCTTGAGCAGTTCGTCGTGCTGGTAGCTGCCGTCGCGGTCATCGGCGTAACGCACGATCACCAGCTTTTGCGCGGGCAGCACGTACAGCGCCTGGCCCCAGTGGCCAAGGGCTGCGTAGGTGTCCGCGGGTGCACTCGGCCAAGGCCGTGCAGCGCCGGCCAGCGGCTGGTTGAGCCACCAGTGGCCACCGGGGTTGGCCTCGCCGGGCAGCGCTTGGGCCGCGGCAAACGGCGTGCGGTTGAAAGCCACCCAGGGCTTGGGCAGCAATTGCCGATCCTGCCAGCGCCCGTCGCGCTGCATCAGCAGGCCGATGCGCGCCAGGTCGCGAGCGCTGAGGTACAGGTAGGACGAACCCACATAGGTACCCGCGCGGTCCCGCTCCCATACCGCGCTGTCGATCCCCAACGGAGTGAACAGCGCATGCCAGGGGTAGTCGGCGTACTGACCGGCATCGAGCATGCCGCGCAACGCGGCGGCCAGCAGGTTGCTGTCGCCACTGGAATAGAGAAACCGCTGGCCCGGGCTGGCCACCGCTTCCCGCGCCGCCGTATAGGCCGCCATGTCCTCGCGGCCACGGGTATACAGCATGGCCACCACCGAGGACTTGAGCGGGGCGTATTCGTAGTCTTCCTGCCAGTCCAGGCCGCTGGCCCAATGCAGCAGATCGGCCATGCGCACGCCAGGATGGGCGTGCATGGCCGGGTAGAAGCGGGTGACCGGGTCCTGCAGCTGGAAGCGGCCTTCGCCCTGGGCTACGCCCAATAGCGTGGCGAGTACGCTCTTGCTGATCGACCAGGTCAGGTGGGCGGTGGCGGCGGTGGTGGGGGCGGCGTAGCGTTCGTGGAGGATGCGGCCGTCGCGGATGATCAGCAGGGCGTCGGTGCGGATGCCGCTGCGTTCGGGGGTGGTGTGTGCGGGGAAGGCGTAGGCGTCGACGGCTTGCCAGTCGAGGGGGGTGTTGTCGATTGGCCAGTCGGGTTCAGGCCAGTCTTCGGCCCGGGCACAACCCGCAAGCAATATCAGGATGATCAACAGTACCTTCATCGTGATCGCCATTATTGGGGCCGCTGCGCAGCCCTATCGCGACACAAGGCCGCTCCTACAGGTACAGCGTCAGCCTGAACTTGACGCGTTCCCCTGTAGGAGCGGCCTTGTGTCGCGAAAGGGCCGCAAAGCGGCCCCAGGATTCATCGGATCACACAAACCTATCAGGCATTCATGACAATCCCGCAGCAGCCCAAGCCTTGTTCAGCCGCTTCTCCCGCGCCGCCGCCGCCAGCGCCATCACCCCCTGGTCACGCTGCCAGATCTGCGCCCACTGCGCCGGCCCCGCCGCCAACGCAGCATCGATCTCCCCTCGCAGCGCCTGGAACTGTGCAAACAACCCCCCCAGCAACAAATGGCAGCCAACGCTATCGGCGCACTGCCGGCTACCTTCGGCACACCCGGCCAGCAGCCCAAGCAACTGCAGGCGCAGGGCCTGCGGCCAGGCGCACTCCTGCCCCACGCCATACAGCCAGGCCGTCAACGCCGTAAGCACATACAAGTCCTCCAGCGAACGGAACGGCTTCACATAGGCATCCCAACCATCACCGGCCAGCAACTCGCACGCCGCCTGGTCCAGCACCAGTCGCCCATGGCCCACCTCCGGCATCAGCGGCAGGGTCGGCAGCGCTTCCAGCGTCACACCTGGCTCCCCGGGGTAGACCACCGCCAGGTTCAACTGCGGTGCCGCGCCCGTCGCCTCGCAGCGCGCCGCCACCAGCAGCCATTTCGCCTCCAGGCCGGCAGTGACGAAGTCCTTGCTGCCGGTCAGCCGCAAGCCGTCCAGGCGCGTGCGCATGTCCGCCGGCCGCACGCTGCGCCGCTCGGTGGCGCACAGGGCACCGAGGCTCGGTGGAGCACTGGGCCACAGCACGCGCAAGGCGGCCTGGTAGCCGACCAGGAAGGCCAGGCCCGGGGTGGCCATCGCGCGCCCGCCGCGCACCGCTAGTTCGAACGGGGCAACCGGGCCAAGGCGTTCGAGCAGCGCGGCATAGGTTTCGCCCAGGGTGCCCGCCAGCGCTTGGCGAAGCGGGTCGTTGAGTCGTTGCAACCAGGCCATCGGTCGGCTCCTTGCTGAGGGGCTTTCAGTTGAGGCTCAGGGGGTGTCACGCAAGCATCACCAAAGATTCACAGGGGTGACACCCCATCTACCTAGGCTGACTTTGCACAACAAAGCCGACCGGCCGCAACCCTTCATGGCTGGCTTATGGAGACTCGTAATGACTCGGATCGCTCACGCTGGCGACAACAGCACCGAACGCCGTCTGCAAGCCGAACGCCTGGTTGGCGCTGCGGCCCTGCAGGAAGCCCAGGCCCTGCGCTACAAAGTGTTCAGCGCCGAATTCAAGGCCAAGCTCAAAGGAGCCGAGCAAGGCCTGGACATGGACGACTACGACGTGCACTGCCGCCACATTGGCGTACGCGACCTGAGCACTGGCGAGCTGGTTGCCACCACACGCCTGCTCGACCATCAGGCCGCCAGCAGCCTGGGCCGCTTCTATAGCGAAGAAGAATTCAGCCTGCACGGCCTGTTGCAGCTGCAGGGCCCGATCCTGGAGCTGGGCCGCACCTGCGTAGCCCCCGATTACCGCAACGGCGGCACCATCGCCGTGCTCTGGGGCGAACTGGCCGAAGTGCTCAACGAAGGCCGCTACAGCTACCTGATGGGCTGCGCCAGCATCCCCATGCAGGATGGCGGGGTGCAGGCCCACGCGGTGATGCAGCGCCTGCGTGACCGCTACCTGTGCACCGAGCACCTGCGCGCCGAGCCGAAGAACCCGTTGCCCAACCTGGCCCTGCCAAACAACGTCATTGCCGAAATGCCACCGTTGCTCAAGGCGTACATGCGCCTGGGCGCGAAGATCTGCGGCGAGCCGTGCTGGGACGAAGACTTCCAGGTGGCCGACGTGTTCATCCTGCTCAAGCGCGACGAACTGTGCCCACGCTACGCCCGCCACTTCAAGGCAGCGGTCTGATGCCGAAGCTGCGGGTAATGGCCCGCCTGACTCGACTGCTGCTGGTACTGCTGCTGGGCATGCTGATGGCCAGCGTGATCGCACTGGGCGAACGCCTGGGGTTCAAGGCGCCCATCGAGCGCCGCCAGCGCTGGACCTGCCTGTTCATGAAGCGCCTGGTCGCGGCCCTGCCCTTCGATGTGCGGGTGGTCGGCGAGTTGCCGCAGCGGCCGATGCTGTGGGTCAGCAACCACGTGTCCTGGACCGATATCCCCCTGCTCGGCATGCTGCTGCCGCTGTCGTTCCTGTCCAAGGCCGAAGTGCGCCACTGGCCGGTGGCCGGCTGGCTCGCGGAAAAGGCCGGCACCCTGTTCATCCGCCGTGGCGGGGGCGACAGCCAGCGCCTGCGTGAACAGATCGCCGGGCAGCTGGGCCTTGCCCGGCCGCTGCTGATCTTCCCGGAAGGCACCACCACCAGCGGCCGTACCCTGCGCACCTTCCATGGCCGCCTGCTGGCAGGCGCCATCGACCGTGGCGTGGCGGTGCAGCCGGTCGCCATCCAGTACCTGCGCGATGGCCAGATCGACCCGATTGCACCGTTCATTGGTGACGATGACCTGGTGTCGCACCTGATGCGCCTGTTTGCCCTGCCGCGGGGCGAGGTATGCATTCACCTGCTGCAGCCGATCGGCAGCGTGGGCAAGGAGCGAGCGGTGCTGGCGTTGCAGGCGCAGCAGGCGATTCACCTGGCATTGTTCGGGGTTGAAGAAGTTGAGCTGGCGCCACGGCGGCAGGCGCGGGCTGCCTGAATTCTTGCACTGCCAGTACCGGCCTCTTCGCGGGCTTGCCCGCTCCCACAGGGACCGCGCATATCTTGAGAACTGCGCCAACCTGTGGGAGCGGGCAGGCCCGCGAAGAAGCCAGCGCAGGACTAACTGCCAGACAACCGGCCAGCCGCTGCAAACGCCTGCAACTGTGGATAAAACTCCCTGAAGTCCGCCAGCAATGGCTCATACAGCCGCTCCAGCTCCCCCATCACCCCAGCCATCCCCTCCGGCCGCGACAAGCGCCGGGCAATGCCGTTGAACACCTGCTCCAGCGTGGCAAAGTCGCCATACGCCCCCAGCCAGTCATCCGCCGCCATGAACGGCGCAATCCGCGCCAGCCGCCCCGGCAACTCGGGCTCCGCCAGCAACACCCGATAAAAGTCCCCGGTGAACTGCGCCAGCGGCTGCTCGGCATAATCCCGCCAATGCCGGGCCAGGCAATGGTCGAAAAACACATCCAGAACAATGCCGGCAAAGCGCCGCCGCTCCCGCGGAAAGCGCGCCAGTGCCGCCAGCACCAACGGGTGCTGGTCGGTATAGCTGTCGATATGCCGGTGCAACCGGATGGCCGCCTCCAGCGCAGGCGGGAAGCGCCCTTCCAGCGAGCCTTTGACGAAGTCGCCATACAGGCTGCCAAGCAGTTGTTGCGGCGCCGGGCCGCCAAGGTGCAGGTGTGCGAGGTAGTTCATGAGCGCAGTCTAGCACCGCCGCCCCCTATATCGTTATAACGCGATATAGCGATTCGTGCTCAGCTCAGAACCTCTTCATATTTGTATATCGGGAATCGACGATTTACATTTCGCCCTATCGCGATATACCGCTACAACGAGCCTCAACCCATGCCTCTCGATCTCGACGAAATCATAAAAGCGCTGGCCCACCCGGTCAGGCGAGAAATCCTCAGCTGGCTGAAGGACCCGGCAACGCAATTCCCCGACCAGTACCACAGCACCGAGAACGGTGTGTGTGCCGGGCAGATCGACCAACGCTGCGGCCTGTCGCAGTCGACCGTCTCCGCCCACCTGGCCACCCTGCAGCGCGCCGGGCTGATCAGCAGCCAGAAGATCGGCCAATGGCACTTCTTCAAACGCAACGAAGCCACTATCCAGGCGTTTCTCGAACAACTGCGCCAAGCACTCTGAACAGGCAGGTAACCGTCATGACCACGCTTTTCGATCCGATCACCCTGGGCGACCTGCAACTGCCCAACCGCATCATCATGGCCCCGCTCACCCGCTGCCGGGCCGACGAAGGCCGCGTGCCCAATGCGCTGATGGCCGAGTACTACGTGCAGCGCGCCAGCGCCGGGCTGATCCTCAGCGAGGCGACCTCGGTCAGCGCCATGGGCGTCGGCTACCCGGATACCCCTGGTATCTGGAACGACGAGCAGGTGCGTGGCTGGAACAATGTGACCAAGGCCGTGCATGCCGCTGGCGGGCGCATCTTCCTGCAGCTGTGGCACGTTGGCCGCATCTCCCACCCCAGCTACCTGAACGGCGAGCTGCCGGTGGCCCCCAGCGCGATCCAGCCCAAGGGCCATGTAAGCCTGGTGCGCCCGCTCAGTGACTACCCCACCCCACGCGCGCTGGAAACCGAAGAAATCATCGACATCGTCGAGGCCTACCGCAGCGGTGCCGAGAATGCCAAGGCTGCCGGTTTCGATGGCGTGGAGATCCACGGTGCCAACGGCTACCTGCTCGACCAGTTCCTGCAGAGCAGCACCAACCAGCGCACCGACCGCTACGGCGGCTCGCTGGAAAACCGTGCTCGGCTGCTGCTCGAAGTGACCGATGCGGCCATCGAGGTGTGGGGCGCAAACCGCGTTGGCGTGCACCTGGCGCCGCGTGCCGATGCCCATGACATGGGCGATGCCGATCGTGCCGAAACCTTTACCTACGTGGCCCGTGAGCTGGGCAAGCGTGGTATTGCCTTCATCTGCTCGCGGGAAAAGGAAGCCGATGACAGTATCGGCCCGCTGATCAAAGAGGCGTTCGGTGGCCCGTACATCGTCAATGAGCGGTTTGACAAGGCCAGTGCCAATGCAGCCCTGGCCAATGGCAAGGCCGACGCCGTGGCGTTTGGCGTGCCGTTCATTGCCAACCCTGACCTGCCGGCGCGGCTGGCGGCGGATGCGCCGTTGAACGAGGCGCGGCCGGAGACTTTCTATGGCAAGGGGCCGGTGGGGTACATCGATTATCCGCGGTTGTGATTCAGGGCCATTCGCGGGCACGCCCGCTCCCACAGGGTCAGCACAATCCTCAAGCTTGTCGCTGTACCTGTGGGAGCGGGCGTGCCCGCGAAGAAGGCTCAGGTGATCTCACGGCCGGGCATTGATCTGCTGCTGCAGGTTCTGGATCTGGCTCTGCAAGGTATTCAGGTTGCGGGTCGTCTGCGCCCGGAAGGCGTCGAATTCCTGTACCGAAGCACCACTGGACGCCGCCGCGGCCGGGCGGTTGTCGATCTGGCTCTTGAGCACCAGGATGTCCTGCTCCAGGTCCTGGATGGCCGCGCTCGGGTTACCCTGCTTCTTCAGCGCTGCCACCTCGTTGCCCAGGCTCTTGAGCTGCCCGTCCAGCTTGGCGCCATCAGCCTGCGCGGCCTTCAGCGCAGCAACCTGTTCGTTCAGGCCCTTGAACTGCGTATCCAGCTTGCCACCATCGACCTGCCCCGAGCGCAACGCGGCCAGCTCGCCATTCACCGCCTTCAGCTGCGCCTGCAACTGGGTTTGCAGCTGGGTCACGACCTTCTGCTGTTCACGGGTATCGGCCAGTACCTGCTCCAGGCGCTTGCCCAGGTCGCCGGTCTGCCCGGCCACACCCTTCTGCAACTGGCGCAGCTGCAGCTTCAACGCCTCGCTGTTGGTAGTGGCGCCGGATTCGCTGGCTGCCACCTTGCCGCTGATCGCCTGCAGGCGCCCGGCAGCCTCTTCGCTGATGCGGGCGAAGCTTTCCTGGGTCGCCACCAGTTGCTGCTCCATCAGCGAGATCTGCTGGAAGCTCCACCAGCCAAGGCCCGCCAAGGCGATGAACGAGGCCCCGAGCAATGCCCACAGCGGCGCCGTGCTGGCACCGCGAGCGGCTTTCTGGCGGCTGCGCACCACGTGCGCCGGCATCAGTTCGTCATCGTCATGGGTGCCGGCCCGCAGGCTAGGCACGTCATCGTAGTCATCGTGAGCATGGTTACGCATGGATACATTCAACCGCGGTAGTCGCAAAGAGGCACGAGTATAAACCGCCAGCGCGGCGCGTTGATGACCATTGTCAGCCGAGCGGCTTCACTGCCCCGGCGGCTGGTGCTTCCACCAGGCACAGAATTCATCCAGCGCCGTCCACAGGCTGACCTTGGGCTGGTAGTCCAGGTACTGCCGGGCGCGGCTGATATCCAGGGTGAAATCGCGGCTCATTACCTGCATCCCCAGGCGCGACAGGGTCGGTTGCGGGCGCCCCGGCCACAACATGCAAGCCGCCTCGTTCAGCGCGGCCAGGCTGTAGGCCAGGCCGTAGGAGCGGTACCGGGTAACCTGCGGCAACTGCATCTGGCGCATCACGTAGTTGACCACGTCCCACAGCGGCAGCGGCTGGCCGTTGCTGATGTTATAGGCCTGGCCCAGCGCCCGGTCGTCAGCGAACAGGGCACTGAGCAGCGCTTCGTTGAGGTTGTGCACGCTGGTGAAATCGACTTTGTTCAGGCCGTTGCCGATGATCGCCACACGCCCCTTGCGCTGCATCTGCATCAGCCGCGGGAAGATACTGGCATCGCCGGCGCCAGTGACGAAGCGCGGGCGCAGCGCCAGCACCTCGAGGCCGAACTCCTGGGCACCGAACACTTTCTGCTCGGCCATGTGCTTGGTCTGCCCGTAGTGGTCATGGAAGCGGCGCGGCACCTGGTCTTCCCGGATGTCCAGGCGCGAGCGGCCATTGAAGTAGACCGACGGCGACGACAGGTGTACCAACCGCCGTACGTGTTCCTTCAAGCAGCCCTCGACCACGTTTTCGGTGACCACCACATTGCCTTGATAGAAGTCCTGGTAGCGCCCCCAGTTGCCCACTGCGCCGGCGCAGTGCACCACCGCCTCGACCCCCTGGCACAGGCGGCGGGCCAGCTCGGCATCACCCAGGTCGCCGGGGATGAACTGGGCGCCGCGCTTGACCAGGTGCTCGACCCCTTCGGCTCGACGGCCGCTGACCCGCAGGTCCAGGCCCTGCTCCAGGGCAAAGCGCGCAAAGCGCCCGCCAATGAAGCCACTCGCGCCGGTGACCAGAATTCGCATGTAAGACTCCGTCTTGCCAGATTTCAGATGCAACTGACGCCAGCCGTGGCTACAAGGGCACCAGCCATTGCCGTGCGGTGTGCCGCAGGTGGTCGGTCAGTTGCGCGAGCAGTTGCCCGCCATTGCGCCAATGATGCCAGTACAGCGGCACATCGATGGGGGTATCGCTGCAGATTTCCACCAACTGGCCGCTGGCCAGTTGCTCGCGAGCCTGCAGTTCCGGCACCAGGCCCCAGCCCAGGCCGGCTTCGGTCATGCGCAGGAAACCTTCGGACGACGGGCACAAGTGGTGCAGGAAGCCATCCTCGATGCCCAGCGATGCCAGGTAGCGGTGTTGCAGGAAGTCGTCCGGGCCGTACACGATCGCCGGGGTACGGGCCAGGCGGCTGGCAGCGAAGCCCTGCGGAAAATGCCGCGCCATGAACCCGGGGCTGGCCAGCGCCCGGTAGCGCATGGCGCCCAGCGGCAGGCTGCGCGCGCCGGCCACCGGCCGCTCGCTGCCACACAGGCAAGCCGCCACTTCGCCCGCACGCATGCGTTTCAGGCCCACTTCCTGGTCTTCCACCACCAGGTCGGTCAGCACGTTCTGCTGTGCGCAGAAGTTGCCTACTGCGCCGGCCCACCAGGTAGCCAGGCTGTCGGCGTTGAGGGCGATGCGCAGGCGCTCCGGCATGCCCTCCTCGTCCAGCGCCGGCACCTGGCGCTGCAGGTCGCGTTCGAGCAGGCGCACCTGCTGCACATGGTTGAGCAACTGGCGGCCGACTTCGGTCGGGCTTGGCGGTGTGGCACGCACCAGCACCGGCTGGCCGACCCGCGCCTCGAGCAGCTTGATGCGCTGGGAGATGGCCGACTGCGACAAGCCCAGCACCTGCGCCGCGCGTTCGAAACCGCCCTGCTCGATCACGGCGGCAAGGGCGGCCAGCAGCTTGTAGTCGAACATCGATTTTCCTAATGACGGATCAGCTCTATTTGTTTTTCTTATACAGCGTGGTTCATCACAATGACCAGCATCTTTTGGACTCTTTGGAGAGCACGCCATGTGGCAAAGCTATCTCAACGGCATGCTCGTGGCCTTCGGCCTGATCATGGCCATCGGTGCACAGAACGCCTTCGTCCTCGCCCAGAGCTTGCGCCGCGAGCATCATTTGCCGGTGGCGGCACTGTGCATCGTCTGTGACGCCATCCTGGTGGCGGCCGGAGTGTTCGGCCTGGCCACCGTGCTGGCGCACAACCCGACGTTGCTGGCGATCGCCCGCTGGGGCGGTGCGGTGTTCCTGATCTGGTACGGCGCCAAGGCTTTGCGCAGCGCCTGCTCCAGGCAGAGCCTGCAGCACCAGCAAGGCCAGGGTGCGCGCTCACGCCGCGCGGTACTGCTCAGCGCCCTGGCGGTGACCCTGCTGAACCCGCACGTATACCTCGACACGGTGCTGCTGATCGGCTCGCTGGGCGCCCAGCAGGCTGCGCCTGGTGCCTACGTGGCCGGCGCTGCCAGCGCCTCGCTGCTGTGGTTCTCGACCCTGGCGATCGGTGCGGCCTGGCTGGCACCGTGGCTGGCCCGGCCGGCGACCTGGCGCATGCTCGACCTGATGGTGGCGGTGATGATGTTCGCGGTGGCGGCGCAGTTGATCTTCAACTGACCACAAGGGCCCTATCGCCGGCAAGCCAGTTCCCACAGGGATATCACCAGGCCTGAGGTCGGTGATATCCCTGTGGGAACTGGCTTGCCGGTGATGAGGCCCTTGCAGGCAATAGCTGACGCCACCGGTCGGCACGCCCCGACCGCTCTGGAACCTCTATTCCCTATCTTTGTTGCGTGGTTATGCGCCGGGCCCGGTGCTATGATCCAGCCCTTGCGTCGCAAAGAGTACAAACTCGCCGACGCTCATCGGGCCGCCCGTGATCGGCCTTGCGCAAACCGCAAACAGACCTGAATCAGGAGATCCACCATGGCTTTTGAATTGCCGCCGCTGCCGTACGCCCACGATGCCCTGCAGCCGCACATCTCCAAGGAAACCCTGGAGTATCACCACGACAAGCACCACAACACCTATGTCGTGAACCTGAACAACCTGGTCCCAGGCACCGAATTCGAAGGCAAGACCCTGGAAGAGATCGTCAAGAGCTCTTCGGGCGGCATCTTCAACAACGCCGCTCAAGTCTGGAACCACACCTTCTACTGGAACTGCCTGGCACCAAACGCCGGTGGCCAGCCGACCGGTGCCCTGGCTGACGCCATCAACGCCGCTTTCGGTTCCTTCGACAAGTTCAAGGAAGAGTTCACCAAGACTTCGGTTGGCACCTTCGGTTCCGGCTGGGGCTGGCTGGTGAAGAAGGCTGACGGTTCCCTGGCCCTGGCCAGCACCATCGGCGCCGGCTGCCCGCTGACCAGCGGCGACACCCCGCTGCTGACCTGCGACGTATGGGAACACGCCTACTACATCGACTACCGCAACCTGCGTCCGAAGTACGTCGAGGCGTTCTGGAACCTGGTCAACTGGGCCTTCGTTGCCGAACAGTTCGAAGGCAAGACCTTCAAGGCCTGAGTCATTCAGCCCTGAACGAAAAACCCGGCCCGGTGCCGGGTTTTTTTATGCCTGTACCGGCCTCTTCGCGGGCATGCCCGCTCCAGCAGGGAGAGCATCAGGTCCACAGGCGGCGCCCTACCTGTGGGAGCGGGCGTGCCCGCGAAGGGGTCAGCACAGATTTCACCTTCAACCCACCAGCAAAGGCTTGCTCAGCCCGCATAGCACGCTAACATCAAACCTCTGGAAGATTGTTACAGCACATTCAAGTTGCGGGGTCAGGCAACCGATACACTATTGATGGTCGGCCGATAGTGTATCGTCATCGTTGATGGCAAAATGATGCCATGCGCATGGATTAAGGAAACCCCATTGAAGCTGGAATTGCGGAACAGCTTGTCGGTCAAGTTGCTCAGGGTCGTGCTGCTGTCGGCGCTAGCGGTCGGTGTCGTGCTCAGCTGTGCGCAAATCGTCTACGACACCTACAAGACCCGCCAGGCCGTGAACAACGATGCCCAGCGCATCCTCGACATGTTCCGCGACCCCTCGACCCAAGCGGTATACAGCCTCGACCGCGAAATGGGCATGCAGGTGATGGAAGGCCTGTTCCAGGACGAATCGGTACGCATGGCCTCCATCGGCCACCCCAACGAAACCATGCTGGCGGAAAAGTCCCGCCCGTTGCAGGACATGTCCATGCGCTGGCTGACCGACCTGATCCTCGGCCAGGAACGTACCTACACCACGCAACTGGTCGGCCGCGGCCCCTACAGCGAATACTACGGCGACCTGAGCATCACCCTGGACACCTCGTCCTACGGCGAAGACTTCCTGATCAACGCCGTGATCATCTTCATCTCCGGTGTGCTGCGGGCCCTGGCCATGGGCCTGGTGCTGTACCTGGTCTACCACTGGCTGCTGACCAAACCGCTGTCGAAGATCATCGAGCACCTCACCCAGATCAACCCCGACCGCCCAAGCCAGCACCAGCTGCCGCTTCTCAAGGGCCACGAGAAGAACGAGCTGGGCCTGTGGGTAAATACTGCCAACCAGTTGCTGGCCTCGATCGAGCGCAACACCCATCTGCGCCACGAGGCGGAAAACAGCCTGCAACGCATGGCCCAGTACGACTTCCTCACCGGCCTGCCCAACCGCCAGCAGTTGCAGCAGCAACTGGACAAGATCCTCGTCGACGGCGGCCGCCTGCAACACCGCGTGGCGGTACTGTGCGTAGGCCTGGACGACTTCAAGGGCATCAACGAGCAGTTCAGCTACCAGGTCGGCGACCAGCTGCTGCTGGCCCTGGCCGACCGCCTGCGCGCCCACAGTGGCCGCCTGGGCGCCCTGGCACGCCTGGGTGGTGACCAGTTCGCCCTGGTGCAGGCCAATATCGAGCAGCCCTACGAGGCGGCCGAACTGGCGCAGAGTATCCTCGACGACCTGGAAGTGCCGTTCGACCTCGACCACCACCAGCAGATCCGCCTGCGCGCCACCATCGGCATCACCCTGTTCCCGGAAGACGGCGACAGCACCGAGAAGCTGCTGCAGAAAGCCGAACAGACCATGACCCTGGCCAAGGCCCGTTCGCGCAACCGCTACCAGTTCTACATCGCCAGCGTCGACAGCGAGATGCGCCGCCGTCGCGAGCTGGAAAAGGACCTGCGCGAAGCCCTGCCGCGCAACCAGCTGTACCTGGTGTACCAGCCACAGATCAGCTACCGCGACCACCGCGTGGTCGGTGTCGAGGCATTGCTGCGCTGGCAGCACCCGGAGCTGGGCATGGTGCCGCCAGATCAGTTCATCCCCCTGGCCGAACAGAACGGCAGCATCATCAGCATCGGCGAATGGGTGCTCGACCAGGCCTGCCGGCAATTGCGCGAATGGCACGACATGGGCTTCAGCGAGCTGCGCATGGCGGTCAACCTGTCGACCGTGCAGCTGCACCACAACGAACTGCCGCGGGTGGTCAACAACCTGCTGCAGGCCTATCGCCTGCCGCCGCGCAGCCTGGAGCTGGAAGTCACCGAGACCGGCCTGATGGAAGACATCAGCACCGCCGCCCAGCACCTGCTGAGCCTGCGCCGCTCCGGAGCACTGATTGCCATCGACGACTTCGGCACCGGCTACTCATCGCTCAGCTACCTGAAATCGCTGCCGCTGGACAAGATCAAGATCGACAAGAGCTTCGTCCAGGACCTGCTGGACGACGATGACGACGCCACCATCGTTCGCGCCATCATCCAGCTGGGCAAGAGCCTGGGGATGCAGGTGATCGCCGAGGGCGTGGAAACCGCCGAACAGGAAACCTACATCGTCGCCCAGGGCTGCCACGAGGGCCAGGGCTACCACTACAGCAAGCCGCTGTCGGCCCGTGAGCTGACCAACTTCCTCAAGCAGGCACAGCGAAACCAGGTTTCGATGTTCTGAGCCGCCTGCCCGGTTACAGGCCGTGACCGGCATTTACACGAATTGCATGCCTGCCCCCTTTACAGCAAATGCAAATCTTTCGCATGATGTTGCGGTTTCGCGTGCCACGGCGCACGGTCCACCCCTTGGTCCAACCACACGACGCAGGAAAACCAATAATGATTCGAATGCCTCTGGCCTCCGCCAGTCTGCTGGCCATTGCCATCGCTCTCGCCGGTTGCGGTGAAGGCAAGGACGACAAGGCCGCCGCGCCGCAAGCCCAGGCACCTGCTGCCGCCAGCACCACCGCTGCGGCGCCCGGGGCTGTCGACGAAGCCGCCGGCAAAGCCGTGGTCAAGCATTACGCCGAGCTGGTCTACGCCGTGTACAGCGATTCGCTGAGCACCGCCAAGACCCTGCAGACCGCAGTCGACGCGTTCCTGGCCAAGCCCAACGACGAAACCCTGAAGGCAGCCAAAGAAGCCTGGGTCGCCTCGCGCGTACCGTACCTGCAGAGCGAAGCCTTCCGCTTCGGCAACACCATCATCGACGACTGGGAAGGCCAGGTGAACGCCTGGCCGCTGGACGAAGGCCTGATCGACTACGTCGACAAGAGCTATGAGCACGCGTTGGGCAACCCGGCGGCCAACGCCAACATCATCGCCAACACCGAGATCCAGGTGGGCGAAGAGAAGATCGACGTCAAGGACATCACCCCCGAGAAGCTGGCCAGCCTGAACGAGCTGGGCGGCTCCGAGGCCAACGTCGCCACCGGCTACCACGCCATCGAGTTCCTGCTCTGGGGCCAGGACCTGAACGGCACCGGCCCGGGCGCGGGCAACCGTCCGGCGTCGGATTACCTCGAAGGCAAGGGCGCCACCGGTGGCCACAACGACCGCCGCCGTGCCTACCTGAAAGCGGTCACCGACCTGCTGGTCAAGGACCTCGAAGAGATGGTCGGCAACTGGGCACCGAACGTCGCCGACAACTACCGCGCCAAGCTGGAAGCCGAGTCGGTCAACGACGGCCTGCGCAAGATGCTGTTCGGCATGGGCAGCCTGTCGCTGGGCGAACTGGCTGGCGAACGCATGAAGGTTTCGCTGGAAGCCAACTCGCCGGAAGACGAGCACGACTGCTTCAGCGACAACACCCACTACTCGCACTTCTACGACGCCAAGGGCATCCGCAACGTCTACCTGGGCGAGTACACCCGCCCGGACGGCAGCAAGGTGACCGGCCCGAGCCTGTCGTCGCTGGTGGCCAAGGTAGACCCGGCCGCCGACGCCACCCTCAAGGCCGACCTGGAAGCCACCGAAGCCAAGATCCAGGTGATCGTCGACCACGCCCTCAAGGGCGAGCACTACGACCAGCTGATCGCTGCCGACAACGCAGCCGGCAACCAGATCGTGCGTGACGCCATCGCCTCCCTGGTCAAGCAGACCGGTGCGATCGAGCAGGCCGCGGGCAAGCTGGGCATTGCCAACCTGAACCCGGATACCGCGGATCACGAGTTCTGATCCTGCTGTAGAGGTTCTGAAAGAGGCGGCCTTCGGGTCGCCTTTTTTGCTTCCGGCCCTATCGCCGGCAAGCCAGCTCCCACAGGTACCCCACAGGGCTCAAGGGCTGTGAAGTACCTGTGGGAGCTGGCTTGCCGGCGATAGGGCCCGACCAGGCAACCACAGACCATGGCCAACTGACACCGATTTCATCCAGCAATTGCAAATTGCTCTTATTCAAACTCCCTCACCCTGCTAAGCTTGCACGCCGGTTTTTCGCTCACGCCCAGGATTCTCGATGTCCTTGTCGCTGTCCCGACTCTCCCCCCTGCTGCTGGCCTTTGCCCTCGCCGCCTGTGACGACGCCCCGCGTTTCACCCAGGCCGAGCCCGGCGAAGCGTTGTCGGGCGGCAAAGCCACCGTGCAGCGCACTGACCGCAATGCCTATTCCCTGCCCTCGGCCAACCTCTCGCCCGAGCGGCGCCTGGACTTCGCCGTAGGCAACAGCTTCTTCCGCAACCCCTGGGTGATCGCCCCGTCCACCACCACCGCCCGTGACGGCCTGGGCCCGCTGTTCAACACCAATGCCTGCCAGAACTGCCACGTGCGCGACGGCCGCGGCCACCCGCCAGAGCCGGGCGACAGCAACGCCGTATCGATGCTGGTACGCCTGTCGATCCCCGACCAGCCCTACCTGGCCAAGGTGGTCGAACGCCTCGGCGTGGTGCCGGAGCCGGTCTATGGCACCCAGCTGCAGGACATGGCCATCCCCGGCGTGACGCCGGAAGGCAAGGTGCGGGTGAGCTACACCAGCGAAACGGTGTCGTTCGAGGACGGCCACCAGGTCGAGCTGCGCAAGCCGGCCCTGCAGATCACCCAACTCGGCTATGGCGTGATGCACCCCGACACGCGCTTTTCGGCGCGGGTGGCGCCGCCAATGATCGGCCTGGGCCTGCTCGAAGCCATCCCCGAAGCCGATCTGCTGGCCAACGAAGACCCGGATGACCGCAACCGCGACGGCATCCGCGGCCGGGCCAACCGGGTGTGGGACGACGCCCAGGGCAAGACCGTGGTCGGCCGCTTCGGCTGGAAGGCCGGGCAGCCCAACGTCAACCAGCAGAACGTGCACGCCTTTGCCGGCGACATGGGCCTGACCACCACCCTGCAGCCCAACGACGACTGTACCCCGGCGCAGGCCGACTGCCTGGCCGCGCCCAACGGGGACGGTGCCAATGGCGAGAAGGAAGTCAGCGACAACATCCTGCGCCTGGTCACCTTCTACACCCGCAACCTGGCCGTGCCGGCCCGCCGCGACGTGGGCTCGCCGCAGGTACTGGCAGGCAAGAACCTGTTCTACCAGGCCGGCTGCCAGGGCTGCCATACACCGCAGTTCACCACCGCCGCCAATGCCGCCGAGCCGGAGCTGGCCAACCAGCTGATCCGTCCCTACAGCGACCTGCTGCTGCATGACATGGGCCCGGGCCTGGCCGACGAGCGCACCGAATTTGCCGCCAACGGCCAGGACTGGCGCACCCCGCCACTGTGGGGCATCGGCCTGAGCGAAACGGTCAGTGGCCACAGCCAGTTCCTGCACGACGGCCGCGCCCGCAACCTGCTCGAAGCCGTGCTCTGGCACGGTGGCGAGGCCGAGGCGGCACGCAATTTCGTACTCACTTTCAATGCCGAGCAGCGTGCCGCGTTGCTGGCTTTCCTGAACTCACTTTAAAAAGCGCAAAGGAGCCGGGCATGTTCCGACCCAAACTGTTGTTCACCAGCCTCGCCGCACTCGCCCTCGGCGCCTGCTCGCCGCAGGACCCGCAAGCCGTGACCTCCGCTGCCATCGCCAAGCAGGTGATCCTGCCCACCTACAGCCGCTGGGTCGAAGCCGACCGCACGCTGGCCGCCAGCGCCCTGGCCTACTGCGAAGGCAAGGAAACCCTGGACAAGGCCCGTGCCGACTTCCTCAACGCGCAAAAGGCCTGGGCCGAACTGCAACCGCTGCTGGTCGGCCCGCTGGCCGAAGGCAACCGCGCCTGGCAGGTACAGTTCTGGCCCGACAAGAAGAACCTGGTCGGCCGCCAGGTCGAGCAACTGGTCAACGCCGACCAGCCGGTCGATGCCGCGGCCCTGGGCAAGGCCAGCGTGGTGGTACGTGGCCTGTCGGCCTACGAGTACATCCTGTTCGACAGCAAGCCGGACATCGCCACAGCCGAGCAGAAAGCCCGCTACTGCCCGTTGCTGGTGGCCATTGGTGAACACCAGAAGGCCCTGGCCGAAGAGATCCTCAAGGGCTGGAACAGCACCGACGGCATGCTCTCGCAGATGACCAAGTTCCCCAACCAGCGCTACGCCGACTCCCACGAGGCCATCGCCGACCTGTTGCGCGCTCAGGTCACCGCCCTGGACAGCCTGAAGAAAAAGCTCGGTGCGCCGATGGGCCGCCAGAGCAAGGGTATCCCGCAGCCACTGCAGGCCGAAGCCTGGCGCAGCCACAGCTCGCTCAAGAGCCTGGAGGCCAGCCTCAAGGCCGCCGAAGCGGTCTGGGTCGGGGTCGACAACCAAGGCCTGCGCGGCTTGCTGTCCAGCGATCAGAAAGCCCTGGCGGACAAGATCGATGCCGCCTACGCTGCCTCGCTCAAACTGCTGGCCGCCAACCAGAAGACCCTGGGCGAGCTGCTGGCCGACGACGCCGGCCAGCAAACCCTGAACCAGATCTACGACAGCCTCAACGCCGTCCACCGCCTGCACGAAGGCGAGCTGGCCAAGGCGTTGAACATCCAGCTGGGCTTCAATGCCAACGACGGTGACTGATCATGCTGCGACGCCAGGCCCTCAAACTCGGTAGCGTATTGCTCAGCGCCCTCACCCTGGGCGGCTGGAGCCTGTTCCGCAACAAAGGCAGCGAGCCCCTGCTGCTGTCGGCGCGTGACGACGGCGAAGGCAAGCACTATGCGGTCGGGTTCCGCCTGGACGGCACCCAGGTGTTCAGCACCCAGGTCGCCCAACGTTGCCATGCCATCATCCATCACCCGGACCTGCCGATCGCCCTGTTCGTCGCCCGCCGTCCCGGCACCGAAAGCTACCTGGTCGACCTGCGCGACGGGCGCCTGCTGCAGACCGTCACCTCGCAGCCGAACCGGCACTTCTACGGCCACGCGGTCATCCACAAAGGTGGCGAATGGCTGTATGCCACCGAGAACGACACCACCGACCCGGGGCGTGGCGTACTCGGTGTGTACCGCTTCGAAGGCGAGCGCCTGGTGCACAGCGGGGAGATTCCGACCCACGGCATCGGCCCGCACGAAGTGGCCTGGCTACCGGACGGCGAAACGCTGATCGTGGCCAACGGCGGTATCCGCACCGAAGCCGAAAGCCGGGTGGAGATGAACCTCGACGCCATGGAACCGAGCCTGGTGCTGATGCAGCGCGACGGTACCCTGCTGAGCAAGGAAACCCTGGCCCAGCAGATGAACAGCGTGCGCCACCTGGCGGTAGGCAGCGATGGCACCATCGCCGCCTGCCAACAGTTCATGGGTGATGCCGATGAAACCGCAGAGCTGCTGGCGATCAAGCGCCCGGGCGAGCCGTTCAAGGCCTTCCCGGTGCCGGAGCGGCAGTTGCAGGCCATGGCCCAGTACACCGCCAGCGTGGCTATCCACAGCGAGCTGCGGCTGGTGGCGCTGACCGCGCCACGGGCCAACCGCCTGTTCGTCTGGGACCTGGACAGCGGCGCGGTGCGGCTGGATGCGCCAATGCCCGATTGCGCGGGGGTGGGCGCGGTACAGGACGGCTTTGTCGTCACCTCCGGGCAGGGCCGTTGCCGGTTCTACGATTGCCGCAAGGCCGAGCTGGTCGGGCAACCGATGAACCTGCCGTCCGGTTTCTGGGACAACCACCTGCATCTCGTCTGATTTTTGGGTTGGCTGTACTGGCCCCTTCGCGGCTAAAGCCGCTCCCACAGGAATAGCGCAACCCGTTGACTGCGCGGTCCCTGTGGGAGCGGCTTTAGCCGCGAAGGGGCCGGCCCAGGCATTCATCTCCCCTTCCCCCAAAAAACAGTCAATACTTCCCCCATCCACACGTGGGCAGGATCGCCCGTTGTCGTGTCTAAGCGAATAACAACCGCATCCAAGGAACCGGACTATGCTGCGCCGCCGCATGCTCATCATGTTGGCCGTGGTTCTGCTGATCGTGCTGGCCCTGGGGGGCTACAAAGCCTTTTCGATCTACCAGCAGATCCAGATGTTCACTGCCCCCAAGCCGCCTATCACCGTGGCGGCCGCCTTGGCCGAACAGCGCCCGTGGCAAGAGCGCCTGCCCGCCGTCGGCAGCCTCAAGGCGCTACAGGGCGTGGAGCTGAGCCTGGAGGTGGAAGGCATCGTCAAGGCCCTGCACTTCGACTCGGGCCAGCAGGTCAAGGCCGGGCAACTGTTGCTGCAACTCAACGACGACCAGGAAACCGCCCTGCTCGGCACCGCCCAGGCTGACCTGGGCCTGGCCAAGGTCGATTTCGGCCGTGGCAGCCAGCTGGTCGGCGACTCGGCCATCTCCCGCGGCGAGTTCGACCGCCTCACCGCCCAGTACCGGCGCAACCAGGCGGTGGTCGACCAGCTCAAGGCATCGAAGACCAAGAAGAGCATCAGCGCCCCGTTCAGCGGCACCATCGGCATTCGCCAGGTGGACGTCGGCGACTACCTGGCCGCCGGCACGGTGATCGCCACCCTGCAGGACACATCCAGCCTCTACGTCGACTTCAACGTACCGGAACAGGCCCTGCCGCACCTCAGCCTGGGCCAGCAGGTGCTGGTGCAGGTGGCCGCCTACCCGGGCCAGACCTTCCCCGCCAGCCTCAGCGCCATCAACCCCAAGGTCGAGGAAACCACGCGCAACCTGCTGGTGCGCGCGACCATGGCCAACCCGGACGGCAAGCTGCTGCCGGGCATGTTCGCCAGCCTGCTGATCCTGCTACCCAACCCGCAGCCACAAGTGGTAGTGCCGGAAAGCGCCATCACCTACACCCTGTATGGCAACTCGGTGTACGTCGCCACGCCGAAAAAGGACAAGGACGGCAAGCCGGAAAACGACGACAAGGGCCAGCCGCAGCTCACCGCCGAGCAGCGCACGGTGCAGACCGGCGAGCGCCGTGACGGCGTGGTGGTGGTCAGCAAGGGCCTGCAGGCCGGGGAACAGGTGGTCACCGCCGGCCAACTGAAGCTCACCCCCGGCGCCGCGATCCGCATCGGCCAGGACAAAGCCCTCAAGCCCGCACAGGGCGCGCCGGGCAAGGACTGACAGGAGGCTGGCATGGCGTTCACCGACCCGTTCATCCGCCGACCGGTGCTGGCCAGCGTGGTCAGCCTGCTGATCCTGCTGCTGGGCTTCCAGGCCTGGAACAAGCTGCAGATCCGCCAGTACCCGCAAATGGAAAACGCCCTGATCACGGTGACCACCGCCTACCCCGGCGCCAACGCCGAGACCATCCAGGGCTATATCACCCAACCGCTGCAGCAAAGCCTGGCCAGCGCCGAAGGCATCGACTACATGACCTCGGTGAGCCGGCAGAACTTCTCGATCATTTCCATTTACGCCCGCATCGGCGCCGACAGCGACCGGTTGTTCACCGAACTGCTGGCCAAGGCCAACGAAGTGCGCAACAAGCTGCCCCAGGACTCGGAAGACCCGGTACTGAGCAAGGAAGCCGCCGATGCCTCGGCGCTGATGTACATCAGTTTCTACAGCAAGGAGATGAGCAACCCGCAAATCACCGACTATCTGTCACGGGTGATCCAGCCCAAGCTGGCGACCCTGCCGGGCATGGCCGAAGCGGAAATCCTCGGCAACCAAGTTTTCGCCATGCGCATCTGGATCGACCCGGTGAAACTGGCAGGCTATGGCCTGTCGGCCACCGACGTGACCAATGCCGTGCGCCGCTACAACTTCCTTTCCGCGGCCGGCGAGGTGAAGGGCGAATACGTGGTCACCAGCATCAACGCCAGCACCGAGCTGAAGTCGGCCGAGGCGTTCGCCGCCCTGCCGGTCAAGACCAGTGGCGACAGCCGCGTGCTGCTGGGCGATGTGGCACGGGTCGAGATGGGGGCGGAAAACTACGACACGGTCAGCTCGTTCGACGGCACCCCATCGGTGTACATCGGCATCAAGGCCACACCGGCCGCCAACCCGCTGGATGTCATCAAGGAAGTGCGGCGCATCATGCCCGAGCTGGAAAGCCAGCTGCCCTCGGCACTGAAGGTATCGATCGCCTACGACGCCACGCTGTTCATCCAGGCCTCCATCGACGAAGTGATCAAGACCCTCGGCGAAGCGGTACTGATCGTCATCGTGGTGGTGTTCCTGTTCCTCGGTGCCCTGCGTTCGGTGCTGATCCCGGTGGTAACCATTCCGCTGTCGATGATCGGTGTGCTGTTCTTCATGCAGATGATGGGCTACTCGCTCAACCTGCTGACCCTGCTGGCCATGGTGCTGGCCATCGGCCTGGTGGTGGACGACGCGATTGTCGTGGTGGAGAACATCCACCGGCACATGGAAGAAGGCAAGTCACCGTTCGACGCCGCCCTCGAGGGCGCCCGCGAAATCGCCATGCCGGTGGTGTCGATGACCATCACCCTGGCGGCGGTGTATGCACCGATCGGCTTCCTTACCGGGCTCACCGGCGCGCTGTTCAAGGAGTTTGCCCTGACCCTGGCCGGTGCGGTGATCATCTCCGGCATCGTTGCCCTCACCCTGTCACCGATGATGTGCGCCCTGCTGCTGCGCCAGGAACAGAACCCCAGCGGCCTGGCCCACCGCCTGGACGTGCTGTTCGAACGCCTGAAGGTGCGCTACCAGCGCCTGCTGCACACCACCCTCGACAGCCGGCCTGTCGTGCTGGTGTTTGCCGTGATCATCCTGTGCCTGATTCCGGTACTGCTGAAGTTCACCCAGAACGAACTGGCGCCCAACGAGGACCAGGGGGTGATCTTCATGATGAGCAGCTCGCCGCAGCCGGCCAACCTTGATTACCTCAACGCCTATACCGACGAATTCACCCCGCTGTTCAAGGCTTTCCCCGAGTACTACTCGTCGTTCCAGATCAACGGTTTCAATGGCGTGCAGACCGGCATCGGCGGCTTCCTGCTCAAGCCCTGGAACGAGCGCGAGCGCACGCAGATGGAGCTGCTGCCGCTGGTGCAGAGCAAGCTCGAGGAAATCAGTGGCCTGCAGATCTTCGGCTTCAACCTGCCGTCGCTGCCCGGCACCGGCGAGGGCCTGCCATTCCAGTTCGTCATCAACAGCGCTGGCGACTACCCGGCACTGCTGGATGTGGCCCAGCGCATCAAGGCCCGCGCCCAGGAATCCGGCAAGTTCGCCTTCCTCGACATCGACCTGGCCTTCGACAAGCCCGAGGTGGTGGTGGATATCGACCGGGCCAAGGCGGCGCAGATGGGGGTGTCGATGGACACCTTGGGCAGCACCCTGGCGACCTTGCTGGGCGAGGCGGAAATCAACCGCTTCACCCTCGAAGGCCGCAGCTACAAGGTGATTGCCCAGGTCGAGCGGCCGTACCGCGACAACCCCGGCTGGCTGAACAACTACTACGTGAAGAACGACCAGGGCCAACTGCTGCCACTATCCACCCTCATCACCCTCACCGACCGCGCCCGCCCGCGCCAGCTCAACCAGTTCCAGCAGCTGAACTCGGCGATCATCCAGGGCGTGCCCATGGTCAGTCTGGGCGAGGCGCTGCAGACCGTGCAGGGCATCGCCCGCGAAGAGGCTCCGGAAGGCTTCGCCTTCGACTATGCCGGCGTGGCGCGCCAGTACGTGCAGGAAGGCAGCGCGCTGTGGGTGACCTTCGGCCTGGCGTTGGCAATCATCTTCCTGGTGCTGGCGGCGCAGTTCGAAAGCTTCCGCGACCCGCTGGTGATTCTGGTGACGGTGCCGTTGTCGATCTGTGGCGCGCTGTTGCCGCTGTTCCTGGGCGTATCGAGCATGAACATCTACACCCAGGTCGGGCTGGTGACGCTGATCGGGCTGATCAGCAAGCACGGCATCCTCATTGTCGAGTTTGCCAACCAGTTGCGTGAGGAGCGCGGCCTGAGCGTGCGCGAGGCGATCGAGGAAGCCGCGGCGATTCGCCTGCGGCCGGTGCTGATGACCACGGCGGCGATGGTGTTCGGCATGGTGCCGCTGATCCTGGCGACCGGGGCGGGGGCGGTCAGCCGCTTCGACATCGGTACGGTGATTGCCACCGGGATGTCGATCGGCACGCTGTTTACCCTGTTCGTGTTGCCTTGTATCTACACCTTGCTGGCGCACAAAGAGGTGGCCAGAGCGACATCGGTTGCCTGAACCGGCCTCTTCGCGGGTAAACCCGCTCCCACAGGTACGGCACCGGATCCGGAATGGGTGCAGTACCTGTGGGAGCGGGTTCACCCGCGAAGAGGCCGGCAAGGCAGATGCAAAAATGCCAGAGGCCCCGCAATCGCGAGGCCTCTGGCATTTCCATCTACCACCGGGTTCAACCGAACGGCCGCAACCCCTGGCGCATGCCGAACAGGAACAGCAACAGGTCCTGATCCGGCGCGGCCTCGGCCTGTTGCTGCGGTTTCACATCCCGCGGCAACGCGCACTGGTCGGCCAGTTCGGCCTTGCTGAACACTGTCGGCCTCGGCTCTTCCCACGCAGCCACCGCCGCGGTGGTCACCGCCAGGCCAGCTACCAGGAACAAAGCTCGAGCTATTTCTAGTTTCATTGCCCTAACCCTTTGACAGCGCTGCCAAACGCCATCTGGTAAAAGTAGAGCAGTGTTTGCCATTCCGCGTCATTGATCGACGAATGGCGACGCAGCTGGCGCAGGTCATTGCCCGCCGCGCGCTGGCAGCTGATGCGCCGCCGGCATTTTTCCAGGTCCAGCAGGGCGACCTCGACCCGGGCCTGCTCGCCCTCGCCAATCACCTTGATGAACACGTGCTTGCCATACAGGCAGCCGTGCTGCCAGTGCCCCAGGTGCATGCGCGCCAGGTTGTCCGCCAGGTCCTTGAGCATGCGCTCATGCACCACCTGCGGGTAACGCTCGCGGGCACCTTCGGCATGCCAGGTGTCGAGTTCGACGAAGCCGTCGAGTGCTTCGCTCACCAGCAGCGCACGCCACTGCTGGTCGGCACCACGCTCGGCGCCACAGAAGACGATGCGCGGTACACGTACGCCCAGTTGCTCGAAGCTGTTCAACGCATCGAGTTCACGCAATACCGTCGGCCGGCCGAAAGGGTGCAGCAGGCTACGGTAGATATGCCCGACCTGGCGCTTGGCATACAGCAACTTGCCATTGCCATCGTCGAGGCGTTGCACACCACTCTCGCCACCACGGCGCTGGTTAGGCTCCTCGACCCACTCGCCCTGCTGGCGCCAGTAAAAATCGAACCGCGACTCCCCTCTCTGGGCTACAGCCATCAAACACTACCCCTTACGCAATACATATACCCGCCACATGGCATAGAACGGCAGGAAGTCGAGGCGTTCCTGGATTCTGAAGCCGGCGGCTCGGAATTCTTCTTCGACCGTGTCGGCCGGTAACACAAAACGGTTCTGGTAATTGTCCTGGTCGCCCTTTCTGGCGCTGCGACGCTGTTCCAGTTTTTTCCGGCGCCAGGCCTTGAAGTTACCATCCACCCACAATGACAGGATCACACTATCACGGCTAACCCGTTGAAATTCCGAAAGAATGGTCTTTCTGTGCGCCGCTTCGCCAATGTGGTGGAACAGGCGCATGCAGAAAATGCTGTCCACCGAGTTGTCCGGCAAGTCGATGGCAAATGCCGAAGTCTGCAAAGGGCGTACCCGTGCAACCACCTCTGGCGCTTGCGCGGTACAGGCTGTCTCGATCATCGCTTCGGAGTTGTCGGCGCCGATGATCACCCGGTTGGGCTTTTCTGCCAGCAATGGCCAGAAGCGGCCGGCACCGCATGGCAGGTCGAGGACTAGCCCAGGCTCACCAGCCAATGCCAAGGCGCGACGCGCCAGCTGCTCATCACGCTTGTGGGAAAGGCGTCGCGCCAGGCCATCCTGGTGCTTGAGAAAGTACTCGCGCGCATGTTCTTTGTCGTACTTCTCGGAAAATTCAAGCTTGATGGGGCTACGCATTGGGCATCTCCTGACTCCATTCCGCCCACATTAGGTAAGCAAGCGTAGGAATCAGGTCATGCCGATGTGAAAAATATGTTGAGCGCCGAATGACCTGTTACAACAGATTACTCGACCAAAGCCTCCGGGTCGCCCTTGGCCGCGGTATTGCTCAGGTCCACCATGAAACGGCAGCCGTGCGGCAAGGTCGAGGTCAGGGTGACATGCCAGCCCTGGTCGTCGCAGATCCGCTGTACCAACGACAGGCCCAGGCCCAGGCCCTCGCCGCGCCGCTCGTCGCCGCGCACGAACGGCCGGAACATCGCCTCGCGCTGCTCCTCCGGGATACCTACACCGCTATCCTCCACGCTGAAGCCGTTGGCTTCCAGGCTCAGGCGGATGTAGCCGCTGTCGGTGTAGTGCGCGGCATTGCGCAGCAGGTTGCCCATCACCGATTGCAGGAAGGTGGCGTTGTACAGCACCGGGCTGGCACTGACGCGACCATCGAAATACAGGGCCAGGCCCTTTTGCTCGATGGTGTCGCGCCAGACCCCGACCAGTTCGTCCGCCACTTCCCGCAGGGTGGCCCGCGAAGCCACGGCGCCCTCGTCGCGCTGTGCCCGGGCCAGCATCAGGAAGGTCTTGACCAGTTCGCGCATTTCTTCCGTGGCCCGCGCCACGCGCTCCACCTGGCTGCGCGAGCGGGCGTCCAGCGTCGGGTTTTCCATCAGCAGTTCGCACGAGGTGGCCAGCACCATCAAGGGCGTGCGCAGTTCATGGCTGACATCGCTGGTGAACAACCGTTCGCGGGTCAGCGCATCGCGCAGGCGGCCCAGGGTATCGTCGAAGGCTACCGCCAGCTGGCCGACTTCGTCCGCGGCATAGTCCGGCGCCAGCGGCGGGGCCAGGCCCAGCAACTGATCACGGTGGCGTACCTGGCGCGCCAGGCGGATCACCGGCGCCATCACTCGGCGCGCCACCAGCCAGCCGAGGATGGCCGCCAGCACCAGGCTGAGCAGGAAGCCCACCACCACCACCGCGAACAGCACGCGCTCGCGTTCCTCGAAGTCGCTCTGGTCCTGCAGCAGCACATAGCGGCGGCCATCGACGATCTCGACCATGGCGTGGTACGACAGCTGATCGCGGAATACCTCGTGGAAGCCGCGGTCGAGGTGGCGCAGGTCCTTGGGCAGCTCGAAGTCGTCACGCCCGCCGCTGAAGTAGAACAGCTGGTCGGGGCGTGGCCGGTGGCTCCAGTCGCTGACGCTGTCCATGCGCAGCAGGCGTTGCAGGTCACCGCCCAGCACCGAGGAAATCAGCCGCTCTTCGACCAGGTGCACGGTGCCGACGATGCCGAAGGCGAAGGCCCCGGCCACCAGCGCGCTCATCAGGGCAAAGGCGATGATGATGCGCTGGGCAAGGCTTTGCTTAAACTCCATCACGGCCCTCGGCGAGGCGATAGCCGACGCCATGGACGGTATGCAGCAACGGTTTTTCGAACGGCTTGTCGATCACCTGGCGCAGCTGGTGCACATGGCTGCGCAGGCTGTCGCTGTCAGGGCAGTCATCGCCCCACAGGGCTTCTTCCAGCACTTCGCGACGCAATACGTGCGGGCTCTTCTGCATCAGCACCGCCAGCAGCTTGAGGCCGACCGGGTTGAGCTTGAGCAAGCGGCCCTGGCGGGTGACTTCGAGGGTGTCGAGGTCATAGCTGAGGTCGGCCACCTGCAAGGTGCGGCGCCCGCCGCCTTGGGCCCGGCGCAGCACCGCTTCGATGCGGGCGGCCAGCTCCGACAGGGCGAAGGGCTTGAGCAGGTAATCGTCGGCACCGGAGCGGAAGCCTTGCAGGCGGTCGTCCAGTTGGTCGCGGGCGGTGAGCATGATCACCGGCGTATCGCGGCGGGCGTCTTCGCGCAGGCGCTTGCACAGGGTGTAGCCGTCGATGCCCGGCAACATGATGTCAAGCACGATCAGGTCGTAGTGCTCGGTGGCAGCCAGGTGCAGGCCGGACAGGCCATCCTGGGCGCAGTCGACGGTGTAGCCCTTCATGCCCAGGTAATCGGCCAGGTTGGCCAGGATATCGCGGTTGTCTTCAACCAAAAGAATGCGCATCGGTTTCTCCTGTGCGGCGCTTCTCGCTGTGGTGCGCGGCAGGCGCAGCTTAAGGCCTATGCCTGCAGGGTGCCAGCCCCAGGGAAAATTCAGCGCACTTGACGGTTTTTTCACTGATCCTTCACGGACACAGGATAGCGGGCGGCCGACAATGCCCGTTCTTTTTCGCGCCCTGGAGCCGTCATGCAGCAACCAACCCGCCCTCGCCCGATCAATTTCTGGCTGTACCTTGGGCTACCCCTGGCGACCGCGCTTGGCTTGATCCTGCTGGAACTGACCTCGGTCGACATGGACATTGCCAACCTGTTCTTCGACCCTGCTGCCGGGCAATTCATCGGCCGCCACAGCTATTTGCTGGAGAACATCCTGCATGACCGGGTCAAGCAGGGGGTGATCCTGCTGGGGGTGATGTCACTGGTGACCTTTGCTGCCAGCTTCTTCTGGAAGCGCCTGTTCGGCTGGCGCCGTGAGCTGGGCTGCCTGGTGCTGGCACTGGGCCTCTCCACGGCGTTTGTCACACCGCTGAAGAAAGTGACCCAGGTGCAATGCCCGTGGAGCCTGACCCAGTTTGGCGGGAAGGAAACCTACAGCAAGCTGCTGGAGCCGCGGCCGGCGACCGACAAGCCCGGGCTGTGCTGGCCGGGCGGGCATGCCGCCACCGGGTTCTGCCTGTTCGGGCTGTTCTTCATGTTGCGTGATCGCAAGCCGAGGCTGGCGCGGGTCGCGTTGGCGGTGGCCTTAGTGGCCGGGTCGGTGCTTTCGCTGGGGAGGATGATGCAAGGGGCGCACTTTCTTTCGCACAACGTGTGGACGGCGGTGTTCTGCTGGTTGATCGGCTTGGGGTCGTATTACCTGGTTCTGTATCGTCGGGGAATGGCTGAGGTGCCTGCTGCCGAGCGTAGCGTCGCCTGAACCAGGGGCCGCTTTGCGGCCCTTTCGCCGGCAAGCCAGCTCCCACAGGTACAGCGCAAGTCCCAGTGTTGGCGCAATCCTGTAGGAGCGGCCTTGTGTCGCGATGGGCTGCAAAGCAGCCCCAATGGCCCTCACAGGAAAACAAAAAAGCCCCGACTCTCGCGAACCGGGGCTTTCTGATGGTGCAGGGGGTAAGGCTGGCTTACGGCATGCCAGCATGCCTGCAGCATCGCCTGAACCAGGGGCCGCTTTGCGGCCCTTTCGCCGGCAAGCCAGCTCCCACAGGTACAGCGCAAGTCCCAGTGTTGGCACAATCCTGTGGGAGCTGGCTTGCCGGCGATGGGCTGCGCAGCAGCCCCGATGGCCCTCACTGGCAAACGAAAAAGCCCCCGACTCTCGCGAACCGGGGCTTTCTGATGGTGCAGGGGGTAAGACTGGCTTGGCATGCCAGCATGCCTTCAGCATCGCCTGAACCAAGGGCCGCTTTGCGGCCCTTTCGCCGGCAAGCCAGCTCCCACAGGTACAGCGCAAGTCCCAGTGTTGGCGCAATCCTGTAGGAGCGGCCTTGTGTCGCGATGGGCTGCAAAGCAGCCCAAAAGGCCCCAACAGGAAAGCAAAAAAGCCCCGGTTCTCGCGAACCGGGGCTTTTCATGGTGCAGGGGGTAAGGCTGGCTTACATCATGCCGCCCATGCCACCCATGCCGCCCATGTCAGGCATGCCAGCAGCTGGCTTGTCTTCCGGCAGGTCGGCAACCATGGCTTCGGTGGTGATCATCAGACCGCCGATCGAAGCAGCAGCTTGCAGCGCCGAACGGGTGACCTTGGCTGGGTCCAGAATGCCCATCTCGATCATGTCGCCGTATTCGCCGGTAGCAGCGTTGTAACCGAAGTTACCCGAACCTTGCTTGACCTTGTCAGCGACAACGCTTGGCTCGTCGCCGGCGTTGGCAGTGATCTGGCGCAGCGGCGCTTCAACGGCGCGACGCAGCAGGGCGATACCGACGTTCTGGTCTTCGTTGTCGCCTTTGAGGTCGGCAATGGCAGCCAGGGAGCGAACCAGGGCCACACCACCGCCAGGCACCACGCCTTCTTCAACGGCTGCACGGGTAGCGTGCAGGGCGTCTTCAACGCGGGCTTTCTTCTCCTTCATTTCAACTTCGGTGCCAGCACCGACCTTGATCACGGCAACACCGCCAGCCAGCTTGGCCAGACGCTCTTGCAGCTTCTCACGGTCGTAGTCCGAGGAAGTCTCTTCGATCTGGGCACGGATCTGCTTGACGCGTGCTTCGATCTCGGTGTCGGCGCCAGCGCCGTCGATGATGGTGGTGTTTTCCTTGGACAGGATGACGCGCTTGGCGTTACCCAGGTGCTCCAGGGTAGCGGTTTCCAGGGACAGGCCGATTTCTTCGGAGATGACCTGGCCGCCAGTCAGGACGGCGATGTCCTGCAGCATGGCCTTGCGGCGGTCGCCGAAGCCCGGAGCCTTGACCGCAGCAACCTTGACGATGCCGCGCATGTTGTTGACTACCAAGGTAGCCAGGGCTTCGCCTTCAACGTCTTCGGCAACGATCAGCAGTGGGCGGCCGGCCTTGGCAACGGCTTCCAGAACTGGCAGCAGCTCACGGATGTTGGAGATCTTCTTGTCGACCAGCAGCAGCAGCGGGCCTTCCAGCTCGGCAACCATGGTGTCCGGCTTGTTGACGAAGTAGGGCGACAGGTAGCCACGGTCGAACTGCATGCCTTCCACGACCGACAGTTCGTTTTCCAGGCCCGAGCCTTCTTCAACGGTGATCACGCCTTCTTTACCGACTTTTTCCATGGCTTCGGCAATGATTTCACCGATGGAGTTGTCGGAGTTGGCGGAGATGGTACCTACCTGGGCGATGGCCTTGGAGTCGGCGCATGGCTTGGACAGGTTCTTCAGCTCGGCGACGACGGCAGCGGTGGCCTTGTCGATGCCGCGCTTCAGGTCCATCGGGTTCATGCCGGCAGCGACGGCTTTCAGGCCTTCGTTGACGATGGCCTGAGCCAGGACGGTAGCGGTGGTGGTGCCGTCACCGGCAGCGTCGTTGGCCTTGGAAGCAACTTCCTTGACCAGCTGGGCGCCCATGTTCTCGAAGGCGTCTTTCAGCTCGATTTCTTTGGCGACGGAAACGCCGTCCTTGGTGATGGTCGGCGCGCCGAAGCTCTTGGCCAGCACCACGTTACGGCCTTTCGGGCCCAGGGTCGCTTTTACCGCGTCAGCCAGAACGTTGACACCAACCAGCATTTTCTTACGAGCGGAGTCGCCGAATTTTACGTCTTTAGCAGCCATGATCGTTTAATCCTTGGAATTCTTTGGAGTAACGGGAAGTCGGGGAAATCAGCCTTCGATAACGGCGAGGATTTCGTTCTCGGCCATGACCAGCAGGTCTTCGCCATCGACTTTCACGGTGTTGCTGCCCGAGTAAGGGCCGAAAACCACTTTGTCACCCACTTTCACGGCCAGCGCGCGAACTTCGCCGTTGTCCAGGATGCGACCGGTGCCGACGGCGACGACTTCGCCGCGGTTTGGTTTTTCAGCGGCCGAACCCGGCAGGACGATACCGCCAGCGGTTTTCGATTCTTCTTCGCTGCGACGGATAACGACGCGGTCATGCAGAGGACGAAGCTTCATTGTCGATCTCTCCCAAATTGTGGTTTTCATCGGCCGGTGTCGACACCGGCGGGTTGATGCGGTCCGGCGTTGCCGGGGGTGGCCCGCAATGGGCGAACCACCTGTGTCATGTCTGGTGTTGCCACCAGAAACCTTGCGGTGACCACATACATGAGGCCGTCATATTCAATTACAAGGCTTGCTTCAGAAAATTTTTCATTAGCCTGAAAAGCTTGGGGCCGCTTCGCAGCCCTATCGCGACACAAGGCCGCTCCTACAGGGGGTCGCGTACTCTGTAGGAGCGGCCTTGTGTCGCGATAGGGGCGCAAAGCGGCCCCCGGCTATTACTTGTCGCGGCGCTCGTACTCGCCTTCGATCACATTCGGCCGATGCCCGCCATCCTGCGGCCGGGCCCGGAACGGGTCGTCCTGGAAGGCGCGCTGGCGCATGGCCTGGGCCTCGGCACGCTCGCGCATCTTGCGCGCGGCCAGGTGACGGGTGAATGGCAGCAGGCACAGCAGGCCCAGCACGTCGCTGATGAAACCTGGCAGCAACAGCAGGCCACCACCAACGGCCAGCATCATGCCCTGGAACATGTCCTCGGCGGGCAGTTCGCCACGCTGCAGGCTTTCACGGGCGCGCAGTGCGGTGGCCAGCCCGGCCACGCGCATCACCAGCACACCCAGGGCGGAGCCAGCGATGATCAGCAGCAGCGCCGGGAAGAAACCGATGGCGGCACTGACCTTCACGAAGACGAACAGCTCCAGCACGGGAAACAGTAGAAACAACAGTAGAAAAGCACGCATCAAAGCATTCCTCGTCGGAAGAGACCCTTCCTGTAAGACCAACAAATGGATGCGGGCGCTCGGCTTTTCAACCCTCGACTTCCGTCGCAACCGGCCACTGGTCGGCGCGCGCCAGCAAAACCAGGGCTTCGCGGACTTGTGTCGGCGTGTTGCAAGTACTTGGGAAAGGCAACCAGTGCACCGCCTGGCCGATACGCAGGTGCATGCCTTCGCTGTCTACCCCGACCATCTGCGCTGGCGCATGGCTTGGCAGCTCGGTCAGTTGCACATAGTGGGCGATGGCGTTGGCGTGGTCGTTGTTCATGTGCTCGACCATGCTTGCCTCGGCTTTACCGGCGAACGGGTTGGCCAGGGTTACCTGGTCAAGCCAGTGGATCGCGCCGAAGCCGCCGATGTAGCGGTGGCGCACCGGCTGCAGCACCCAGAAGTCGAAGTCGTGGGCCTTGTGGTAGTTGGCCGCGTCCGGGAAATAGCGGTAGTAGCGCTCGGCGGCGGCCTCGATGGCGGCCTCCTCCACCAGCTTGTGCGCCTCGGCCATCACCGTCAGGCGCCCCACGGCCTGTACGTCCTCGGCTTCGCGTTCGCCCACCAGCAGCGAGCACTTGGGGTCTTTCTGCAGGTTGTGGGTGTGCTGGGCGATGCGGCTGATGAGGATCAGCGGGTTGCCCTGGGCGTCCAGGCAGTACGGCACGACCGAGCCGAAGGGGTAGCCGGGCATCGACTTGGAATGGGTCGAGAGCACGCCGCGGTATTCCTTGAGCAGCAGCTCCCGGGCGGGGCGGATGGCATTGGTACTCACTTGGGGGCGGCTCCTGATATCGGGCTGGATGGGACAAGATAAGCATTATCAGATCCAGTGCCAATGGGGCTGCTACGCAGCCCTATCGCCGGCAAGCCAGCTCCCACACTGACCGCGCAATGCCAAGGCCTGTGCAGTACCTGTGGGAGCTGGCTTGCCGGCGATAGGGGCGCAACGCGCCCCCGGCGGTTTACCAGGTAACGCCGAAGCCTGCGGTATAGCGGGTCTTGTCCAGGTCACTGTCCCGCGTACCGGTGATGACGTCCTTCTCCGCCTTGAGGTTGAGCGAGGCCCACTCGGTGACCTTGTAGCGCAGGCCAATCTCGGCATCCAGCGCGTAATCGGCCACGCCACCCAGCGGCTTGGCGAACTCGCCGTTGGTGAACAGCTGCACGTTCTTGCCAATCAGGTAGCGGGTGTAGTCCCACTTCACCGCCGCGGAATAGAAGTTGTCCTTGGCGCCATCCTGGTATTCGAAGTCGGTACGGTTGATCAGCGAACCCAGCGAGAATGCGCCCAGTTCGTCGTCCCAGAACTGGTAACCCGGGCCGGTACCCACGGTGCGCTGGCGGGCGAGGTCTTCGATGCGGTCGCGCTTGTACTCCACGCGCCCCTGCCAGAACCACTTCTCGGTGAGG
This sequence comes from Pseudomonas sp. B8(2017), assembly GCF_002113575.1. Taxonomy (NCBI): domain Bacteria; kingdom Pseudomonadati; phylum Pseudomonadota; class Gammaproteobacteria; order Pseudomonadales; family Pseudomonadaceae; genus Pseudomonas; species Pseudomonas sp. B8(2017). The sequence goes on along the minus strand of NZ_NEIO01000007.1, from coordinate 198,685 downwards.
AAGCGGTCCAGGGCGTACTCGGCACTCCAGTTGTCGGTGGTGGTGACGTCGTCCTTGGTCTCGCGGTTGTATTCGCCTTCGGCGTTGTGCCGCCAGCGGCCATGACGGGCGCTGGTCTTGAAGCCGACGTCGTAGTCGTCGGTGTCGTTCTCGGCGCGCTTGTAGTCCAGCGCCACGTCGACGTTGCCCTTCCACACGAAGTCCTCGACCAGTGGCTTGGGCTTCATGATCTGCTCGATGCTGGCCAGCTCCACGGTCTTTGGCGCCTCGCCATTGGCCAAGGTCACCTTGCCGGGCTCGGCGGCCTTCAGCGACTTGGCGCGCTCACCGCTGTAGGCGTCCTGCTTGACCAGCATCTCCTGGTCGCTCTCCAGGGTCTGGACTTCTTTCCAGTCCAGGGCGATGGAACCGCCATAGGGGGTTTCCAGCAGCAGCTTGCCGCCATCGAAGACTTTGATCTTGCCGCTGAGCCGGTCGCCGTTCTTCATCCACACGGTGTCGGCGAACACCGGGGAGGCGCACAGGGAAACAGCAAGCAGGCACAACAAGGATCTAGAATACATAAGCGGGCTATGATTTGCGGACTACGGGTTCGATTTGACGAAAAAAGCCGGGCATTATCCAGATAACCACGACCAGAGCAAGGAAAGACCGGGAGCATGCCGTTGAGTTCAACTCTCATTTGCCAGACCGCCGGTCCGGTTTCATCTGCAGCCCAGTGGGGGCCTGATGTCTGACGGATATGAGCACGCCCTGGACTCCGCCGAGGGCCGACGAACGGCGCTGTATTCGGTACTCGGCCAAGTGCCGGCCGGCAAGGTGGTCAGCTATGGCCAGTTGGCCGAACTGGCGGGGCTTGGGCGGGCGGCACGCTGGGTCGGGCGTACCCTCGGGCAACTGCCCGCGGACACTCGCCTGCCCTGGCACCGGGTGCTTGGCGCAGGTGGCCGGCTGAGCCTGGCACTGGGTACCCCGTCTGGGGATGAACAACGGGCGCGACTGCGTGCGGAGGGTGTGAATGTAACCAACAATCGTGTGGATATGACGCGCCATGGCTGGCGCCCGATGGAGCACAGCGGTTAGAGTGCGCGCTTTGTTTTCGCAAACTTGAGGCAGATGTTGGCCCATGCCCCGTAAAACCTGGCGCGCTGCGCTTGCTGCCTATGCCAGCCCGTCAACCTTGGTACTTTTGCTGCTCGGCTTCGCTGCCGGTCTGCCTTACATGCTGGTGTTCTCCACCCTTTCGGTGTGGTTGCGCGAAGCCGGCGTGGCCCGCGAGACCATTGGCTACGCCAGCCTGATCGGCCTGGCCTACGCCTTCAAGTGGGTGTGGTCGCCGCTGCTCGACCAATGGCGCCTGCCACTGCTCGGCAGCCTGGGGCGTCGGCGTTCGTGGCTGCTGCTGTCGCAGGCGCTGGTGGTGGTCGGGCTGGTCGGCATGAGCCTGTGCGATCCGCAGCAGCACCTGTCATGGCTGATCGCCCTGGCGGTGCTGGTAGCCTTCGCCTCCGCTACCCAGGACATCGCCGTCGATGCCTACCGCCTGGAAATCGCCGACGACCAGCGCCAGGCTGCGCTCGCTGCCAGCTACATGGCCGGCTACCGCGTGGCGGCCCTGCTGGCCACGGCGGGTGCACTGTTCTTCGCCGAGTGGTTCGGCTCCACCGGTTTCAGCTACCTGCACAAGGCCTGGGCCGGCACCTACGTCATGTTCGCGGTGATGATGCTGCCCGCCGTGTTCACCACCCTGATCATGCGCGAACCGCCCGTACCCATGCGTACCCAGCTGTCGGCAGCGCGCTATGGGCTGGTGCACCAGCTGGCCTCGGTGTTCGTACTGATCATCCTGCTGGTTTCGGTACCGGCCAGCTTCACCCAGATGTTCAATACCGGCTGGTCCAGCGTCATCTCCGGTGATGCCACTCCACTGGACCTGCTGCTGGAAGACCGCGCCTTCCTGCGCCTGATCCTCTACGTGCTGCTGACCTGGGCGTGCCTGTCGAGCCTGGGTCGTCGCGGCCTGGCCCCGGTGCTGACCCCGGTCAACGACTTCATCGCCCGCTACCGCTGGCAGGCCCTGCTGCTGCTCGGCCTGATCGCCACCTATCGCATGTCGGACACGGTGATGGGCGTGATGGCCAACGTGTTCTACATCGACATGGGCTTCACCAAGGACCAGATCGCCAGCGTCAGCAAGATCTTCGGCCTGATCATGACCCTGGTCGGCGCCGGGGTTGGTGGCCTGCTGATCGTGCGCTTCGGCATCATGCCGATCCTGTTCATCGGCGGTGTGGCCTCGGCGGGCACCAACATCCTGTTCCTGATGCTGGCCGACATGGGCCCGAACCTGCAGATGCTGGTGGTGACCATCTCGCTGGACAACTTCAGCTCCGGCATGGCCACCTCGGCCTTCGTCGCCTACCTGTCGAGCCTGACCAACCTGAAGTTCTCGGCTACCCAGTACGCGTTGCTCAGTTCGATCATGCTGCTGTTGCCAAGGCTGATCGGGGGTTATTCGGGGGTGATGGTGGAGAAGTTCGGTTACCACGACTTCTTCCTGATCACTGCCCTGCTGGGCGTGCCGACCTTGATCCTGATTGCCCTGCAATGGCGCCAGGAGGCCGGGCCGGGCAAACCGGTGGCAGAGGAAGGTTCGGCGGCCGAGCGGCCCTGACAGATTTGTATTGCCTGTACTGGCCTCTTCGCGGGCTTGCCCGCTCCCACAGGTAAAGCACTGCCCTTGAGAGCTGTGCAGTCCCTGTGGGAGCGGGCAAGCCCGCGAAGAGGCCGGTACAGGTAATCAAAGATTATTGAGTGACAGCCCCTTCCCCAGGCCTTCCACCCACCACAAACCACAGCGGCCACAGCGCCAAGGCCCCCGCCACACCCGCCGCCAGGGCAAAGTGCAGCAAGCTGGCCCCGGCGCCAATCATCGCCAGCACCGCCCCACCCAAGCCCAGCAAGGCGATGGTGATCATCCCCAGCATGGCCGAGACCAGGCCCTTGCTCTGCTCGCTGGCGAACAGCGTCATGCGATACAGCACCGCGTTGGCCACGCCCAACCCCAGTGCGTACAGCGACATGCCCGCCACCACGCTGGTCACGCTCGGCCAGTACCAGGTCGCCAGCACCATCAGGCACAGGCCGGCCAGGTATGGCCACAACGCACCCCGCACCAGCGCTGGCAGCGGATAGCGGTCGGCGATGCGGTTGATGATCAGGTTGCCCAGGATCAGCCCGCCAAACACCGGCAACTGCCACAAGGCGTACTCCATGGTGCTCAGCCCCTCGTCGTGGATCAGCAGCACCGGCGACAGGCCGATCCAGCCAATCAGCGGCAGACCGACCAGGCCCAGGGCCGCGCTACCAGCGACAAAGCGGCGGTTGGCCAGCAACTGGCCGTAACCGGCTAGCAGCGGCAGCAGGTGGATGGGCGTGAATGCCAGGCGCGAGCCATCACGGCGTTCCACGCCAAGGGTTTCCGGCATCAGCCGGTGAAGCAGCAGCCAGGCCAGAACCGCGCCGATGGCAAAGGCCACGAACAGCCAGCGCCAGTCCAGCCACTGCAGCAGCAAGGTACCCACCAGCGGCCCGAGCAGTGGCGAGAGCAAGGCGATGTTGGCCAGCAGGGCCATCATGCGCACGGCGTCCGCTTCGCTGAAGGCTTCGTTCAGGGCCGGGTAGCTGACCGTGACCACAAAGCCCAGGCCGATGCCCTGCAGCAGGCGCAGCAAGTTGAACAGGCCGATGTCGTGGACCCAGAAGGTGGCCAGGCAGGCCAGGCCGAAGAACGCGCAGCCAATCAGCAGCAACGGGCGCCGGCCATAACGGTCGGCCAGCGGGCCGATCAGCCATTGCAGCACCACGCCACCCAGCAGGTACAGATTGAGGGCGTGGGGAATGTATTCGGGGCTGGCGTTCAGGTCGCCGACCACCACCGGCATGGCCGGCATGACGGCGTCGCTGGCCAGGTAGGTGAGCAGCTCGAACAGCGCCAGGGTCAGGCCGAACAGCAAGGCGCGCAGGGGGGTGATGTACAGCAGTGGTTTCATGATGGCGTATCGGGTGTGGCAGGTGGGGTCAGGCTATATGCCAGAAATGGCGGGGTATTGCTGTGAACAAGTGTAAAAAGCCGGGGCCGCTTCGCGCCCCATCGCCGGCAAGCCGGCTCCCACAGGTACGACACAGGCCTGAAGACTGTGATAACCCTGTGGGAGCTGGCTTGCCGGCGATGGGGCGCGAAGCGGCCCCGGCTTCAACGCGGTATTACTGCGCTGCAGTCTCCTGCACCACGCGAATCACCCGCTGCGGGAACGGAATGTCGATCCCTTCAGCCTTCAATCGGTCGCGCGCATGCTCGTTGAGCATGAACATCACATCCCAGTAATCGGCAGTCTTGGTCCACAAGCGCAACGACACGGTGATCGAGCTGTCGCCCAGGGTCGCGACCACCGCCTGCGGCGCCGGGTCGGGCAGTACACGCGGGTCCTGCGCCAGCTCCAACAGCACGTTGCGGGCCTTCTGCAGGTCGGCCTCGTAGTCCACGCCCACATCGAACACCACCTTGCGCGTCGGCTGGCGGTTGGTGTTGGTGATGATGCCGTTGGACAGGCTGCCGTTGGGCATGATCACAGTCTTGTTGTCACCGGTGCGCAGCACGGTGTGGAAGATCTGGATGCTGTCGACGGTGCCAGCCACGCCTTGCGCCTCGATCCAGTCACCGATGCGGAACGGGCGGAACATCAGGATCAGCACACCGCCGGCGAAGTTCGCCAGGCTGCCCTGCAAAGCCAGGCCGATGGCCAGGCCCGCGGCACCGATGGCGGCAACGAACGAGGTGGTCTCGATACCGATCATCGATGCCACGCTGACGAACAGCAGCACTTTCAGCACGATATTCGACAGGGTGCTGATGAAGCCCTGCAGCGCCAGGTCGGCGTTGCGCAGGCCAACCAGCCTGCCCAGGCGGGCGCTGACCTTGTTGATGATCCACCAGCCGACCGCCAGGGTCAGCAGCGCCAGCAGCACACGGCTGCCGTATTCCATGATCAAGGGAATCCAGGTCTGGGATTGGCGGACCAGCTGATCGACTTCAGCGTTCAAATCCATATTCATCTCCTGATGCCGAGCGGCAAGTACACGGTAGAACAGGCCGCGCGCGATTGCGCAGCCCCGGCCCCCATGGACATCATTTCGCCATCGGGGTTCCGGGTGGTGCCCACATCAGTCGCGGAAGTTGTTGAACTGCAACGGCATGTCGAATTCCTTGGTACGCAGCAGGGCAATGGCTTCCTGCAGGTCGTCACGCTTTTTACCGGTAACGCGTACCTGTTCGCCCTGGATGGCGGCCTGCACTTTCAGCTTGCCATCCTTGATGGTGGCGACGATCTTCTTCGCCAGGTCCTTGTCGATGCCTTCGCGGAACTTGGCTTCCTGTTTCTTTTCCTTGCCCGAGGCGTACGGGTCCTTGGTTTCCAGGCACTTCACGTCGATCTTGCGCTTGACCAGCGCCAGGCGCAGGATTTCCAGCATCGCTTCGAGCTGGAACTCTTCCTCGGCGGTGAGCATCACGGTCTGCTCTTTGTCCTTGAACTCGAAGGTACCCTTGCCCTTGAGGTCGTAGCGGCGGTCCAGGTCCTTGATGGCGTTGTCGACCGCGTTCTGCACTTCGTGCTTGTCCAGTTCCGATACCACGTCGAACGAAGGCATGGTTGTTCTCCCAAAATAAAAGCGCGCTCAGGCTGAAGATGGAGCGCGCTGGGTTTGACGGTTAAAATGCGGGCTCATTATAACGGGTTGCGAAACGCATATGAGCAGCACCTGGCATATTCTCGGCGCCGGTAGCCTGGGCAGCCTGTGGGCTTGCCGCCTGGCGCGCGCGGGCAAGGCAGTACGCCTGATCCTGCGCGACGGGCAACGGCTGCAGGCCTACCAGCAGGCCGGCGGCCTTACCTTGGTCGAACAGGACCAGCCCCGCCACTACGCCATCCCCGCCGAAACCGCGCAGGCACACGGCCCGATCCACCGTCTGCTGGTGGCCTGCAAGGCCTACGACGCTGCCCCGGCCATTGCCGGCGTGGCAGCGCGCCTGGCCGAGGGCGCCGAGGTGGTGCTGCTGCAGAACGGTCTGGGCAGCCAGGACGAAGTCGCCGACCTGGTGCCCCACGCGCGCTGCATCTTCGCCTCCAGTACCGAAGGGGCGTTCCGCGAGGGTGACTGGCAGGTACGCTTTGCCGGCCACGGCTTCAACTGGCTGGGCGACCCACGCAACCCGACGATCCCGACCTGGTTCGATGACCTGCACGAGGCCGGCATACCCGCCGAATGGACGGTGGATATCCTCACCCGCCTGTGGCGCAAGCTGGCGCTCAATTGCGCCATCAACCCGCTGACCGTGCTGCACGACTGCCAGAACGGCGGGCTGCTAGGGCACCTGGGCGAAGTGGACGCCCTGTGCGTCGAGCTGGCCCAGCTGCTGCGCCGTTGTGGCCAGCCAGAAGCGGCAGACGGGCTGAACGAAGAAGTACAGCGGGTGATCCTTGCCACCGCAGCCAACTACTCTTCCATGTACCAGGATGTACGCGCTGGCCGGCGCACCGAGGTGCACTACCTGCTTGGCCACGCCTGCCGCGCCGCTGGCCGTCATGGCTTGCAGCTGCCACAGCTGGAACGCCTGCTGCAGCACCTGGTCGATAACCTGCGCGTGCGTGGTTTGCCCTGCGACTGACGCGACCCTTTCAACCGGATATGGACATTGCCTAGCCCATGACCTTGCGCCAACGCCTGGAAAACCTCCCGGTCGGGCAGAAGCTGCTGGCGGCCCTGCTGGTGTTGCTGGTGACCATCCTGCTGGTGGCCAACCTCACCTTCATCAGCGCCGCCTACTGGATCACCCAGGAAAGCATGGCGCCACAGGCGCTGCACACCATCGGCCGGCTGGTGGCCAACCCGCAACTGGCAGCCCGCGCCAGCGACAGCCCGGACACCGCCAGCGCCCTGCTCAAGGAACTGGACAGCTACACGCCGCTGCGCGCCGCCGCCGTCTACGGTGGCGATGGCCGCATACTGGCGCAACTGCAGCACGGCGAGCCGCTGGCGTTGCCCAGGCGTTTTCGCGACATCGACGGCTGGCGCCTGATGGAGTTTCGCAGCACCCAGCTGATCCGCATGCCACGTGACGCCAACCCGCCCGCGCATCTGCTGCTGGTGGCCAGCAGCGAACTGCCCACGGCTTTCTACACCGGCACCCTCAGCGCCAGCCTGGGTATCCTGGTGTTCAGCATCCTGCTGTGGATCGTCATCGCCCGGCAGATCAAACGCCTGATCACCCAGCCGATCAACCAGCTCGAAGAGCTCAGCCGCCAGGTCACCCGCGAAGAAAGCTATGCCCTGCGTGCGCATCGCGGCAACGACGACGAAATCGGCAGCCTGGCCGAAGCGTTCAACACCATGCTTTCGCGCATCGAGGCCCGCGAACAGCAGCTCAAGCGCACCCGCGACGAGTTCCAGGAGGCCTATGACCAGGCCCAGGGCCTGGCCGAGGAAACCCGCCATACCAACCGCAAGCTGGAGCTGGAAGTCCAGGTGCGCAGCAAGATCGAGAAGAAACTCACCGGCTTCCAGAATTACCTCAACAGCATCATCGACTCGATGCCTTCGGCGCTGATCGCCCTCGACGAACAGCTCTACGTGACCCAGTGGAATCACGAAGCCACGGTGCTTTCCGGCACGCCACTGGACGAAGCGCTGAACCAGCCGATCTTCATCGCCTTCGAACCGCTCAAACCGTTCCTGCCACAGCTGAAGGAAACCGTGGAAAAGCATCGGGTGGCGAAGATCGAGCGGGTCACCTGGCCCAAAGGCGACGACCTGCGCCACTACGCCCTGACCTTCTACCCGCTGACCGGTGGCGGCGGCCGTGGCGTGGTCATCCGTATCGACGACATCACCCAGCGCCTGTCGCTTGAGGAAATGATGGTGCAATCGGAGAAGATGCTTTCGGTCGGTGGCCTGGCCGCCGGCATGGCCCACGAGATCAACAACCCGCTAGGCGCGATCCTGCATAACGTGCAGAACATCCGCCGGCGCCTGTCACCCGAGTTGCCGCGCAACCAGGAGCAGGCCGAGGAACTGGGCATCGACCTGCCCACGGTCAACCGTTACCTGGAGAGTCGCGAAGTGCCGCTATTGCTCGACGGCATCCAGCAGGCCGGAGCGCGTGCGGCGAAGATCGTCACCCACATGCTCAGTTTCAGCCGCCGCAGCAACCGCCAGTTGGCGCCGTGCGACCTGCCGGCGCTGATCGATCAGGCGGTGGAGATTGCCGGCAACGACTTCGACCTGGCCATCGGCTTCGACTTCAAGGGCCAGGCCATCGTGCGCCAGTTCGACCCCGAACTGGGGCAGGTGCCGTGCACCGCCAACGAATTGGAGCAGGTGCTGCTCAACCTGCTGAAAAACGCCGCCCAGGCCATCCACCAGCGGCCGCAGCCGAGCGAGCCCGGGCGCATCACCCTGCGCACCCGCTTGAGCCCGCCATGGGCGGAAATCCAGGTCGAGGACAACGGCGTCGGCATGCCCGAGGGGGTGCGCAAACGCACCTTCGAGCCGTTCTTCACCACCAAGGAAATCGGCCAGGGCACCGGGCTGGGCCTGTCGGTCTCGTACTTCATCATCACCAACAACCACAAGGGGCAGATGGAAGTGCAATCCACGCCCGGCCAGGGTACCTGCTTCACCCTGCGCCTGCCCCTCGGCCAGCCGGCAGCGGTGGCGCCGGCCAAAACGGAGAAATGACATGGGTTACCGCCTGTCGAAGATCTACACCCGCACCGGCGACAAAGGCGAAACCGGCCTGGGCGACGGGCGTCGGGTGCCCAAGGACCACCCACGGATCGAGGCGATTGGCGAGGTGGACAGCCTGAACAGCCAGCTGGGTTTGCTGCTGGCGGGGCTGGCCGAACAAGGGTTGGATGAGGTGAGCGCAGTGTTGGCGCCGTGTCAGCACCGCCTGTTCGACTTGGGCGGTGAGCTGGCGATGCCCAGTTATCAGGCGTTGAACCTGGCGGAAGTGGAACGCCTGGAAGCAGCGATCGATGTGTGGAATGAAGAGCTGGGGCCGTTGAAGAACTTCATCTTGCCCAGTGGCTCGGCGCTGGTGGCACAGGCGCATGTGTGCCGGAGCCTGGCGCGCAGTGCGGAGCGGCGGTGCCAGCAGCTGAATGCGCTGGAGCCGTTGGCGGGGGTTGGGTTGGCGTATATCAACCGGCTTTCGGATCTGCTGTTCGTGGCGGCGCGGATCATTGGGCGGCGGCAGGGGGTGGCTGAGGTTTTGTGGCAACCTGCTGAAAAGCCGCTGGGCTGATATTTTTGGGGCTGCTGCGCAGCCCATCGCCGGCAAGCCAGCTCCCACAGAGCCCGGTCTGTGCTGCCTCTGTGGGAGCTGGCTTGCCGGCGATGGGCCGCAAAGCGGCCCCAATTACAGGCGACTCAGATCTCAGGCCAGAACGCCCGGATCCCGGCCACACCCTGTGCCCCCGCTTCCCAGGCCTGCTCGCGCTCACCCGGGCCTACCCCACCCAGCAGGTAGACCGGCTTGTTGAACCCGGCAATCAACCGCTGTGCCTCGTCCCACCCCAGCAGCACCGCCTCAGGGTGTGTCAGGGTTGCCTGCACCGGCGACAAGGTGACGAAGTCCACGCCCATCTGCTCCGCCAGCGCCAGCTCTTCGGCACTGTGGCAGGACGCCGCCAGCCAGCGCTCCTTGGGGAACGGCCGGCCGTTGGCGGCATACTTGCGCAGTTGTGCAGCCGTCAGGTGCCAACCCGCGGCTGGGAAGTCACCCAGCCACTCCAGCGGCCCCTTGAGCATCAACTGCGCCTTGCCCGCGCACAGGCCGACCGCATCCACCGCCACATCGCGGTACTTGGGGTCGTACATGTCCGGGGCACGCAACTGGATCAGGCGAATGCCGCTGGCCACCGCCTTCTGGATGCCCTTGAGCATCTGCGGCACTTCCAGGCCATCGGGGGTGATCAGGTACTGGTCCGGCAGGCGCGCGGCTGCAACGATCGGTTTATTGGCCTCGGGGAATTCGTACTGGGGCAAATCACGTGGGGCAACCCATTCCAGCGGCTGGCCCTCGGCGCCATGCGGCTCGCCGGTGAACGCCTCGACCTCGCGCACGTCCAGCAGCACCTGCTTGTCCGGGTAGTCGTGGCTGACCTTGATCAGCGCACGCGAACGGCTTACCTCGATGCCCAGCTCCTCGCGCAGCTCGCGGGCCAGCGCCGCCTCGACGCCCTCACCCTCTTCCACCTTGCCGCCCGGGAATTCCCACAGGCCGCCCTGGTGCTGGGTATCGGCACGCCGTGCGATCAGAATGCGGCCGTCAGTACCACGAATGACAGCGGCTACAACATGAATCCGTTTCACCCTTCACGCTCCGCCAGGCCAGCCTGCTGCCAGGCCTGGAAGGCCGGCCAATGGTAAATGGTTTCGATATAGGCCGCCGCCTCCGCAGGCACTTCCACGCGGTAGGTGCGCAGGCGTACGGCCACCGGGGCGAAGAAGGCATCGGCCAGGCTTGGCTTGCCGAACAGGAACGGGCCGCTGTCCTTGGCCACCAGGCGGCATTCGGACCACAGTGCAACGATACGGTCGATATCGATTTGAACCTCCAGCGGCACGCTGTCCAGCGCCTGGTCGCGCGACAGGTCGAACGGCATGGCACCGCGCAGGGCGAAGAAGCCGCTGTGCATCTGCGCGCAGGCCGAACGGGCCTGGGCCCGAGCCGCCACGTCGGCAGGCCACAGCTGGGCGTCGGGGTGGCGTTCGTTGAGGTATTCGGCAATGGCCAGCGAGTCGGCGATGACACCGTGCTCGGTCTTGAGCAGCGGTACCTTGCCGGTGGCAGAGAAGGCGAGGATGCGCTGACGGGTGTCAGGCTGGTTGAGTTTGATCAGTGTTTCTTCGTAAGGCACGCCAGCCAGCTCGAGGGCCAGGGCGCCACGCAGCGACCAGGAGGAATACAGCTTGTCGCCGATGATCAGGTGATAGCTCATGGTTCGGCTCCATCGTTTGGGAATTTTGGGGCTGCTTTGCAGCCCTTTCGCGACACAAGGCCGCTCCCACATGGGGCGGTGTACGCAGGTCCTTGTGGGAGCGGCCTTGTGTCGCGATGGGCCGCAACGCGGCCCCAATTACATCAGGTACGGTACTCGGCGTTGATCTTCACGTACTCGTGGGACAGGTCGGTGGTCCAGATGGTTTCGCTGCACTGGCCACGGCCCAACTCGATGCGGATGGTGATCTCTTCCTGGGCCATTACCTTGGCGCCCTGGTCTTCGGTGTAGCTCGGGCTGCGGCCGCCTTTGCTGGCAATGCACACGCTGTCCAGGTACACATCGATCAGGCTCACATCCAGCTCCGGTACGCCGGCACGGCCAACGGCGGCGAGGATACGGCCCCAGTTGGGGTCGGAAGCGAACAGCGCGGTCTTGATCAGTGGCGAGTGGGCCACGGCGTAGCCGACGTCCAGGCACTCCTGGTGGTTGCCACCGCCGTTGACCTGCACGGTAACGAACTTGGTGGCGCCTTCGCCGTCACGGACGATGGCCTGGGCCACTTCCATGCACACTTCGAACACCGCCTTCTTCAGCGCTTCGAACAATGCGCCGCTGGCTTCGGTGACTTCCGGCAGGTTGGCCTTGCCGGTGGCGATCAGCATGCAGCAGTCGTTGGTCGAGGTGTCGCCATCGATGGTGATGCGGTTGAACGACTTGTTGGCGCCGTCCAGCATCAGGTCCTTGAGTACCGCCGGGGCAACCTTGGCGTCGGTGGCGATGTAGCCGAGCATGGTAGCCATGTTCGGACGAATCATGCCTGCACCCTTGCTGATGCCGGTGACGGTAACGGTCACGCCATCGTGCTGGAACTGGCGGCTGGCACCCTTGGGCAGGGTGTCGGTGGTCATGATGCCGGTGGCGGCTTCGGCCCAGTGGTTTTCCGACAGGTTGTCGAGGGCGGCCTGCAGCGCGCCTTCGATCTTCTCGACCGGCAGCGGCTCGCCGATTACGCCGGTGGAGAACGGCAGTACCGACTCGGCCGGTACGCCAGCCAGTTCGGCCAGCTTGGCGCAGGTGCGCTCGGCGGCGGCCAGGCCTGGCGCGCCGGTGCCGGCGTTGGCGTTACCGGTGTTGGTCAGCAGGTAGCGCACGGTGCCCTGCACACGCTGCTTGGACAGGATCACCGGCGCTGCGCAGAAGGCGTTGAGGGTGAACACGCCAGCCACGCTGGAGCCTTCGGCGCAGCGCATGACCACCACATCCTTGCGCCCCGGGCGCTTGATGCCGGCAGAAGCGATGCCGAGTTCAAAACCCGGAACCGGGTGCAGGGTGGGCAAAGGACCAAGACCAACAGCCATTAGAGCGCTCCTAGAAAATACGGTTGATATCGAAAAACGGGGCCGCTTCGCGCCCCATCGCGACACAAGGCCGCTCCCACATAGGACGGCGCAGCGTTGCGGCTGTGCGCTATCCCTGTGGGAGCGGCCTTGTGTCGCGATAGGGCCGCACCGCGGCCCCAATTCAGGTCAGATCACTCGATCTGCCCGTGGCAATGCTTGAACTTCTTGCCCGAACCACACCAGCACGGCTCGTTGCGGCCCAGCTTCTGCTCGTTGCGCACCGGTGCCGAGGCGACGGCCACTTCGGCGCCCTCCTCGTTCAGTTGCTCGCTTTCCAGGCCCGGGGCAGCGGCATGCTGGAACTGCATGCGGCTGGCCAGTTCCTCGGCCTCGCGGCGCAGGCGGGCTTCCTCTTCGACCGGGTCTTCGCGGCGTACCTGAACGTGCGACAGCACACGGATGGTGTCGCGCTTGATCGACTCGAGCAGCTCCTGGAACAGGCTGAAGGATTCGCGCTTGTACTCCTGCTTCGGGTTCTTCTGCGCATAACCACGCAGGTGGATACCGTGACGCAGGTGGTCCATGGTCGACAGGTGGTCTTTCCACAGGTCATCCAGCACGCGCAGCAGGATCTGCTTCTCGAAGGTACGCAGGGCTTCGATACCGGCCTGGTCTTCCTTCTCGGTGTACGCGGTGGTGATTTCGTTCAGCAGCTTCTCGCGCAGGGTCTCTTCGTAGAGGTGATCGTCCTCGTCGAGCCACTGCTGGATCGGCAGCTTCATGGCGAAATCGCTGGCAAGCGAAGCTTCCAGACCGGCCACATCCCACTGCTCTGGCAGCGACTGCGGCGGAATGTGCTGGCTGATGGTAGCGTCCAGTACTTCCTTGCGGAATTCGACGATGGTGTCGCCAATGTTCTCGGCGGCCAGCAGGCTGTTGCGCATGTGGTAGATCACCTTGCGCTGCTCGTTGGCCACGTCGTCGTATTCCAGCAACTGCTTGCGGATGTCGAAGTTGCGGCCTTCGACCTTGCGCTGGGCCTTCTCGATGGCGTTGGTGACCATGCGGTGCTCGATGGCCTCGCCGGACTGCATGCCCAGCGCCTTCATGAAGTTCTTCACCCGGTCAGAGGCGAAGATACGCATCAGGCTGTCTTCCAGCGACAGGTAGAAGCGGCTGGAGCCCGGGTCGCCCTGACGGCCGGAACGGCCACGCAGCTGGTTGTCGATACGGCGCGATTCGTGGCGCTCGGAAGCGATCACGTGCAGGCCACCCGTCTCGATCACCTGCTGGTGACGCTTCTGCCAGTCGGCCTTGATCTGGGCGATCTGCTCGGCGGTCGGGTTTTCCAGGGCAGCCACTTCGGCTTCCCAGTTACCGCCCAGCAGGATGTCGGTACCACGGCCGGCCATGTTGGTGGCGATGGTAAGGGCACCTGGCGCACCTGCTTGCGCGATGATCTCGGCTTCCTTCTCGTGGTACTTGGCGTTGAGCACCTTGTGGTCGATACCTTCCTTCTTCAGGAGGTTGGACATGTGCTCGGAGGTTTCGATGGTCGCAGTACCCACCAGCACCGGGCGGCCCTGCTTCATGCTTTCCTTGATGTCGGCGATGATCGCGGCGTATTTCTCGTCGGCGGTCAGGTACACCAGGTCATTGAAGTCTTTACGCGCCAACGGCTTGTTCGGCGGAATGACCATCACGTTGAGCCCGTAGATCGACTGGAACTCGAACGCTTCGGTGTCGGCGGTACCGGTCATGCCGGACAGCTTGGTGTAGAGGCGGAAGTAGTTCTGGAAGGTGGTCGAAGCCAGGGTCTGGCTCTCGGCCTGGATGTTCAGGTTCTCTTTGGCTTCGATGGCCTGGTGCAGGCCTTCGGACAGACGACGGCCCGGCATGGTACGGCCGGTGTGCTCGTCGATCAGCAGGACCTGGCCGTCCTGGACGATGTATTCGATGTTGCGGTGGAACAGCTTGTGCGCGCGCAGGCCGGCGTAGACGTGGGTCAGCAGGCTCAGGTTATGCGCCGAGTACAGGCTCTCGCCCTCGGCCAGCAGGCCGGACTGGGTGAGCATCTCTTCGATGAACTGGTGACCGGCTTCGTTCAGCTCGACCTGACGGCTCTTCTCGTCGATGGTGAAGTGGCCTTCCTGGGTGACCTGGCCCTCGACCTCTTCGATGTGCTGGGTAAGGCGCGGGATCAGACGGTTGATCTCGATGTACAGCTTGGAGCTGTCCTCGGCCTGACCGGAGATGATCAGCGGGGTACGCGCTTCGTCGATGAGGATGGAGTCGACTTCGTCGATCACGGCGAAGTTCAGTTCACGCTGGAACTTCTCGTCCTGGCTGAACGCCATGTTGTCGCGCAGGTAGTCGAAACCGAATTCGTTGTTGGTGCCGTAGGTGATGTCGGACGCGTAGGCGGCGCGCTTTTCTTCCGGCGGCTGGAAGGCCGAGACGATGCCGACCGACAGGCCGAGGAACTCGTACAGCGGGCGCATCCAGTTGGCGTCGCGGCGGGCCAGGTAGTCGTTGACGGTGACCACGTGCACGCCCTTGCCAGACAATGCGTTGAGGTACACGGCCAGGGTACCGACCAAGGTCTTGCCTTCACCGGTACGCATTTCTGCGATCATGCCCTCGTGCAGGGTCATGCCACCGATCAGCTGCACGTCGAAGTGGCGCATGCCCATCACGCGCTTGCCGGCCTCACGGGCCACGGCGAAGGCTTCAGGCAGCAACTGGTCCAGTGTCTCGCCTTTGGCCAGGCGCTCCTTGAACTCTGCGGTCTTGCCCCGCAGTTGCTCGTCGGAGAGGGCCACCATCTTCTCTTCGAGAGCATTGACGATGTTCACCGTCTTGAGCATGCGTTTGACTTCACGCTCGTTCTTGCTTCCAAAAAGTTTCTTTAACAAAGGCGCAAACATATCGGCAGGATCTTCCACACGTAGGGATGGAGGGCGGCCCCATGAGTCGCCCGTGCAGCCCTGAGGCCGCATGCGAACGAGCATTCTACCCGGAAACGATGGTGAGGAAAGTGGTGGATTTCCACGATGCTTGTACAGCGTTTTGGCGGGGGCTTGTTTTAGATAGGGGCATTTTCCCTGAGTTCAAGGTTCGGGAAGATGAAACGTATCGAGAATGAGTCTTGTCCTTGGTTGCCTGCACGGGCCTCTTCGCGGGCTTGCCCGCTCCCACAGGATCACCACAGGTCTCAAGTGTTGCGAAATACCTGTGGGAGCGGGCAAGCCCGCGAAGAGGCCGGTGCAGGCTACAAGAGGTGTTAAACTGCCGATCTTGTAACCTCATGCACATACCCATGGCCTACAAACCCTCCCCCGCCCAGCCGCCCTCGGCCCTGCTCCGCCAGGTCCGCCCGCTGCGCCTGCTGCTGAACCAGGCCGAACGCCTGGAGCACCTGCAGCGCCTGCTGGAAAGCCAGCTGCAACCAGCCGCCCGCGAGCACTGCCATGTGGCGTCGTGGCGCGATGGCACATTGTTGCTGGTGGTAACCGACGGCCACTGGGCAACCCGCCTGCGCTATCAGCAGAAACGCCTGATGTCGGCATTACAGGCCATGGAGGCGTTCGCCAACCTCAGGCGCATCCAGTACAAGGTCCAGCCCCCGCTGGTGCCAGCCAAGCGTGGTGGCCATGCTGCAGAACTGTCCAATAACGCAGCCGAGAGCCTGCGCGATACCGCCGAGGGCATCACTGACCCCAAGCTGCGCGCAGCACTGGAAAGGCTGGCAGCTCACGCCCAGGACAAGCGCTGACACCTTCGGGACTGCTGCGCAGTCCATTCGCGGGCACGCCCGCTCCCACAGGGTGCCCACTGCCTCTGGAGCGGCGCAGGACCTGTGGGAGCGGGCGTGCCCGCGAATGGCCGGACCTGCCGGGCAAAATGCGTCAGCCATAAAAAAGGCCACCCGAAGGTGGCCTTAATGAACTAGAGAGTGTTCGAACTTACACGGCCGCAACAGGGCGCATGTACGAGATCGGTGCCGTGCTGGCATCTTCGAAGGTGACCACTTCCCAGGCATCGGTTTCGGCAATCAGCTTGCGCAACAGCTGGTTGTTCAGCGCGTGGCCGGACTTGTAGCCCTTGAACTCGCCGATCAGGCTGTTGCCCAGCAGGTAAAGGTCGCCAATGGCGTCGAGGATCTTGTGCTTGACGAATTCGTCATCGGAACGAAGGCCGTCTTCGTTGAGCACACCGGTCTCGTCGACCACGATGGCGTTCTCGACACTGCCACCCAGCGCAAGGTTGTGCTTGCGCAGGTACTCGATGTCACGCATGAAACCGAAGGTACGGGCGCGACTGACTTCCTTCACGAACGAGGTGCTGGAGAAGTCGACGACCGCACTCTGGGTCTGGCCCTTGAGGACCGGATGATCGAAGTCGATCTCGAAGCTCACCTTGAAACCGTCGAAAGGCAGGAAAGTGGCGCGCTTGTCGCCCTCTTCCACGGTTACCTCACGCAGGATGCGGATGAACTTCTTGGCTGCGTCCTGTTCTTCCAGGCCGGCAGACTGAATCAGAAATACAAAGGGTCCGGCGCTGCCATCCATGATCGGCACTTCCGAGGCGGAGAGCTCGACGTAGGCGTTATCGATGCCCAGGCCCGCCATGGCGGAGAGCAGGTGCTCGACCGTATCGACCTTGACGTCACCGTTGACCAGCGTCGTCGACATAGTTGTCTCGCCGACGTTGGCCGCGCGCGCCGGGATTTCGACCACAGGGTCGAGGTCGGCGCGGCGGAAGACGATGCCGGTGTCAACAGGTGCAGGCTTGAGGGTCAGGTAAACCTTCTCCCCGGAGTGCAGACCGACACCTGTGGCACGGATGGTATTCTTCAGGGTGCGTTGTTTAATCATGGCATTGGCCGCTTCAGCGCAAATTGCGAACAGGTATCAACAAAGGCTGGGGATGATAACAGACCCAACCTTTGATGAATACCAATCACCTTTATAGCCCTGATAAATTCCATTAATCAGCCTGACGACGCAGGAATGCCGGGATATCGAGGTAGTCCAGGTCATCCTGAGGGTTCAGTTTAGCGGCTGCAGCAGCACCTGCATGGGCCTGGTTGCGCATTACGGTCGGGCGCTCCAGGTCACGGTAGTTGACCGCAGGCTGCTCCTGGCGAACCGGAGCCGGGTTGGAAGCCTCATATGCCTGCTGGGCAGTCTGCAGGGTGTTGTCGACCACCTTCACAGGCTTCTCGATGCGCGCGCCCAGGCCGGTGGCCACTACGGTCACGTGCAGCTCGTCACGCATGTCCGGGTCGATCACGGTGCCGACCTTGACCATGGCGTGGTCGGAGGCGAAGGCTTCGATGATGCTACCCACGTCGGAGTACTCGCCCAGCGACAGGTCAGGGCCTGCGGTGATGTTCACCAGGATGCCGCGGGCGCCCTGCAGGTTGACGTCTTCCAGCAGCGGGTTGCGGATCGCTGCCTCGGTGGCTTCACGCGCACGGTTCGGGCCGCTGGCGCAGCCAGTACCCATCATGGCCATGCCCATTTCACCCATCACGGTACGCACGTCGGCGAAGTCGACGTTGATCATGCCCGGGCGCTTGATGATATCGGAGATACCGCGCACGGCACCGGCCAGTACGTCGTCGGCCTTGGCGAAGGCGGACAGCAGGCTGGCATCCTTGCCCAGGATGGTCAGCAGCTTCTCGTTGGGGATGGTGATCAACGAGTCGACGCTTTCGGCCAGCATGCGGATGCCTTCATCGGCGATCTGCATGCGCTTGCGGCCTTCGAACGGGAACGGACGGGTCACCACGGCAACGGTGAGAATGCCCATTTCCTTGGCCACTTCGGCGATGATCGGCGCTGCACCGGTACCGGTACCGCCGCCCATGCCAGTGGTGATGAACACCATGTTGGTGCCCTGCAGCACTTCAGCGATGCGCTCACGGTCTTCCAGCGCGGCCTGGCGGCCGACTTCCGGATTGGCACCGGCACCCAGGCCCTTGGTCACGCCAGTGCCCAATTGCAGGATGGTGCGCGCGCCGATGTTCTTCAGCGCCTGAGCATCGGTGTTGGCGCAGATGAATTCCACGCCTTCGATGCTGCTCTTGACCATGTGGTTGACGGCGTTGCCGCCACCACCGCCAACACCGATCACTTTGATGACCGGGCTTTGCGGGACGTTGTCTACGAGCTCGAACATTTTCCCTCTCCTTACAGTTCTCTAGTTGTCGCGCCTACCACTACTGCTTTGAAACTTAGAAATTGCCCTGGACCCAGCGCTTGAAGCGTTCAAGCACTGGAGCCTTCGGTTCATCGCCATAGCTGTTGTTGCTGCTGTTACCGGTCAGGGGCAGGTCTTCGGTCTGCTTCTGCAGGCCGTAGGTGAGCAAGCCCACGCCGGTGGAATAGATCGGGTTGCGAACCACGTCGCTGAGCCCCCGAACGCTGTGCGGCACGCCCAGGCGTACCGGCATGTGGAAGATTTCCTCGGCCAGTTCCACGGCGCCTTCCATCTTGGCGGTGCCACCGGTGAGGACGATGCCGGCCGGCACCAGGTCCTCGTAGCCGCTGCGGCGCAGTTCGGCCTGGATCAGGGTGAAGAGCTCGTCGTAACGTGGCTCCACCACCTCGGCCAGGGCCTGGCGCGACAGCTCGCGCGGTGGGCGATCACCCACGCTTGGCACCTTGATGGTCTCGCCAGCGCCAGCCAGTTTGGCCAGGGCGCAGGCGTAGCGGATCTTGATTTCTTCGGCGTACTGGGTCGGGGTACGCAGGGCCATGGCGATGTCGTTGGTCACCTGGTCGCCGGCAATCGGGATCACCGCGGTGTGACGGATCGCGCCCTCGGTGAAGATGGCGATGTCGGTGGTGCCACCACCGATGTCCACCAGGCACACGCCCAGCTCTTTTTCATCGTCGGTCAGCACCGAGTAGGCCGAGGCCAGCTGCTCGAGGATGATGTCGTCGATTTCCAGGCCGCAGCGGCGTACGCATTTTTCGATGTTCTGCGCCGCGTTGACCGCGCATGTGACCACGTGGACCTTGGCTTCCAGACGTACGCCAGACATGCCCAGCGGCTCGCGCACGCCTTCCTGGTTGTCGATCACGTAGTCCTGCGGCAGGGTGTGCAGCACGCGCTGGTCAGCCGGGATGGCAACGGCCTGGGCGGCGTCGAGTACGCGCTCCAGGTCGGCCAGGCTGACCTCGCGGTCGCGGATGGCGACGATGCCGTGGGAGTTCAGGCTGCGGATGTGATTGCCGGCCACGCCGACGAAGGCCGAGTGGATGCGGCAGCCGGCCATCAGCTGCGCTTCTTCCACGGCGCGCTGGATCGACTGCACGGTGGACTCGATGTTCACCACCACGCCTTTTTTCAGGCCGCGGGACGGATGGGTACCGATCCCGACGATTTCCAGGGTGCCGTCCTCGCCCACTTCACCCACCAGCGCCACCACCTTGGAGGTGCCGATGTCCAGCCCGACGATCATTTTGCCGCTATGCGCGTTTGCCATGGTCCTGCCTCTCTCTAATTCTTCGCAACGGCGGGTTGGGCCGTCGTCGGTGCAATCGGTTCCCGCCAACCAACGGCAAGTCCGTTGGAGTAACGCAGATCAATGCGGGCGATAGTGCTGATCTGGTCTTTGAGTGTCTTGTCGTAAATGGCAATGAAACGGCGCATCTTCTCCACCAGATGGTCGCGCCCCAGCAGCAGCTCGATGCCCGGCCCGGCGCTGCTCGCGCCCGTGGTCAGGAACCAGCTGCCTCGCTCGCGCAGCTCCAGGCGAGCGATGGAAAAGCCCAGGGGGCGCAGCATCTGGCTCAATACCTGATACTGCTGCATCACTTGTTGCTGAGCACGCTGCGGCCCGGCCAGCTGCGGCAGGTGCTCGTAGTTGGCCAGTTCGCGCGGGGTGAAGGCCTGGCCCTGGTTGTTGAGCAAGGCTTCGTCACCCCAGCGCGCCACCGGCAACTGTTCTTCCAGGCGGATCACCACCTCGTCGGGCCACACCCGGCGCACTTCGGCGTGGGCGATCCACGGCATCTGCTCGAGCTCTGCGCGCATCGCCGGCAGGTCGACACTGAAGAAGCTCGCTGCCACGTAGGGCGCGATACGCTGCTGTACCGACTGCTGGCTGATGTAGCTGAGGTCGCCCTGCACGTCGATCTTGGTGATCGGCCGGTCGGCGTACGGCATCAGCCGAATGGCGCCCTCGTAGGCGCCAAACCCGGCCGCCACCAGCAGCACCGGCCACAGCAGGCGCTTGAGACCACCCAGGCTTGGCCGCGGCAGGCGCGCCGATACGGGCTCGTCGGCCACCAGCCGGCTGGCACCACGCGGCACCGGCTTGCTACGGCCGGTAACGGGTTGCTGCTGACGTATCATCGCGCCTTGCATGGTTGTTAACCTCGCGTCGCCACGCTTTCGGCCAGGATCGCCAGCACCAGTTGCTGGAAGTCCAGGCCGGCCGCGCGGGCCGCCATGGGCACCAGGCTATGGTCGGTCATGCCGGGTGCGGTGTTGACTTCGAGCAGCCAGAACCGGCCCTGCTCGTCCTGCATCACGTCCAGCCGCCCCCAGCCTTCGATGCCGATGGCATCGCAGGCGCGCGCGGTCAGGTCGATCAGTTCCTGTTCCTTGACGCTGTCCAGGCCGCACGGAATGCGGTACTGGGTATCGTTGGCGATGTACTTGGCGTCGTAGTCGTAGAACACGTGCGGCGTACCCAGGGCGATCGGCGGCAGCACCTGGCCGCGCAGTACCGCGACGGTGAACTCCGGCCCGTGGATCCACTGCTCCACCAGTACCTGGGAATCGTATCGGGCGGCATCCTGCCAGGCGGCGACCAGTTCCTGGGCGCTGTTCACCTTGGCCATGCCGATGCTGGAACCTTCATGGGCGGGTTTGACGATAAGCGGGAAGCCCAGTTCCGTACTGGCCTGCAAACAATCGCTTTCGCTCGCCAGCACCGCGTGGCGCGGGGTCGGAATGCCCAGGCTCTGCCACACCTGCTTGGTGCGCAGCTTGTCCATGGCCAGTGCCGAGGCAAGGATGCCACTGCCGGTGTAGGGGATGCCCAGGCACTCGAGCAGGCCTTGCATGCTGCCGTCTTCACCGCCACGACCGTGGAGGATGATGAAGGCGCGATCGATCTTCTCGCTTTGCAGGCGGTCGAGCAGGTCGTCACCCACGTCGATGGCGACCACGTCGACACCGGCGGTGGTCAGCGCGTCGATCACTGCGGCGCCGGACTTGAGCGACACTTCGCGCTCGGCGCTCTTGCCGCCGTACAGCACCGCGACGCGGCCGAACGCCTTGACGTCCAGGGTCGAGTGCAGTTTGTCGTAGGCGCTGGTCATTTCGACTTCTCCTGCTTGGCGCCAGCGAACAGCGGGCTTTTCATCAATTGAGGGGCCAGGCCGCCGACATCACCGGCACCCTGGCAGATCAGGATGTCGCCAGCGCGCAGCAGTGGCTTGACCAGCGGCGCCAGGTCGACGCCACGCTCGATGTAGATCGGGTCCAGCTTGCCGCGCTGGCGGATGCTGTGGCACAGCTGGCGGCTGTCGGCGCCGGGGATCGGCTCTTCGCCGGCCGGGTAGACCTCCATCAGCAGCAGCACGTTGGCATCGCCCAGCACCTGGACGAAATCGTCGTACAGGTCGCGGGTACGGCTGTAGCGGTGCGGCTGGTAGACGATCACCAGGCGACGGCTTGGCCAACCGCCGCGCACGGCCTGGATAACCGCAGCCACTTCGGTCGGGTGGTGGCCGTAATCGTCGACCAGCATCACGCTGCCGCCTTCGACCGGCAGTTCGCCGTACACCTGGAAGCGGCGGCCGACGCCCTGGAAGCCGGACAGGCCCTGGACGATGGCTTCGTCGGTGATGCCTTCGTCGGTGGCGATGGCGATGGTGGCCAAGGCATTGAGCACGTTGTGGTTGCCGGGCATGTTCACCGACACCTCCAGCGGCTCGCGGTCGCGGCGCAGCACGGTGAAGTGGGTCTGCATGCCCATCTGGCGCACGTTGATGGCGCGGATGTCGGCCTCGTCGCTGAAGCCATAGGTCACGGTCGGGCGCTTGACCTGTGGCAGGATCTCGCGCACTACCGGGTCGTCCAGGCACATCACGGCCAGGCCATAGAACGGCAGGTTGTGCAGGAACTCGACGAAGGTTTTCTTCAGTTTGTTGAAGTCACCTTCGTAGGTCGCCATGTGGTCGGCGTCGATGTTTGTGACCACGGCTACCATCGGTTGCAGGTGCAGGAAGCTGGCATCGCTCTCGTCCGCTTCGGCAATCAGGTAGCGGCTGGTACCCAACTGGGCATTGGTGCCGGCCGCGGTCAGGCGGCCACCGATGACGAAGGTCGGGTCCAGGCCGCCAGCGGCGAACACCGAGGCCAGCAGGCTGGTAGTGGTGGTCTTGCCGTGGGTGCCGGCAACGGCCACGCCATGGCGATAGCGCATCAGCTCGGCGAGCATCTCGGCACGCGGCACCACCGGAATGCGCCGCTCGAGGGCGGTTGCGACTTCCGGGTTGGCCGGGTTGATGGCGCTGGACACCACCAGCACATCGGCGGTGGCGGCGTTCTCGGCGCGGTGGCCGACGAAGATCTCGGCGCCGAACGATTCCAGGCGCTCGGTGACCGGGGAGGCCTTCAGGTCGGAACCGGACACTTCATAGCCCAGGTTCAGCAACACTTCGGCAATGCCGCACATGCCCACGCCGCCGATACCGACGAAGTGGATACGGCGGATACGGCCCATCTTCGGCTGAGGCATGGCTTTCTGGCTCTCAACCATGGGCCACCTCCAGGCAGATATCGACCACGGTGCTGGTTGCGGCAGGTTTGGCCAGGCGCCGTGCGGTGCCTGCCATGACGTTGAGTTTCTCGGGTTGCATCAGCACCTCGTTCAGGCGTTCAGCGAGCTGCGCTGCGCCAGTTGTCGCTTGTGGCATCAGGAAGGCAGCGCCTTCCCGGGCCAGATATTGGGCGTTGTGGGTCTGGTGGTCGTCGATCGCGTGGGGCAATGGCACCAGCATCGAAGGCAGGCCCGCTGCCGCCAGCTCGCTGACGGTCAGGGCGCCGGCCCGGCACACCACAATGTCGGCCCAGCCATAGGCTTGGGCCATGTCCTTGATGAAGGGCTCTACCTGAGCCTCGACGCCCGCCTCGTGATAACGCTCGGCGGTGGCCGGCGCGTGTTGCTTGCCGGCCTGGTGGAATACCTCTGGCCGCAGCGCGGCGGGCACTTCGGACAGGGCCTTAGGCAACAATTTGTTCAATGGTTCCGAACCCAGGCTGCCGCCCATCACCAGCAGGCGCGCACGGCGCTCGGCCAGGGGCGCGCGCAGGGCGTCCATGAACAGTTCCGGGCGCACCGGGTTGCCGGTGGTGCGCAGTTTGTCGCTGGCGGCGAAGGTGGCCGGGAAGGCTTCGCACACACGCGCAGCCAACGGCAGCAGCAAGCGGTTGGTGGTACCGGCGCGGGCGTTCTGCTCGTGGATCACCAGCGGTACGCCGCACAGGCGTGCGGCCACGCCGCCGGGGCCAGTCACATAACCACCGAAGCCGACCACGCATACCGGCTTGAGCTCACGCACGATACGCCGCGCCTGCAACACGGCCTTGACCAGGGTGAACGGTGCCTTGAGCAACGACAGCTTGCTCTTGCCGCGCAGGCCACTGACCTGGATCAGGTGCAGCGGCAGGCCGGCCTGGGGCACCAGTTCATTCTCGATACCGCGCGGGGTGCCCAGCCAGTGCACGCTGTAGCCGCGCGCCTGGAATTCACGGGCGCAGGCCAGGGCCGGGAACACGTGGCCCCCGGTGCCGCCCGCCATGATCAGTACGTTCTTGCCGTCAGCGGCCATGATTGGTCTCCTCGGCAAAATCGCTTTCGCTGAATTCGTGCTCCTCACTGCCCAGGTGCGTGCGGCTTTCCCACTCGATACGCAGCAACAGGCCCACACAGGCACAGCAGATCACCAGCGAACTGCCCCCGTAGCTGAGGAACGGCAGGGTCAGGCCCTTGGTCGGCAGCAGGCCGACGTTCACACCGATGTTGATCAGGAACTGGCCGATCCACAGGAAGGCCAGGCCGAAGGCAACATAAGCGGCAAAGAACTGCCTGGCTTTTTCTGCCCACAGGCCGATATACAGGGCACGCACAGTCACGAATACGAACAGCGCGATAGTCAGCAGCGAGCCGACCACCCCGAGTTCTTCGGCCAGTACCGAGAACACGAAGTCGGTGTGCGCTTCAGGCAGGTAGAACTGCTTCTGCACGCTGTTGCCCAGGCCAACGCCCAGCCACTCGCCACGGCCGAAGGCAATCAGCGCCTGGGTCAGCTGGTAGCCCGAGCCGAACTGGTCGGACCACGGGTCGGTAAAGGTAATCAGGCGCGCCATCCGGTAAGGCTGCGCCTGTACCAGGACGAACACCGCGACCACCGCCAACACCACCATCAGGCTGAAGCGGAACAGCCCCACCCCGCCGAGGAACAGCATGGCCGCCGCCGCGCCCATCATCACCACGGTGGCACCGAAGTCCGGCTCCATCAGCAGCAGGGCAGCCATGGGCAGCAGCACGATGAACGGCTTGAAGAAGCCCATCCAGGTTTCGCGTACCTCGGTCTGCCGGCGCACCAGGTAGCCGGCCAGGTAGACGACCACGAACACCTTGGCAATTTCCGAAGGCTGCACGTTGAAGAAGCTGAAGCCGATCCAGCGCATGGAGCCGTTCACTTCGCGGCCGATACCCGGCACCAGCACCAGTACCAGCAGGCCGAAGGCACCCAGCAGCATCATGAAGCCCATGCGCTGCCAGGTGGCGATCGGTACCAGCATGGTGGCGCCACAGGCGACCAGGCCGAGGAACACGTACACCAGGTGGCGGAACATGTGGTAAAGCGGGTTGCCCGACTGCACCGCAGCCACTTCCGAGGACGCCGAGGTGATCATCACCAGGCCCAGGCCCAGCAATGCCAGGCAGCCGGCAAGCATCGCGAAGTCCAGGTCGATGCCACGGCCGCTGATCAGCGGCGACGGATAGGGCTTGAGGATGCCGAAGATCATGCAAGGCCTCCCGCTGCCTGGGCGAACAGGCGCCCGCGTTCTTCGAAGTTCTTGAACATGTCGAGGCTGGCGCACGCCGGCGACAGCAGCACGGCATCACCCGCCTGGGCCAGTTCGGCGCATTGCTGCACGGCGTCGTCGAGGGTCTTCACGCGGACCAGTTGCACGCCATCGCCCAGGGCTTCGGCCAGGCGCTCGGCATCACGGCCAAGCAGTACCACGGCACGGCAGAAGCGCTTGACCGGCTCGCGCAGCGCGGCGAAGTCGGCGCCCTTGCCATCGCCACCGGCGATCAGCACCAGCTTGCCTTCGATGTCGGCACCCAGGCCTTCGATGGCGGCCAGGGCAGCACCAACGTTGGTGGCCTTGGAATCGTCGTACCAGTTAACGCCGTTACGCTCGCGCACCCACTGGCAACGGTGGGCCAGGCCGCCGAACTCGCGCAGTGCCTCGAGCATCGGTTCGAACGGCAGGCCGGCAGCATGCCCCAGGGCCAGTGCCGCCAGGGCGTTGCTCTGGTTGTGGGCGCCACGAATCTTCAGCTCACGCGCCGGCATCAGCGCCTGGAACTCGAACGCCAGGTATTTCTCGCCGTCCACTTCGCGCAGGCCGAAGGCCTTGAAGTCCGGCTGGTTGAGGCCGAAGGTCCAGCATGGGCGGCCTTCCACCGGCAGCGGCCGGCTCAGGGCGTCCTGGCGGTTGACCACGACCTGGCGGGCACCACGGAAGATCCGGTGCTTGGCCAGGTGGTAGGCCGGCAGGCCGCTGTAGCGGTCCATGTGGTCTTCGCTGATGTTCAGCACGGTGGCCACTTCGGCGTTGAGCTGGTCGGTGGTTTCCAGCTGGAAGCTGGACAGTTCCAGCACGTACAGCTCGACGTCATCGGCCAGCAGGTCCAGCGCCGGGGTACCGAGGTTGCCGCCCACCGCCACGCGCTTGCCCGCCTTGGCGGCCATTTCGCCAACCAGGGTGGTGACGGTGCTCTTGGCGTTGGAGCCGCTGATGGCAATGATCGGAGCCTTGGCGTGGCGGGCGAACAGTTCGATGTCACCGGACAGCTTCACGCCACGCGCGGCCGCCTGCTGCAGGGCCGGGGTGGCCAGGGCCAGGCCGGGGCTGACGTACAGCTCGTTGGCGCGGCACAGGAAGTCCACGTCCAGTTCACCACAGCGCACTTCCACCTGCGGGTAATCACGGCGCAGGGTGTCCAGTTCCGGCGGTTGCTCGCGGGTGTCGGCGACCGCAAAGGCAATGCCCCGGCTCGCCAGGAAGCGAACCAGGGACATGCCGCTCTTGCCGAGGCCGACAACGATGCGGAATTGGTCGGAAGCGATCAGGGACACGCTCATCTACCTCAGTTTCAGGGTTGCAAGGCCGACCAGCACCAGGATCACGGTGATGATCCAGAAGCGGACGATCACCCGTGGCTCTGGCCAGCCCTTGAGTTCAAAGTGGTGGTGGATCGGCGCCATGCGGAACACGCGCTTGCCGGTCAGCTTGAAGGAGGCAACCTGGATCACCACCGACAGGGTTTCCATGACGAACACGCCGCCCATGATGAACAGCACGATTTCCTGGCGGACGATCACGGCGATGGTGCCCAGCGCGGCGCCCAGCGCCAGCGCGCCGACGTCACCCATGAATACCTGCGCCGGGTAGGTGTTGAACCACAGGAAGCCCAGGCCGGCACCGATCAGCGCGCCGCAGAACACGATCAGCTCGCCCGAGCCCGGCACGTAGGGGATCAGCAGGTATTCGGCGAACTTCACGTTGCCCGACAGGTAGCAGAAGATGCCCAGGGCACCGCCGACCATCACCGTCGGCATGATCGCCAGGCCGTCGAGGCCGTCGGTGAGGTTGACCGCGTTGCTCGAACCGACAATGACGAAGTAGGTCAGCACGACGAAGCCGATGCCCAGCGGAATGGTGACATCCTTGATGAACGGCAGGATCAGCGTGGTTTCGACGCTGGTCGGCGCGGTCTTGTACAGGAAGATGGCTGCAGCCAGGCCGAACACCGACTGCCAGAAGTACTTCCAGCGGCTTGGCAGGCCACGCGAGTTCTTTTCGATCACCTTGCGGTAGTCATCGACCCAGCCGATGGCACCGAATGCCAGGGTAACGATCAGCACCACCCACACGTAGCGGTTGGTCAGGTCGGCCCACAGCAAGGTGCTGACGGCGATCGCGGACAGGATCAGCGCCCCACCCATGGTCGGGGTGCCGGACTTGGACAGGTGCGATTGCGGGCCGTCGTTACGCACGGCCTGGCCGATCTGGCGGATTTGCAGGGTACGGATCATCCACGGCCCCAGCCACAGCGCCAGGGACAACGCGGTCAGCACACCCAGAATCCCGCGCAGGGACAGGTACTGGAAGACCGCGAAGCCTTTGTGGAACTGTTGCAGATACTCGGCCAACAGCAGCAGCATTAATGTTTCTCCCCGCTGGCACCGCACAATGCCGCCACGACGTTTTCCATCGCAGCGCTGCGCGAGCCCTTGATCAAGATAGTGGTGTCGCTGGCATTCTCGGCGCCAACCGCGTCGATCAGCTCAGCTTGAGTAGCGAAATGGCGGCCATTGGCGCCGAACGCCTTGACCGCGTGTGTCATGTTGGAACCCACTGCGTACAGGGCGTCGACCTTGCCACGCGCGTAGTCACCCACCTGACGGTGGCCTTCTTCCGCCCATTGCCCCAGTTCGCCGATATCTCCAAGCACCAGGACGGTGCGTCCGGAAAAGCCGGCGAGTATATCAATGGCCGCGCACATGGAGGTGGGATTTGCGTTGTAACTGTCGTCGATCACGCGCACACCGTTCGGCGCGATCTGCGCCACGGTACGGCCCTTGACCGGCTGCACGGCAGCCAGGCCGGCGGCGATGCCGCTCAGGCTCAGACCAACGGCATGGGCAGCGGCGGCGGCGGCCAGGGCATTGCTGACGTTGTGCTCACCGAGCACATTGAGTTGCACGTCTACCACATCACCAGCGCCGTGCAGCTTGAACGACGGGCAACCACGGGCATCACGACCGATGTCCGTGGCATGGAAATCGGCCTTTGCATTGCTGCGGGCGAAGCTGAAGACCTTGTGCGCGCCGGCGCGTGCCTTCCAGATATCAAAGGCCTTGTCGTCCAGGTTGAGGATGGCGATACCGCCCTCGCCCAGGCCTTCGAGGATCTCGCCCTTGGCTTCGACGATCTTTTCCGGGCCGCCGAACTCGCCAACGTGGGCGGTACCAGCGTTGTTGATGATGACCACCTGGGGCCGGGTCAGGCCGACGGTGTAGCGGATCTCGCCAATGCGCGAGGCGCCCAGTTCGATTACCGCGGCACTGTGCTCGGGGGCGATCTCCAGCAGGGTCAGCGGCGCGCCGAGGTCGTTGTTCAGGTTGCCGCGGGTGGCGTGCACCAGGCCACGGGTGCGCAGGATGCTGGCGAGCATCTCCTTGACCGTGGTCTTGCCGCTGGAACCGGTGATGGCCACCACCGGCTTGTCGAAGGCAGCACGGTTCAGCGCGCCAAGCTGGCCGAGGGCCAGGCGGCAATCGGCGACCAGCAGCTGCGGCAGGTCGACATCGGCCACTTCACGCTCGACCAGGGCCGCGACAGCGCCCTTGGCCTTCACATCGGCCAGGTAGTCGTGGCCATCGAAGCGCGGGCCGGCCAGGGCGACGAACAGTTGCCCGGCGCCAACACTGCGGCTGTCGATGCTGACGCCGGTGAAGGTGGCGTCGGCACCGACTTGTTGACCACTCAGTGCTGTGGTCAGCTGGCTGAGTGACATCGGCTTAAGCATGTGGAGCCTCCCAGGCTGCAAGTGCCTTTTCGGCCTCGATCAAATCGGAGAAATCATGGCGCTCGCCATTGATCTCCTGGTAATCCTCGTGCCCCTTGCCGGCCAGCACGATCACATCGTCGGCAGCGGCAGTGGCGATCAGGTGTGCGATGGCTTCGCCACGACCGGCAACGAACTCGACCTCGGCAGGACTGGCGAAACCGGGACGGATGTCATCGAAAATGCGCAGCGGGTCTTCAGTACGCGGGTTGTCGTCGGTGACCAGCACTCGGTCGGCCAGGCGTTCGGCCACTTCGGCCATCAGCGGACGCTTGCCGCGGTCTCGGTCGCCGCCGCAGCCGAACAGGCACAGCAGCTTGCCGTGCGCGTGCGGGCGCAGGGCTTCGAGCACTTTCTCCAGGGCGTCCGGGGTGTGTGCGTAGTCGACCACCACCAGCGGCTTGTCGCCCCCGCCCAGGCGCTGCATGCGGCCGATCGGCCCCTGCAGCTGTGGGGTGACCTCGAGGATTTCGTCCAGCGCATAGTCCAGCGCCAACAGGGTCGCCACGGCGGCTAGCATGTTGCTCAGGTTGAAGCGGCCCAGCAACTGGCTGCGCAGGGTACGTTCGCCCTGGGCGGTGACCAGGGTGGCGCGCACGCCATCGTCATTGAACACGGCTTCGCGGCAGAACAGCGAGGCCTCCGGCTTCTCCAGGCTGTAGCTGAGCAACCGGGTCTCGATATGGTCGACACTCGGGCGGCGCGCAAAATCGGCGGCCAGGCGACGGCCGAAATCGTCATCCAGGTTGACCACCTGGCAGCGCAAGCTCGGCCAGGCGAACAGCTTGGCCTTGGCGGCCTCGTAGGCCTCCATGCTGCCGTGGTAGTCCAGGTGGTCGCGGGACAGGTTGGTCATGACCGCGATGTCGAATTCCAGCGCGGCGACCCGGCCCTGCTCCAGGGCGTGGGAGGAAACCTCCATGGCCACGGCCTTGGCGCCACCTTTCTTGAGATCGTTGAGGGTCGACTGCACGGCGATCGGGTCGGGCGTGGTCAGGCGGCCACTCTGCAGCTCACCATAGAAGCCGGTACCCAGGGTGCCGATCAGGCCGCAACGCTGGCCAAGCAAGTCCAGCGCCTGGGCCACCAGCTGGGTGACGCTGGTCTTGCCGTTGGTACCGGTCACACCCACCAGGTTCAGCTGGCGGCTCGGTTCGCCATAGAAGCGCCCTGCGATATCCGAAAGCTGGGCGATCAGGCCCTTGACCGGGATGAGCGGCGCGTCGGTGATTGGCAGGACGTTCGCGCCCTGCTCTTCATAGGCCACGGCGGCAGCGCCACGCGCCAGGGCATCGGCGATATGCTCGCGGCCATCGACCTTGGCGCCCGGCACGGCCAGGAACAGATCGCCCGGGCGCACATTGCGGCTGTCCAGGGTCAGTTCACGGATCAGCGGGTCACGGCTGGCGTGAGCGAAAAGCTTGCTCAATGGCATTGTCATCATCCACGCCCTCCCTTGGCGGTTGCTGCTGCATTGACTTGCGATTGTTCGACGGGTGCTGGCGGCGGCAGGTTGTCTGGCGGCACGTTCATCAGGCGCAGGGTGCCGGACATGACCTTGCTGAACACCGGCGCCGAAACCAGGCCGCCGAAGTAGCCGCCCTTGCCTGGTTCGTCGATGACCACGACGATGGCGTAGCGCGGGTCGCTCATCGGACCGAAGCCGGCGAACAGCGAGCGGTAGGCGTTTTCGGTGTAGCCCTTGGAGCCCACGGTGGCTTTACGCGCGGTACCGGACTTGCCGGCCACGTGGTAGAACGGCACCTGGGCGCGGAACACGCCGCGCGGTGCTTCAATCACCTGCTGCAGCATGCCCTGGACGGTTTCGGCGGTTTCCTTCGGAATGGCCTGCACGGCTTCCGGGGCCTTGTCGACCTTGAGGATCGACAGCGGCACCATCTTGCCGTCGTTGGCCAGCGCCGCGTAGGCATGCACCAGTTGCAGGGCGGTGACCGACACGCCATAGCCATAGGACAGGGTCGCGGTCTCTGCCTTGCGCCACTCGCGGTGGTTGGGCAGGTTGCCGACGCGCTCGCCGGGGAAGCCAAGGCCGGTGTACTGGCCCAGGCCGACCTGGGACATGACCCGGTAGATGGCCTCGCCGCCGATGTCGAAGGCGATCTTGCTCATGCCGACGTTACTGGAGTTGATCAGGATGCCGGTCAGGTCGAGGATCGGGCCCTCGCTCCTGGACACGTCCTTGATGGTGTAGCGGCCGATCTGCAGGCTGCCCGGGTACACCTCGACCTTGTCGGTCGGCTTCCAGCGGCCACTTTCCAGTGCCGCGCTCATGGAGATCGGCTTGACCGTGGAGCCCGGCTCGAACACGTCGATGATCGCGCGGTTACGCATGGCGGCCGGGAACATGCTGCGACGGTTGTTGGGGTTGTAGGTCGGCTGGTTGACCATCGCCAGGACCTCACCGGTCTTGACGTCCATGATCACCAGGCTGCCGGCCTTGGCGTCCTGTTCGGCAATGGCGTTGCGCAGCTCGCGGGTGGCCAGGTACTGCAGGCGCAGGTCTATCGACAACGCCAAGGTCTTCCCGGCCTTGGCGTTCTTGGTTACCTGGATGTCCTTGATCAGCCGGCCGCGCCGGTCCTTGATCACCTGCCGCTTGCCGGGTACGCCGGCCAGCCACTCGTCATAGGCCAGTTCCACCCCTTCGCGACCGTGGTCGTCGAGGTCGGTGAAGCCGACCATGTGCGCGGTGACATCACCGGCCGGGTAGAAGCGGCGGAATTCTTCCAGGCCGTACACACCCGGCACTTTCAGGTCGAGTACATGCTGGCCCTGCTCCGGGGTAAGGCCGCGGACCAGATAGATGAACTCTTTGCTGGCCTGCTGGGTCAGGCGCTCGGTCAGCTGCTGCGGGTTCTGCCCCAGCGCTGCCGCCAGCTGTGGCCAGCGGTCCTTGGAGGCCTGCATTTCCTTGGGGTTGGCCCACAGGGTGGTGACCGGGGTACTGACCGCCAGCGGTTCACCGTTGCGGTCGGTGATCAGGCCGCGGTGAGCCGGGATAGGGATGTGACGCAGGCTGCGCGCATCGCCCTGGCCCTTGAGGAAGTCACGGTCGACCACCTGCAGGTCGATGATGCGCCAGCAGATGGCACCGACCATCAGCGCCAGCAAGCCGATCACCACGCGGAAGCGCCATGGGTAGAGTGCGCCTTCGAGCTTCATCATGGCGCCACCATCCGCACTTCGTCAGCCGAAGGTACGCGCATCTTCAGTTGCTCGGAAGCCAGGTTTTCGATGCGGCTGGCGGCGGTCCAGGTGCTTTGCTCGAGGATCAGCCGGCCCCACTCGGCCTGGGCCTTGTCGCGTTCGTTCAACTCGCCGTACAGGGTGTTGAGCAACTGGCGGTTCCAGTGCGCGCTATAGGACACGGCGATGGCCGAAATCAGCACGGCAACGAACAGCAGAAGCATCAGGAAGCTTCCGCCTGGCAAGGGTTTGGCAAACAGCCTGCTCACCGCAGCTTCTCCGCCACCCGCATCACGGCGCTGCGCGCCCGCGGGTTGGCCTTGAGCTCGGCTTCGGAGGCGAACTGGGCCTTGCCGATGAGCTTGATTTTCGGCTCGAAGGCCTTGTGCTGAACCGGCAGGTTGCGTGGCAGGTTGTCGGCCTCGCCCTTGACCAGCTTGCGCATGAACAGCTTGACGATGCGGTCTTCCAGCGAGTGGAAACTGATGACTGCCAGGCGCCCGCCAACTTCCAGCGCTTCGAGCGCTGCCTCAAGACCGGTCTCTAGGTCGCCCAGCTCGTTGTTGACGTGAATGCGCAGGCCCTGGAAGGCACGGGTAGCCGGGTTCTTGCCCTTTTCCCAAGCCGGGTTGGCCACCTTGAGCACTTCCGCCAGGTCGGCGGTACGGGTGAACGGCTGCTTTTCGCGGCGCTCCACCACAGCACGCGCCATGCGCCCGGCAAAGCGCTCCTCGCCGTATTCCTTGAATACGCGGGCGATCTCTTCCACCGGCGCAGTGGCGATGAACTCGGCGGCGCTGATGCCCTGGTCCGGGTTCATGCGCATGTCCAGCGGGCCATCATTGAGGAAGCTGAAGCCACGCTCGGGGTCATCCAGCTGCGGCGAGGAAACGCCCAGGTCCAGCAATACGCCGCTGACCTTGCCATCCAGGCCGCGCTCGGCCACTTCCGCGCCCAGCTCGGCAAAGCTGCGCTGCACAATGACAAAGCGGCCGTCTTCGGCCGCCAGCGCTTGCCCCGTGGCAATCGCCTGTGGATCTTTGTCGAAACCCAGCAGCCGCCCTTGCGGCCCGAGCTTGCTGAGAATCAGCCGGCTGTGCCCGCCACGGCCGAAAGTGCCGTCCAGATAGCAACCGTCGGCGCGCAGGGCCAATGCCTCGACAGCTTCGTCGAGCAGGACGGTAATGTGGTTAAAGCCGCTATCTATGGTCACAGGATCAGGTCACGCAATTCGTCGGGCATGGCGCCCGGTTGTTGAATAGCTGCAAGGTCGGCTGCCGAAACCGCGTTCCAGGCATCTTCATCCCACAGCTGGAATTTGTTCAGTTGCCCCACCAGCATCGCCTTCTTGTCGAGCTTGGCGTACTCACGCAGACGGGGCGGTACCAGGAAACGCCCGCTGCCATCGAGCTCCAGGTCAACCGCATTACCGATCAGCAAACGCTGCAGGCGGCGGTTTTCCTCACGCAACGATGGCAAGGCACGCAACTTGGCTTCTATCTGTTCCCACTCATCGAGGGGATAAACACACAAGCAGGGGTCAACGGCGTCGATGGTCACGATCAGTTGACCATTGCAACGCGAATCGAGCTCGTCACGGTACCGGCTCGGCATGGCGAGACGGCCCTTGGCATCGAGGCTGACGGCGTTGGCTCCGCGGAACACGGCTGCGATTCCCCACAATGTTAGCTTTTTTGTGCCAGAAAACCCACTTCATCCCACTTTCTGCCACTTGCGCACACTATAGGAATCCGCCCGCAGCACCGTCAAGGCACGTTCGGAAGGAAAAGCCTTACAGGACCGAGATTTAGCGCAATAAAGGAATGCGGAAGGACTACCGAGGAGAAAAAAACACGAGAAAAATCAAACCCACGCAGGCGAATGGAGTTCGAAGTTAAAGTGATTTATTAAGAGTAAGATTTTTTCGGTATTACCAGAGGGCATCTGCTATCGAATAAAGCAGGGAGGGAAAGGTGGAGAGTCGATCTGTAAGCCGGGTTTTGTCGAGGACAGTCATTCCTCTACGACGGCCATCGCTGGACGCCTCTAGCAACCTACCCGGTTCCGACGCGGGCCACGCCTGATGGAACCCTATTTGGTCTTGCTCCGAGTGGGGTTTACCTAGCCACGAACTGTTGCCAGCCGTGCGGTGCGCTCTTACCGCACCTTTTCACCCTTACCGGCACCGAAGTGCTTAGGCGGTTATTTTCTGTGGCACTTTCCGTAGGCTCGCGCCTCCCAGGCGTTACCTGGCACTCTGCCCTATGGAGCCCGGACTTTCCTCCCCCTGCTGTTGCGGAACAAAAGCAGGCAGCGACTGTCCGATCGACTCTCCGCCGCCAAGATTAACGGCACGCGCGCCCGAGAACAAGCAATACCGACATCCATATCAATTTGCCACTACTCGGCTTTCTGCTTTTCCAGGGCCAGTTGATACAGCAGGTTCTTGCGCACCCCGGTAATTTCCGCGGCCAGCGCCGCCGCCCGCTTGAGTGGCAACTCGGCCAGCAGCAGGTCGAGCACCCGCTGCGCCTCGGCACTGATCGCCTGCTCGCCCTCCGGCGCACTCCAGCCACCGACCAGCACCACGCACTCACCGCGCTGCTGGTTGCTGTCGCCGGCAACGAACGCGCGCAGCTCGGCCAGGGGCAGGCCCTTGAGGGTCTCGAAGGTCTTGGTCAGCTCGCGCGCCAAAAGCGCCGGGCGCTCGCCACCGAACACCGCCTCCATGTCCTCGAGGCATTCCAGGATACGGTGCGGGGCCTCATAGAAGATCAGCGTGCGCGGCTCTTCCTTTACCTGCTCCAGGCGCGCCCGGCGCCCCGCTGCCTTGGCCGGCAGGAAGCCTTCGAAGATGAAGCGGTCCGAAGGCAGGCCGGCCGCCGACAGCGCGGCGATCAGAGCGCAGGCGCCCGGCACCGGCACCACGTTCACACCCGCAGCCCGCGCCTGGCGCACCAGGTGGTACCCCGGATCGGAAATCAGCGGCGTGCCGGCATCGGAGACCAACGCCACATTCTCACCCGCCAGCAGCTTGGTGAGAAAACGCCCGCCCTCGTCACGCTCGTTGTGCTCATGGCAGGCCGCCAGCGGCGTGTCGATGCCGAAGTGCTGCAGCAGGCGGATCGAATGACGGGTATCTTCCGCCGCGATCAGAGCCACGTCCGCCAGCACCTTCAGCGCCCGGGCGCTCATGTCGTCGAGGTTGCCGATGGGGGTTGCGACCACATACAGCGTCCCCACGGTGGATTTCGAAGCCCCTGCCACATCAGTCACTGCGCACACCTGTCGTTCGGATCAAAGGCGCCATTGTAGCCCGAGCGCCTGCAACAGGGCGCAAAGAACTTCGCCGACGACCGATGGCAGGCCTCCTATAGTGAAGGATCGACACGGCAACATCGCGCCCCGGCCAGCGCTTGGGTACAATTGCCGGCCAACTTGATCGAGTAACAGGACCTTTACATGATCGCTTGCCTGCGGCTGTTCACAGCCCTCTGCCTTGCTGCCTTGCTGGCAGCCTGCGCCAGCTCGCCCTCATCCAGCCTGGGCGAACTGCCACGCACCCCGGACGCCAGCATCGAGCAACTGCTCGAAAAGGCTGCTTCCAGCAAGTCCGCGGAAGACGCCGCCCTGCTGCGCCTGAGCGCAGCCGACCTGGCCTACAAGCAGAAGGATTTCCCACGCGCCGCACGCATCCTCGAGCAGGTGCCGCTGGACACGCTCAAGCCGGCCCAGCAAGTGTTCGCCAGCACCCTCGGTGCCGAGCTGGCCATGAGCCGCAACCAGCCCAAGGCTGCCCTGACCGCCCTGGCCCACCCGAGCCTGCAGCGCGTCGCCGAACTGCCGGAAGAACAGCAAGCGCGCACCTACAGCGTGCACGCGGCCGCCCTCGAAGCCGATGGCCTGGCCCTCGCCGCCGCGCAACAGCGCGTGCTGCTAACCCCGCTGCTCAGCGGCCAGGCCGCCAGCGCCAACAATGACGCCATCTGGGCCCTGGTCGCCTCGCTACCGGCAGAGCAACTGCAGCAGCCTGGCAACGACCAGACCCTGGCCGGCTGGACCAGCCTGGCCTTTGCGGTAAAAAGCGCCGGCACCCTGGAACAGCAGCAAGCGGCTATCGACGCCTGGGTCAAGCAGCACCCGGACCACCCGGCCGCCCAGCAACTGCCGCTGGCACTGACCAAGCTCAAGGAACTGGCCAGCCAGCCGCTGACCAAGATTGCCCTGCTGCTGCCTCAGGAAGGCCCGCTGGCCGGTGTTGCCCGCGCCCTGCGTGACGGCTTCATGGCTGCGCACTTCCAGGCCCAGCAAGCCGGCCAGCAGGCGCCAGCCGTGCAGGTATTCGACAGCTCGCGCATCGGTTCGCTCGACGACTTCTATCGCCAGGCCCAGGCCGCAGGCGTACAGCTGGTCATCGGCCCGTTGGAAAAACCGCTGGTCAAGCAACTGGCTGCCAAGCCACAACTGCCGATCACCACCCTGGCCCTGAACTACGCCGACGCCGGCCAGAAGGCGCCGCCGCAGCTGTTCCAGTTCGGCCTGGCTGCCGAAGACGAAGCCCGTGAAGTGGCCCGCCGCGCCCGCGCCGATGGCATGGTCCGCGCCGTGGCCCTGGTGCCGAGCGGCGAATGGGGCGACCGCGTGCTTGCCGCCTTCCGCCAGGACTGGGAAGGCAACGGTGGCACCCTGCTCGCCGCCGAGCGCATCGCCCAGCCGGTCGCACTGGCCCAGCAGATTGCCGACCTGTTCCAGCTACGCCAGAGCGAAGGCCGCGCCAAGAGCCTGCAGAGCACGGTAGGTGGCAGCATCGCCGCGCAGCCGTCGCGCCGCCAGGACATCGACTTCATCTTCCTCGCCTCGACCCCGCAACAGGCCCAGCAGATCAAGCCGACCCTGAACTTCCAGTACGCCGGTGACGTACCGGTCTACGCCACCTCGAACCTGTACAGTGCCAGTGGTGACGTCAACCAGTACAACGACATGAACGGCATCCGCTTCTGCGAAACCCCGTGGCTGCTCGATACCAGCAACAGCCTGCGCCAGCAGGTCGTGCAGCAGTGGCCGCAAGCCGCCGGCAGCCTGGGCCGCCTGTATGCCATGGGCGTCGACGCCTACAGCCTGGCGCCGCGCCTGGGCCAGCTGAAAGCGCTGCCGGACAACCGCGTACTGGGCCTTTCGGGCAGCCTGAGCATGAACGCCAACCAGCGTGTCGAGCGCCAGCTGCCTTGGGCCGAGTTCGTCGGCGGCCAGGTCCAGCGCCTGCCTGACACCGCTCGCTGATGGCAGCAGCGTCGCCCACCAGCGCCGGGCAGGCAGCGGAAACCCAGGCCCTTGAATACCTTCAAGGGCAGGGCCTGCAACTGCTGGCGCGCAACTGGCGATGCAAAGGCGGTGAGCTTGATCTGGTCATGCTCGACGCCGATACAGTAGTATTCGTCGAAGTCCGCTACCGGTTGCACGCGGGCTTCGGTGGCGCCCTCGGCAGTATCGACGGGCGCAAGCAGAAACGGTTGGTGCTCGCCGCCAGCCTGTTCCTGCAGAAGGAGCCCCACTGGGGCAACCACCCCTGCCGCTTCGACGTAGTCGCCCTGCAGGGCAGCCACCATGCAGGCAGACCGCTTCAATGGCTGAAAAACGCCTTCGAATGCTGAACCCACTCCGATTTTTTTGCTCTATGTTTCGCGGGCTGGTCGTTGTTGCGCGTAGCAAAGGCCACCGCCCCACTTAAGGTCACCAGATGGACATGCAATCCCGAATTCGCCGGCTGTTCCAGGCCAGCATCGATACCAAGCAACAGGCAATGGACATCCTGGCACCGCACATCGAGCAGGCCAGCCTGGTCATGGTCAATGCACTGCTCAACGAGGGCAAGATGCTCGCCTGCGGCAACGGCGGCTCGGCCGGCGATGCCCAGCACTTTTCCTCGGAGCTGCTCAACCGCTTCGAGCGCGAACGCCCGAGCCTGCCGGCCATCGCGCTGACCACCGACAGCTCGACCCTGACCTCGATCGCCAACGACTACAGCTACAACGAAGTCTTTTCCAAGCAGATCCGCGCGCTGGGCCAGCCCGGTGACGTTCTGCTGGCGATCTCCACCAGCGGCAACTCGGCCAACGTGATCCAGGCGATCCAGGCCGCACATGACCGCGAAATGATTGTCGTAGCATTGACGGGTCGCGATGGCGGCGGCATGGCTTCGTTGCTGCTGCCCGAAGACGTGGAAATCCGCGTACCTTCGACGGTTACCGCGCGCATCCAGGAAGTCCACCTGCTGGCGATCCACTGCCTGTGTGATCTGATCGACAGCCAACTGTTCGGGAGTGAAGAATGACCCCTATGCGCCTCCGCCTTATGGCCCTGACCCTGTGCCTGAGCGTCACTGGTTGCAGCTCGGTACTGACCTCTACCCGCAATTCGCCGATCGAGGACGATCGCGGCACGCGCACCATCGGCAGCAAGATCGACGATTCGCTGATCGAAACCAAGGCCTCGGTCAACATCGCCAAGGCCAGCCCTGACCTGGACAAAGGTTCGCACATCGTTGTCAGCAGCTACAACGGCATCGTCCTGCTGGCCGGCCAGACCCCGCGCGCCGACCTCAAGAGCCTTGCCGAGCAGACTGCCAGCCAGGTACAGCGGGTCAAGAAAGTGCACAACGAGCTGCAGGTGATGCAGCCCTCCTCCATCCTGGCGCGCAACAACGACGCCTGGCTGACCACCAAGATCAAGACCCAGATGCTGACCGACAATGCCGTGCCCAGCTCGCGCATCAAGGTGATTACCGAGAACGGCATCGTCTACCTGCTCGGCCTGGTGACCCAGCAGGAGGCCAACTCGGCCACTGCCGTGGTACAGGGCGTTTCGGGTGTGCAGAAGATCGTCAAACTGTTCGAGTACATCGACTGATTCACTGATTGTCTGCGCCGGCCTCTTCGCGGGTAAACCCGCTCCCACAGGGATCTCACAGCCTTCGAGGCTTGTTGTGTTCCTGTGGGAGCGGGTTTACCCGCGAAAAGGCCAGCACAGGCGACAACACTGCCCCACCTTTCAGAAATCCAGGAAACACCGCATGAAAAAGCTTCTGCTGCCTGCCCTGCTGTTCGGCACTTTCGCCACCCTGGCCGGCTGCTCCACACCAAGCCTGATCACCCTAAACGATGGTCGTGAAATCCAGGCCGTCGACGTACCGGAATTCGACCGCGACGCCGGCTTCTACGAGTTCCAGCAACTCGACGGCAAGCGTACCCGCATCAACAAGGACCAGGTACGCACCATCAGCGACCTGTAATTCAGGGCTGGTAAAGAAAAAGGCGATCCGGTTGGATCGCCTTTTTTATTACTTGACCACTTTCAGGCTTGGCCGGCCAGTCGGGCGTGGCGGCTGGCCACCACCTTCTGGTGGGCCATTGTCATCCGGCTGTACATCATCATCTTCCGGCTCATCGTCATCCATCACGGGCGGCTCCAGCTCGAAGACCATACCCTGGCCATTTTCGCGGGCATAGATACCCAGGATGGCGCCAACCGGCACGTACAGCGAGTGAGCCACGCCACCAAAGCGGCCCTCGAAGCTGACCGCGTCGTTGTCCATGTGCAGGCTGCGCACGGCACTTGGCGAGATGTTCAACACGATCTGGCCATCACTGGCGAAACCATCCGGCACCTGGACCTTCGGAAATTCGGCATTGACCAGCATATGGGGCGTGCAATCGTTGTCGACGATCCACTCGTACAGTGCTCGAACCAGATAGGGGCGACTGGAGTTCATCAACGGCTCCTTAAAGCTTGCGCATTTCACGTTCTACAGAGGACAGGCTCGCCTGGAAAGGCTCGCGGGCGAACTGCCGCTCCATGTAATCCAGCAGCGGCTTGGCTTGCCGCGGCAACTCGATACCCAACACCGGCAGACGCCAGAGTATGGGCAGTAGACAACAATCGACCAGGCTTTGCTCCTCACTCATGAAGCAGGCGAACTCGCCGAACAACGGCGAGACTCCGGTCAGGCTTTCACGCAACGCCTTGCGCGCTTCGGCTCGGGCAGCCTCGCTGCTGCGCGGGTCGAGCACGGTATCGGCCAGGGAGCACCAGTCGCGCTGGATGCGATGCATCAGCAAGCGGCTGTTGCCCCGCGCAACCGGGTACACCGGCATCAGCGGCGGATGCGGATAACGCTCCTCGAGGTATTCCATCACCACGGTCGATTCATACAGCGCCAGGTCACGGTCGACCAGGGTCGGCACGCTGCCGTAAGGGTTCACCTCGGCCAGCTTGGGCGGCAGGCGGCCGGGGTCGACATCGATGACCTGCACGCTGATACCCTTCTCGGCCAGCACGAGGCGTACCCGATGAGAATAGTGATCAGCGGGGTCGGAATAGCAGGCTAACCTGTTGGTTGCGCCCATGTAGCGCCTCCTCGCACGGGATGCTTGTGAAACTGTAAATGAAAACGCGCCCGTGGTGACCTGGCAGATCTGCCAGGCCACCACGGGCGCGTTCAACAACCAGAAACTACTGCGTGATCAGTGCACGTCCTTCCAGTATTCACGCTTGAGCAAGTAGGCGAATACGAAGAAGAAAGCCAGGTACAGCAACACGTAGGTACCGATGCGCTGGCTTTCCAGTTTGACCGGGTTGGCCGAATAGGCCAGGAAGGTCACCAGGTTCTTGACCTTCTCGTCGAACTGCTCGGTCGTCAGGGTACCGGAATTCGGCGTAATGGTCAGCTGGTCGCAGGCTTCATGGGTGATCGGGGCGCCGGTCAACGGGTCGAATTGCTTCTTGCCATCGGTCACGGTCTGCACCTGTTTGCAGCCGACGTACTGGTTGCCCTGCAGGCCAACCAGTACGTTGGGCATGCCGACGTTCGGGAACACCTTGTTGTTCACCCCATAAGGCCGCGACGGGTCCTCATAGAAGCTGCGCAGGTAGGTGTACAGCCAGTCGGTGCCACGCACCCGCGCCACCAGGGTCAGGTCTGGCGGTGCGGCGCCGAACCAGGTCTTGGCGTCACTGGGCTTCATGCCGATCTGCATGTGGTCACCGATCTTGGCACCGGTGAACACCAGCTTCTCGAGCATCAGCTCGTGGGGGATGCCAAGGTCATCGGCCACCCGCTCGTAACGCTGGAACTTGGCACTGTGGCAACCCATGCAATAGTTGGCAAAGGTACGCGCACCGTCCTGCATGGCGGCCTTGTCGCCCAGATCAATGTCGACCTTGTCCAGCTCCAGGCCCGTTTCGGCCGCGAAGGAAAAGGCAGGCATCACTGCCAGCAAAAATACTGCAATCAACTTTTTCATCAGCCAGTCACCCTTTCCGGAACCGGTTTGGTCTTCTCGAGCCTTGTGTAGAACGGCATCAGCAGGAAGTAGGCGAAGTACAACACCGTGCACACCTGCGACAGCAAGGTACGCCCAGGTGTCGGCGCCAGTACGCCCAGCACGCCGAGGATGACGAAGGCCACGCAGAACACCAGCAGGAAGAGCTTGCTGATCCAGCCCTTGTAGCGCATGGAGCGCACCGGGCTGCGGTCGAGCCAGGGCAGCACGAACAGCACGGCAATGGCCGCACCCATGGCGATGACGCCCATCAGTTTGTCAGGCACCGCACGCAGGATCGCGTAGAACGGCGTGAAGTACCACACAGGCGCAATGTGCTCGGGGGTCTTGAAGGCGTTCGCCTGCTCGAAGTTAGGTTTCTCCAGGAAGTAACCGCCCATTTCCGGGAAGAAGAACACCACGGCGCAGAACACGAACAGGAACACCACCACGCCGACAATGTCCTTGACGGTGTAGTACGGGTGGAACGGGATACCATCCAGCGGGATACCGTTCTCGTCCTTTTTCTTCTTGATGTCGACGCCATCGGGGTTGTTCGAACCCACTTCGTGAAGGGCGAGGATGTGCAGCACCACCAGGCCGAGAATCACGATCGGCAGGGCAACCACGTGCAGGGCGAAGAAGCGGTTCAGGGTGATACCCGAGATCAGGTAGTCACCGCGGATCCACTGGGTGAGGTCGCCACCGATTACCGGAATGGCACCGAACAGCGAGATGATCACCTGGGCACCCCAGTACGACATCTGGCCCCACGGCAGCAGGTAGCCCATGAAGGCTTCGGCCATCAGCGCCAGGTAGATCAGCATGCCGAACAGCCACACCAGTTCACGCGGCTTCTGGTAGGAGCCGTAGAGCAGGCCGCGGAACATGTGCAGGTAGACCACGATGAAGAACGCCGATGCACCGGTCGAGTGCAGGTAGCGCAGGATCCAGCCGTATTCCACGTCACGCATGATGTACTCGACCGAGGCGAACGCCTCTTCCGCCGAGGGCGTGAAGCTCATGGTCAGCCACACACCGGTGACGATCTGGTTGACCAGCACCAGCAGCGCCAGGGAGCCGAAGAAGTACAGGAAGTTGAAGTTCTTGGGCGCGTAATACTTGCTCAGGTGGTCTTCCCACATCTTGGTGGCGGGGAAGCGAGCATCAATCCAGTCCATGAACTTGCTCATCATGCGTTCTCCTGGTCAACGCCGATGACGACGATCTCGTCCGACTCGTAAGAGTGCGGTGGCACGGGCAGGTTGAGAGGTGCCGGCTGCGACTTGTAGACACGGCCGGCCAGGTCGTAGTGGGAGCCGTGGCACGGGCAGAAATAGCCACCGACCCATTTCGGGCCAAGGTCGGCGGGTGCGACTTCCGGACGGAAGGTGGGCGAGCAGCCCAGGTGTGTGCACAGGCCGACAAGGATGAGGATTTCCGGCTTGATCGAACGAACCTGCGGGTCGACGTAGGTGGGCTGTACCGAGGCCTTGGACTCGGGGTCAGCCAGGTCACCGACGACCTTTTTCAGGTTACCGAGGATCTCGTCCGTTCGCCGCACGATGAACACCGGCTGGCCACGCCACTCGGCCACCATCTGCTGCCCGGCCTCGACCTTGGCGATATTGACCTTCACCGGTGCACCCGCGGCTTTCGCCTTGGCACTGGGAAACCATGACCCCACGAACGGTACCGCAGCCCCCACTGCCCCCGCTGCCCCGACTACAGATGTCGCGGCTACGAGGAAGCGGCGCCGGCCTGCGTTGACGCCGTCATTGCTCATTCAGTCCTCTCCCATCAGCTTGCTTGGCCAGTTGGACCTGGCCTGTACTTAGGTAATGTCTGTGGCACTAAAAATTGGCCGCCATGGTAAGAAACAAATCCACACACTGACAAGGTGATTACCCGGGGAACGGGCTACAACCCTCGCTTTGCTTGATCTGCGTCTATGCGGCAAGTCGTCACCGACATGCTGACAGGTTAGTTCAAGACATAAAAAAAGCCCGGTTCCAAGGAACCGGGCTTTTTTCGA
Source organism: Pseudomonas sp. B8(2017) (assembly GCF_002113575.1). Taxonomy (NCBI): domain Bacteria; kingdom Pseudomonadati; phylum Pseudomonadota; class Gammaproteobacteria; order Pseudomonadales; family Pseudomonadaceae; genus Pseudomonas; species Pseudomonas sp. B8(2017). The sequence goes on along the minus strand of NZ_NEIO01000007.1, from coordinate 154,817 downwards.
CTGCCGAAGCGGTATTAACGCTTGGAGTACTGAGGACGCTTACGCGCTTTACGCAGACCCACTTTCTTACGCTCAACTTCACGAGCGTCGCGGGTGACGTAGCCAGCACGACGCAGAGCGCCACGCAGGGTTTCGTCGTATTCCATCAGAGCGCGGGTGATACCGTGACGGATCGCACCGGCTTGACCGCTGACACCACCACCGGAAACGGTGACGTAGATGTCGAACTTCTCGACGGTTTCGGTCAGCTCGAGCGGCTGACGAACAACCATGCGAGCGGTTTCGCGACCGAAGAACACGTCCAGAGAACGGTTGTTGATGGAAATGTTACCAGTACCCGGACGCAGGAATACGCGAGCGGTTGCGGTCTTGCGACGGCCAGTGCCGTAGTTTTGAGTCGCCGACATAATGAACTATCCCGTTAGATCTTCAGTTCTTGAGGCTGCTGAGCAGTGTGTGGGTGAGCAGCACCCGCGTACACTTTCAGCTTGCGGTACATGTCGCGACCCAGCGGGTTCTTCGGCAGCATGCCTTTGACCGCAGTTTCGATAACACGCTCGGGGGCCTTGGCGATCAACTTCTCGAAGTTGATTTCCTTGATACCGCCCGGGAAACCGGAGTGGGAGTAGTACATCTTGTCGGAAGACTTGGCACCAGTCACACGAACCTGCTCGGCGTTGATGACGACGATGTAGTCGCCGGTGTCAACGTGAGGGGTGTATTCTGGTTTGTGTTTGCCACGCAGACGGCTAGCGATTTCGGTAGCCAGACGACCCAGGGTCTGGCCAGCGGCGTCGACTACGAACCACTCGCGCTTTACTGTTTCCGGTTTAGCAGTAAAAGTTTTCATTCTCTAAAGCCTCAGAGGCCGCCCAGCGAAAAATAGACGGCGAATCTTACTGGATAGTGCACAGCTTGCCAAGGGCAAGCGCGCAGCCGAACGCTGACGCTTTTGGGGGCTCGGGTCAGGCACGCCAATGTTCGACGGGGTTCTTCCTGCGTGGTGGTGCATCACTTCCGCCACACGGAGAGGGGCCGAATTATCCAGATTGCGCGAAAAATTTCAACCTGCTTTGATGGGCTTCTTTGTCAAGGAGTGTCTACCCGATGGAATACCGCCAGCTCGGCCGTACCGACCTCAATGTCAGCGCCCTGTGCCTGGGCACCATGACCTGGGGCGAGCAGAACGTCCAGGCCGAGGCCTTCGAGCAGATTGCCCGGGCCAAGGCCGCCGGTGTCAACTTCATCGACACCGCCGAGATGTACCCGGTGCCGCCCCGCCCCGAAACCTACGCCGCCACCGAGCGCATCATCGGCAACTGGTTCCGCGCCAATGGCGATCGCGATGACTGGGTGCTGGCCAGCAAGGTCGCCGGCCCCGGCAACGGCATCAGCCACATCCGCGACGGCCAGCTCAAGCACAACCGCCAGCACATCGTCGCCGCGCTGGAAGAGAGCCTCAAGCGCCTGCAGACCGACCGCATCGACCTGTACCAGCTGCACTGGCCCGAGCGCAGCACCAACTTCTTCGGCAAGCTGGGCTACCAGCACCTGCCACAGGACCACTTCACCCCGCTGGAAGAAACCCTCGAAGTGCTCGACGAGCAGGTGCGCGCGGGCAAGATCCGCCACGTCGGCCTGTCCAACGAAACGCCGTGGGGCACCATGAAGTTCCTGCAACTGGCCGAAAGCCGCGGCTGGCCGCGAGCGGTGTCGATCCAGAACCCGTACAACCTGCTCAACCGCAGCTTCGAGGTGGGCCTGGCGGAAGTGGCCATCCGCGAGCAGTGCGGCCTGCTGGCCTATTCGCCGCTGGCGTTCGGCATGCTTTCCGGCAAATACGAGAACGGCGCACGCCCGCAAAACGCACGCCTGACCCTGTTCAGCCGCTTTGCCCGCTACTCCAACCCACAGACCGTGGCGGCCTGCAGCCGCTATGTGCAGCTGGCCCGCGAGCACGGCCTGGACCCGGCGCAGATGGCCCTGGCATTCGTCACCCGGCAGCCGTTCGTGACCAGCAACATCATTGGCGCGACCAGCCTCGAGCAGCTGGACAGCAACCTTGCCAGCCTCGAGCTGAGCCTGAGTGATGAACTGCTGGCGGCGATCGAGGCGATTCACCAGGAGCAACCGAACCCGGCGCCTTGAGCCGAGAGGGGCCGCTTCGCGACCCAATCGCCGGCAAGCCAGCTCCCACAAGGTCCGGCGCGAGCCTGAGGCCTGTGGAGTACCTGTGGGAGCTGGCTTGCCGGCGATTGGGCTGCAAAGCAGCCCCTGCTTCACGGGCTAGACACAATCGCCAAAAAATAAGACGATCCAGCCGGTGATTGACCACTCTACCCTATAAGAACAATGACAATGATGTTTACCCAACCCTCCGCGTCGCTGCGGCGCGTCAGCATCCTGGCCATTGACAAGGTGTTCGCTTCGACCTTGATGCAGGCCAAGGATTTCTTCCACCTCGCCAGCTTGCGCTACAGCAAGCAGCTGGGCCTGGGCCTTCAGCCCATGTTCGAGATCCGCCTGGTGAGCCCGGACGGCCAGCCCGTGGACAGCTTCAGCAATGTGCAGCTGCCGGTCGAAGGCGGCCTGGACGACGCCGATGTGATCATCCTCCCGGCCTTCTGGGACGACTTCGACAACCTGCTGCAACGTTATCCACAGGTGCTGCCGTGGCTACGTGAACAGCATGCCCGTGGCGCTGTGCTGTGCGCCGAGGCCAGTGGCGTGTTCTGGCTGGCCGAGTCCGGCCTGCTCGACGGCAAGGAAGCGACCACCTACTGGCGCTTCTTCAACAGCTTTGCCGAACGCTTCCCGAAGATCCGGCTGAACCAGGACAAGCACCTGACCGACGCCGACAACCTGTACTGCGCCGGCGGCACCACCTCGGCCTGCGACCTGTACATCTACCTGATCGAACGCTTCTGTGGCGCCAACGTGGCCCGCGCCGTGTCCCGCGACATCCTCTACGAAGTGCAGCGCAACTACACCCCCGGGCGCATGGGCTTTGGCGGGCAGAAGCTGCACCAGGACCTGATCATCCTGCAGATCCAGCACTGGCTGGAAGAACACTTCGCCGACAAGTTCCGCTTCGAGGACGTGGCTCGCAACCACGGCATGAGCATTCGCAATTTCATGCGCCGCTTCCAGGGCGCGACGGGTGACAAGCCGCTGCACTACCTGCAACGGCTACGGATCGAGACGGCCAAGGGGTTGTTGTCGAGTACGCGCAAGAGCATCAAGACCATCAGCTATGAGGTCGGATATGACGATGCCAGTTTCTTTGCGCGGCTGTTCCGTCAGCACACCGAGTTGTCGCCGAACCAGTATCGGCAACAGTTCATGCAGGAGGCTTGAGGCCAATGGGGCTGCCTTGCAGCCCATCGCGACACAAGGCCGCTCCTACAGGGCATCGCATAATCCTGTAGGAGCGGCCTTGTGTCGCGAAAGGGCCGCAAAGCGGCCCCGGATTCTCAGGGCTTGTGCGCCCGCGCCAGAAACTCGTGCGACTGCATCTCCAGCAAGCGGCTCAGGGTACGCTGGAACTCGAAGGCCAAGCGCCCACCGGTATACAGGTCCTTCAGCTCCACCTCGGCCGAGATGATCAGCTTGACGTTGCGGTCGTAGAACTCGTCCACCATGTTGATGAAGCGGCGGGCGATGTCGTCGGTGGTGACACCCATCTGCTCCACGTTGCTCAACAGCACGGCATGGAAGATCTTGCCCAGTTCGATGTAGTCGTTCTGGCTGCGGGGGCCGTCGCACAGGGCGCGGAAGTCGAACCAGGCCACGTCGTCACAGGTAAGCAGGGCATTGATCGGGCGATTCTCGATCATCAGCACGTCGTTCTCGACCGCCTGGGTGCATTCAGGGGTCAGCGCCTTGAAGCTGGCGCGCAGGCTCTGGTGCGCCGCCTCATCGAGCGGGTAGTGGTACAGCTCGGCCTGCTCCAGGTGACGCAGGCGGTAGTCGACCCCGCTGTCGACGTTCACCACCTCGGTGTACTGCTTGATCATGGCGATGGCGGGCAGGAAGCGCGCGCGCTGCAGGCCGTCCTTGTACAGGCCGTCCGGCACGATGTTGGAAGTAGCCACCAGCGATACGCCGTTCTTGAACAACTCTTCCATCAGGGTGCCGAGGATCATCGCGTCGGTAATGTCCGATACGAAGAACTCGTCGAAACAGATGACCTTGGCTTCTTCGCTGAAGCGCTTGGCAATGATGGTCAGCGGGTTCTTCTCGCCCTTGAGGGTTTTCATTTCCTCGTGCACACGCTTCATGAAGCGGTGGAAGTGCGTGCGCATCTTCTGCTTGAACGGCAGCGCCTCGAAGAAGGTATCGACCAGGTAGGTCTTGCCGCGCCCTACCCCACCCCAGAAGTACAGGCCCTTGACCGGGGTCTGCTCCTTCTTGCCGAACAGCTTGCCGAACACGCCCGGCTTGTTGTTCTGCGCGTGCACCAGGTCGTCGTACAGGCGCTGCAGGTGACGCACCGCAGTTTCCTGCGCCGCGTCATGGAAGAAGTCGGGACGTTTCAGATCTGCTTGATATCGTTCTAGGGGCGTCATGATTCGTTAGCGAGGCAACAAAAAACGGGCCGTCACTGTAGCGACAGGCCCGCTTAATGGCAATGCGACTTGCGTCAATATGCCTCATCCAGACCAACTAAGTGCTGGATGGCACCGGCTTTGCCGGTGTTCGCGGGTAAACCCGCTCCTACAGGCGAAATGCCTCAGTCCGGTTGAGGCGCAAGCGCTGCACGCAGGCTTTCAATGGCCGAATCACGGGCTTCGGCGCTGTCGAACTGCGGCCCGTCGGCAACCTGTTCGCCGTTCAGCCACAGGCCGAAGCCCAGGCCTTCGACGCGCACATCCGCCTCGCCACCTTGCTGCAGCTGCTTGCTCACGGCGCCGGCGCTCTTGCCGTCGGCGAAGCTGCGCGACAGCAGCAGTTGTTCGCCGTCAGCGGCCAGCAGGCGGAAGCGGAAGCTGCCGTCTTCATCGCGGAAGCTGACGAAACGCGCGCTCTTGGCGGCCTTCTTCTTCACTTCGGTGCTGGCCTGCACGCTGCTGCGGAACGAACGCAGGCCAACGGCCTCGCGCAGTTGCTCGAGGAATGGCGTGGCGATCTTGCGAGCCTTGGCGGCACCGGCCAGCAGGATGTCTTCCAGGTCCGCCGGGCGGGCGATCAGCTGGTGGTAGTACTCGCGCTTCTCGGCCAACTGGCCGTCCAGCAGCTGGAACAGGCGCTGCTTGGCCTCGCCCCAGCCCAGGCCCTGCAGCAGTTCTTCGCGGAACTCGGCGCACTGCGCCGGCGTCGAGAAGGCCTGGAACAGGGTGAACAGGTGAGCATTGTCCGGGTCTTTCGCTTCGCCAGGCGCACGCGAGTCGGTGACGATGCGCGAGATGGCGTCTTTCATCTCCTTGGCACTGGTGAACAGCGGGATGGTGTTGTCGTAGCTCTTGGACATCTTGCGCCCGTCCAGGCCCGGCAAGGTCGCCACGCTCTCCTCGATCACCGCTTCCGGCAGGGCGAAGAAGTCCTTGCCCTGGCCGAACAGGTGGTTGAAGCGTTGGCCGATGTCGCGGGCCATTTCCACGTGCTGGATCTGGTCACGGCCGACCGGCACCTTGTTGGCGTTGAACATCAGGATGTCCGCGGCCATCAGCACCGGGTAGCTGTACAGGCCCATGGTCACGCCGGCATCCGGGTCTTCGCCGTTTTCCAGGTTCTTGTCCACCGAGGCCTTGTAGGCGTGCGCGCGGTTGAGCAGGCCCTTGGCGCTGACGCAGGTCAGCAGCCAGGTCAGCTCGGGGATTTCCGGGATATCGGACTGGCGGTAGAAAGTCACCTTGTCCGGGTCGAGGCCACCGGCCAGCCAGGTGGCGGCGATTTCCAGGCGCGAACGCTGGATGCGCAGCGGGTCGTCGCACTTGATCAGGGCGTGGTAGTCGGCCAGGAAGTAGAACGAGTCGACACCGGGCTGCTGGCTGGCACGGATCGCCGGGCGGATGGCGCCGGCGTAGTTGCCCAGGTGCGGAGTGCCGGTGGTGGTGATACCGGTAAGAATGCGCGTGGTCATGGGTGTTCGCTTATTCAGGCTTGGCTCAGTTCGAAAGGCGCGGCAGCAGCAGATCCTTCAGATCGGTCAGCTTGCCATGGAAGAAGTGTCCGCATTCTGCCACTTTCAGCAGCTCATGGGGGCGCGACAGGCTGTCGGACCATTCGTAAACCAGCTGCGGCGCGACGACTTCGTCGGCGTCCGGCTGCACCACGGTGATCGGGCAGCGCTGCGGCAGCGGGAAATCCGCCGTCAGGCGCATGACCGCCGGGGCGATCATGAACAGCTGCTGCAGCTCTACTCCAGTGGCCTCCAGGCGGCCGGCCAGGCTGGTGGCGACGAAGCCACCGAACGAGAAGCCCATCAGCACCAGCGGCAGGCCCAGATGCTTCTCGCGCAGCCAGGCCGCAGCGGCCTCGGCATCGGCTACCTCGCCAGCGCCCATGTCATGGGTGCCGGCGCTCTGACCGACGCCACGGTAGTTGAACCGCAAGGTCACGTAGCCGGCATCACGGGCGGTGCGTTGCAGGGTCGAGACCACCTTGTTGAGCATGGTGCCACCCTGGACCGGGTTGGGGTGGCAGATCAGCACCGCGCCACGTGCATTGGCCACGTCCAGGTACAAGGCTTCCAGCTGGCCGCTGGGGCCATCGATGAACAAGGGGGTTTCGCGGACAAGCAAGGCACTACTCCGTGACCTCGGGAGGGGTCGATTCGTCTAGGTGAGGAATTCTGTTCTGATTTGCGATCGCTCGCGGTATACAGCGCAGGTCTGAGCCGTTAACGTAAAGCAAAGCCGTTTATAGAGGAAGGACTCGTGGAACTCTCGCTCCTTGTTTGGTTGTTGCCGACCCTGGCCCTGGTCATCGGCGTGGTGGTTGGTTTCGTCGTCGCTCGCCTGCTGCCCAATGCCGCGCCGAGCAGCACCCAGCGTCAGCTGGATGACATCCAGAAGCGTTTCGACAGCTACCAGAACGAAGTGGTCACCCACTTCAACAGCACCGCCGTGCTGGTCAAGAAACTGACCCAGAGCTATCAGGACGTCCAGGATCACCTGGCCGACGGCGCCAATACCCTGGCCCTCGACGACGTGACCCGTCAGCGCCTGCTGGCCGCCCTGCATTCCGAAGGCAGCCAGGGCCCACGTGACCGCCTGACCCCGCCGAAGGACACTGCCGAAGTACCGCGCGACTACGCGCCGAAAGCGCCGAACTCGCCGGGCATGCTCGACGAGAGCTACGGGCTCAAGCGCTGATCTGCCGAACATGAAAAAGGCCTCGCAAGAGGCCTTTTTTGTGGGCTGGATTCACTGGCCTCTTCGCGGGCTCGCCCGCTCCCACAGGTACACCACAGCATTTGAAATTTGTGGAATACCTGTGGGAGCGGGCATGCCCGCGAAGAGGCCGGCCCAGGCAACCTAGCTGCAAGCCTGCAATGCCTGCTCGACATCCGCCAGCAGGTCCTCCACATCCTCCAGCCCCACCGACAAGCGCACCAGCCCCTCCGATATCCCGTGATGCGCCCGTTCCTTCGCGGTATAGCTTGAGTGCGTCATGCTCGCCGGATGCTGCGCCAGCGACTCGGCATCGCCCAAGCTCACCGCACGGGCAAACAGTTGCAGGGCATTCATGAACCTGCGCCCGGCCTCGATACCCCCCTTGAGCTCGAAGGCGATCATCCCGCCCGGCAAACGCATCTGCCGCTGCGCCAGCTCGTACTGGGCAAACGACGGCAACCCCGGGTAGTGAATCAGCTCCACCTGCGGCTGCCGGGCCAGAAACTCCGCTACCTGCAGGGCATTGGCGCAATGGCGGTCCATGCGCAGCGCGAGGGTCTTGATCCCGCGCATCAGCAGCGCCGCATCGTGGGGCGACAGCACCGCCCCGGTCATGTCCTTCAGACCTTCCAGGCGAATGCGGTCGACGAGCGCCTTGCGCCCCACCACCAGCCCGGCAGTGATATCACCGTGACCACTGAGGTACTTGGTCGCCGAATGCACCACCAGGTCCGCCCCCAGCTCCAGCGGCCGCTGCAGGTAGGGCGTGCAGTAGGTGTTGTCGACCACCACATGCACATCATGCCCGCGCACCGCCTCGGCCACCGCGGCGATATCCACCAGCTGCATGTTGGGGTTGGCCGGCGTTTCGAAGTAGATCATCCGCGTTTTGCTGTTGATCGCCGCTTTCAGAGCCTTGGCGTCGTTCAGGTCGACATGGCGGATCTTCACCCCGAATTCGCCAATGCCATGGTGCAGGAAAGCAAAGGTGCAGCCGTACAAAGTACGCCCGACGATCAGCTCATCGCCGGGGCGCAGCAGGGTCCAGATCGTCGATGTGATGGCCCCCATGCCCGACGCCAATGCCAACCCCGCCTCACCGCCCTCCAGCGAGGCCATGCGTTGTTCCAGCAGGGCCAGGGTAGGGTTGGAGATGCGGCTGTAGAAATGCCCCGGCTCCTCCCCGGCGAAGCAGGCAGCGCCGTATTCCACGGTGGGGAAGGCATAGGTAGCGGTCTGGTACACCGGCGGCACCAGGGCGCCACCGTGGGAAAGCGGGTCGTAGCCATGGTGAATGGCCCGCGTGGAAAAACCGGTGTTGTTATGGGAGTCGCGCATGGCAACAGCCTCTTGTGGTTTGCTATAAGCTTATGCCACTGAGCTGCCCGATTTTTTCCAAAATGGCCCACGCATCCGTGTGCTTGTTGGAACAAAAACAATAATTACCGGACCAGGAGGGCAAAACATGCCTTCAAGCCTCGACCGCACCGACCGCGCCCTGCTCGCTGCCCTGCAGGACAACGCCCGCCTCACCGTTGCCGAACTTGCCGACCAGGTAGCGCTGACCACCTCGCCGTGCTGGCGGCGGGTCAAGTTGCTGGAGGACAACGGCTACATCACCGGCTACCAGGCCATCCTCTCGCCCAAGTCGCTGGGGTTTGGCGTGACCGCGTTCGTCAGCATCATGATGGACTCGCACACCAAGGACATGGCGCTGGCGTTCGAGCAGCGGCTGATGGAGATTCCCGAGATTGTCGCCTGTCACAACATCTCCGGGCGCTACGACTTCTTGCTGGAGATTCTGGCGCGGGATCTGGAGTCGTTTGGCGAGTTCACCCGGGAAGTGCTGCAGCGGTTGCCGGGGGTGAAGGAGATCTACTCGAGTTTTTCCTATAAGGCGGTGAAGGAACGGCGGGTGATACCGGTGTCGGAAAAACACATCTGAACAACTTGCGCGCTCCGTTTGGGAGCAACTGTCTTGCTCAAAATCTAGAAGCTTGCGCAGTCCCTGTGGGAGCGGCTTTAGCCGCGAACACCGGCACAGCCGGTGCCATCCACCGCGCCGCCTGCTTCGCGGGTGAACCCGCTCCCACAGGTACAGCGTGAGCCCGAAGCATGCGCTGTATCTGCGGGAACGAGAAACAAAAAACCCCGCCGAAGCGGGGTTTTTCTTGCAGGCTAGCGCTTAGATCGCACCACGCTGACGCAGCACGTCCAGCACCTGTTTCACACCCTCGTCCACGCTGGTGGCCTGGGTGTCGATCACAAGGTCGGCGTCCAGCGGCACATCGTACGGGAAGCTTTCGCCCGGGATGTTATCGGCGCCAGCAGCGTACAAGCCTTGCGGGTCACGCTCACGGCAGGCCAGCGGCGAGGCCTGGACGTAAACGGTTACCAGGCGCTCCTTGCCGATCAACGCCTTGGCCTGTTCGCGGCCTTCGGCATCCGGGGCCACGAACGCGGCCAGGGTCAGCAGGCCGGCTTCGTTGAACTGGCGCGCCACGTGGGCGGCGCGGCGCCAGTTTTCGGTACGGCCAGCGCGGTCCTGTGGCAGGCCCTTGTTCAGGTCGTGGCGCAGGTTCTGGCCGTCGAGCACGTACACCGCACGGCCCATGTCGAACAGCTTGCGCTCCACGGCGTAGGCCAGGGTGCTCTTGCCAGCGCCGGACAGGCCGCTGAACAGCACGGTCGCAGGCTGCTGGCCGAAGCGCAGGGCGCGCTCTTCGGTGGCCACATGGCACAGCTTGCCATGATGGCCGGTGCTGCCGTGCGGCAGGACTGGCGGGGCGATGATCATGCCGGCGCCGACGGTGCCGTTGGTCAGGCGGTCGATGACGATGAACGCACCGGTGGTGCGGTTGCTGTCGTAACCGTCCAGGGCGATCGAGGCGTCCAGGGACACCTTGACGCGGCCGATCTCGTTCAGCTGCAGCGCGCTGGCAGCGCCCTGCTCCAGGGTGTTCACATCGACCTTGTGGGTGATGCTGGCAATCGAGCCCGGCACGTAGCTGGTGGCGCGCTTGATGTCGTATTTCTTGCCCGGGAGCATCGGCTCCTCGGCCATCCACACCAGCATGGCGTCGAACTGGTCGGTGACCGGCGGGACGTTGTCGGCATGCACCAGCAGGTCGCCACGGGAGATGTCGATCTCGTCTTCCATGGTCAGGGTCACGGCCTGGCCAGGGCCTGCGTTTTCCAGCTCGCCTTCGTAGGTGACGATGGACTTGACGCGGCTGCTCTTGCCCGACGGCAGCACGACGATTTCGTCGCCCTTGTGCACCACGCCGCTGGCGATGGTGCCGGCGAAGCCACGGAAGTTCAGGTTCGGACGGTTGACGTACTGCACCGGGAAGCGCAGGTCGGTGAAGTTGCGGTCGGCCGACACTTCGACGGTTTCGAGGATTTCCATCAGCGTCGGGCCGGCATACCACGGCGAACGCTCGCTGTGGTTGACCACGTTGTCGCCCTTGAGCGCCGACATCGGCACGAAGTGCAGGCTGCTCGGGGTCAGGTTGATGGCTTCGGCGAACTTCAGGTAGTCGGCCTTGATCGACTCGAAGACGCCCTGATCGAAGCCCTTGAGGTCCATCTTGTTGACCGCGACGACGATGTGCTTGATGCCCAGCAACGAGGCAATGTAGCTGTGGCGGCGGGTCTGGGTCTGCACGCCGTAGCGGGCGTCGACCAGGATGATCGCCAGGTCGCAGGTGGACGCACCGGTAGCCATGTTGCGGGTGTACTGCTCGTGGCCCGGGGTGTCGGCAATGATGAACTTGCGCTTGGCGGTGGAGAAGTAGCGGTAGGCGACATCGATGGTGATGCCCTGCTCGCGCTCGGCCTGCAGGCCGTCGACCAGCAGTGCCAGGTCGACTTCCTCGCCGGTGGTGCCGACTTTCTTCGAATCACGGGTGATGGCCTCGAGGTGGTCCTCGTAGATCATCTTCGAGTCGTGCAGCAGGCGCCCGATCAGGGTGCTCTTGCCGTCGTCGACGTTGCCGCAGGTCAGGAAGCGCAGCAGTTCCTTGCGCTCGTGCTGGGCCAGGTAGGCGAGGATGTCCTCGCTGATCAGATCAGATTGGTGCGACATGGAGTAACCCTGAAATTAGAAGTAGCCTTGGCGTTTCTTGTCTTCCATGGAACCGGCGCCATCGTGGTCGATGACACGGCCCTGGCGTTCGGACGTACGGGTCAGGAGCATTTCCTGGATGATGTCCGTCAGGGTCTCGGCTTCCGACTCGACAGCACCCGTCAACGGGTAGCAGCCGAGGGTACGGAAACGCACCTTCTTCTTGACGATGCGCGCTTTCTCTTCATCGGTGAGATGTTCGAGGATGCGTTCGTCGTCGATCATGATCAGGGTGCCGTTCTTCTCGATGACTTCGCGCTCGGCAGCGAAGTACAGCGGCACGATCGGGATGCCTTCGAGGTAGATGTACTGCCAGATGTCCAGCTCGGTCCAGTTCGACAGCGGGAAGACGCGGATCGACTCGCCCTTGTTGACCTTGCCGTTGTACACGTTCCACAGTTCCGGGCGCTGGTTCTTCGGGTCCCAGCGGTGCTTGCTGTCACGGAACGAGTACACGCGCTCCTTGGCCCGCGATTTCTCTTCGTCGCGGCGCGCACCACCGAAGGCGGCGTCGAAACCATGCTTGTCCAGCGCCTGTTTCAGGCCCTGGGTCTTCATGATGTCGGTGTGCTTGGAGCTGCCATGGGTGAACGGGTTGATGCCCTGCGCCACACCCTCGGGGTTGACGTGGGTGATCAGCTCCAGGCCCATTTCCTCGACCATCTTGTCGCGGAAGCTGTACATCTCCTGGAATTTCCACTGGGTGTCGACGTGCATCACCGGGAACGGCAGCTTGCCCGGGAAGAAGGCCTTGCGCGCCAGGTGCAGCATCACGGCGGAATCCTTGCCGATCGAGTACAGCATCACCGGGTTGTCGAACTCGGCGGCCACCTCGCGGATGATGTGGATGCTCTCCGCCTCCAGCTGTTTCAAGTGCGTCAGTTTGTCGACCATGGCTACTCACGAAAAACGATCTTATGGACGGCCTGCGGGCCGTGTTCGAGCGAGCCACTTTATCACAGCGGCTGCTTCTATTTAGGAGGCTGGCTAGATCGAAAAAGTCTAACGATATGACTGGGGGTTTGGGCTGGAATTGGGGCCGCTCTGCGGCCCTTCGCGGGCACGCCCGCTCCCACAGGTGCAGCGGAGTCCTTGTGGGAGCGGGCGCGCCCGCGAAGATCAGATAGGGTTCGGGCAATCGATGAACAGGTGCTCCACGGCAAAGCGCCGCGCCAGGTAATCACCCAGCGCCTGTACCCCATACCGCTCGGTGGCATGGTGCCCGGCGGCAATGAAGCTGACGCCATTCTCGCGGGCACTATGGTAGGTCTGCTCCGACGCCTCGCCGGTCAGGTACAGGTCCACCCCGGCCGCGATCGCCGTGTCGATGTAGCCCTGCCCGCCCCCGGTGCACCAGCCGACCCGGCGGATCATCTGCTCACCTTCGACCAGCAAAGGCTCACGCCCCAGCACCTCCCGCACCCGGCGGGCGAAGTCGCGCGCGGTCATCGGCTCGGCCAGCGAGCCGACCATGCCGACCACCTTGGGGTTCTCCGGGTCCAGCGGCCCTTCGACAGTAATGTCCAGCTGCCGCGCCAGTTGCACGTTGTTGCCCACGTCCGGGTGCACATCCAGCGGCAGGTGGAACGCCAGCAGGCTGATGTCGTTGTTCAACAGGGTCTTCAGCCGGCGCTGCCGGATACCGGTGACGCACGGGTTCTCACCCTTCCAGAAGTAGCCATGGTGCACCAGCACCAGGTCGGCCTCGGCCTCGACCGCCGCATCCAGCAGCGCCTGGCTGGCGGTAACGCCGCTGACGATGCGGCTGACCTGCGGCCGGCCTTCGACCTGCAGGCCGTTGGGGCAATAATCCTGGATCTTCGCGCTGCCCAGGTAACGCTCGGCTTCCTCGACCAGGGTGTTCAGAGCGACGGCCATGAAAATCTCCTCGAAATCTGCGTTTTTCTCGGGCACAACGCCCATGCAACGCCCGTATAATGCCGGCCATTATGGGCCGTCGCCGGCACTGGGGGAACCGGTGTATGATCGCGCGCGCTCATGCCCCACCGCACGGTCACCGTCCCCCGGCTCTTTCCAGGATTCATTCATGTTCAAGGCTTTGCGTTATTTTGGCTGGCCCCTGCTTACCGGCGTACTGATCGCCATGCTGATCATCCAGCGCTTCCCGGAATGGGTCGGCCTGCCCAGTCAGGACGTCAACCTGCAACAGGCGCCGCAGACCTCGCGGATCATGCAGGGCCCGGTATCCTACGCCGACGCCGTGACCCTGGCCGCCCCGACGGTGGTCAACCTGTACACCACCAAGGTGGTGAACAAGAGCGCCCACCCGCTGTTCGAAGACCCGCAGTTCCGCCGTTTCTTCGGCGACAACCTGCCCAAGCAGCGCCGCTGGGAGTCGAGCCTGGGCTCGGCGGTGATCATGAGCCCCGAGGGCTACCTGCTGACCAACAACCACGTCACCAGCGGTGCCGACCAGATCGTCGTGGCCCTGAAGGATGGCCGCGAGACCCTGGCCCGGGTCATCGGCAGCGACCCGGAAACCGACCTGGCGGTGCTGAAGATCGACCTGAAGAGCCTGCCAGCCATCACCATCGGCCGCTCCGACAACATTCACATCGGCGACGTGTCGCTGGCCATCGGTAACCCGTTCGGGGTCGGCCAGACCGTGACCATGGGCATCATCAGCGCCACCGGCCGCAACCAGCTGGGCCTGAACAACTACGAAGACTTCATCCAGACCGACGCCGCGATCAACCCGGGCAACTCCGGCGGTGCGCTGGTGGATGCCAACGGCAACCTGATCGGCATCAACACGGCGATCTTCTCCAAATCCGGCGGTTCACAGGGCATCGGCTTCGCCATCCCGGTGAAACTGGCACTGGAGGTGATGAAGTCGATCATCGAGCACGGCCAGGTGATCCGTGGCTGGCTGGGTATCGAAGTACAGCCGCTGAGCCAGGAGCTGGCCGAATCGTACGGCATGAAGGACCGCCCGGGCATCGTGGTGGCGGGTATCTTCCGCGAAGGGCCGGCGGCAAAGGCCGGTTTGCAGCTGGGTGACGTGATCCTGAGCATCAACGGCGAGCCAGCCGGTGACGGGCGCAAGTCGATGAACCAGGTGGCGCGGATCAAGCCCAACGAGAAGATCACCATCGAGGTGATGCGCAATGGGCAGCAGTTGAAACTGATCGCCGAGGTGGGGCTGCGGCCGCCACCGGCGCCGGCAGTCGCCAAGGAAGAGAAGTAAGGCTTCGATCTGGGGCTGCTTTGCAGCCCATCGCCGGCAAGCCAGCTCCCACAGGTATTGCACAGGGCTTGAGGCTGATGTGATACCTGTGGGAGCTGGCTTGCCGGCGATGGGCCGCAAAGCGGCCCCTTTTGCATCAATGCAGGATCTGGCTCAGGAACAACTTGGTCCGGTCACTGCGTGGCCGGTCGAAGAAGTCATCCGGCGCCGCCTGCTCGACGATCTCGCCCTTGTCCATGAAGATCACCCGGTTCGCCACGGTCCGGGCAAAGCCCATCTCGTGGGTCACGCAGAGCATGGTCATGCCATCCTCGGCCAGGCCCACCATGGTATCGAGCACTTCCTTGACCATTTCCGGGTCCAGCGCCGAGGTCGGTTCGTCGAACAGCATGATCTTCGGCTTCATGCACAACGCGCGGGCAATCGCCACACGCTGCTGCTGGCCACCGGACAACTGCCCCGGGTACTTGTGCGCCTGCTCCGGAATACGCACCCGCTCCAGGTAGTGCATGGCGATTTCCTCGGCCTTGCGCCGCGGCATCTTGCGCACCCACATCGGCGCCAGGGTGCAGTTCTCCAGAATGCTCAGGTGCGGGAACAGGTTGAAGTGCTGGAACACCATGCCCACTTCGCGGCGGATGGCCTCAATCTGCTTGAGGTCGTTGGTCAGCTCCACACCATCGACCACGATGCGCCCCTGCTGGTGCTCTTCCAGGCGGTTGAGGCAACGGATGGTAGTGGACTTGCCCGAGCCGGACGGCCCGCACAGCACGATGCGCTCGCCCTGGCGCACGTTCAGGTTGATGTCCTTGAGCACATGGAACTGGCCGTACCACTTGTTCACGCCCTGCATCTGGATGATGCCTTCGGGGCCGGCAGGCTGCTTGATCGCTTCACTCATTTCGAAACTCCTAACGCTTGTGGCCAGTGTCCAGCTTGCGCTCCAGGTGCATGGAGTAGCGGGACATACCGAAACAGAAAATCCAGAACACCAGGGCGGCGAACACGTAGCCCTCGGTAGCCATGCCCAGCCAGGCCGGGTCGGCGGCGGCTTGCTTGACGCTGTTCAGCAGGTCGAACAGGCCGATGATGATCACCAGGCTGGTGTCCTTGAACAGGGCAATGAAGGTGTTGACGATGCCAGGGATCACCAGCTTGAGCGCCTGCGGCAGAATCACCAGGCCCATCGCCCGCCAGTAGCCCAGGCCCATGGCAGCGGCAGCTTCGTACTGGCCCTTGGGGATGGCCTGCAGGCCACCACGCACCACCTCGGCGATGTACGCCGACTGGAACAGGATCACGCCGATCATCGCCCGCAGCAGCTTGTCGAAGCTCATGCCCTCAGGCAGGAACAACGGCAGCATCACCGATGACATGAACAGCACGGTGATCAGCGGCACGCCGCGCCAGAACTCGATGAAGGTCACGCACACCACCTTCACCGCCGGCATCCTCGAGCGCCGCCCCAGGGCCAGCAGGATGCCCAGCGGCAATGCGCCGACAATGCCCACGGTGGCGATCACCAGGGTCAGCATCAGCCCGCCCCACTGGCTGGTCGGTACGTTTTCCAGGCCCAGCACGCCCCCGTGCAGCAGGGCGTAGGCCAGCAGCGGGTACAGCACCAGGAAGCCCAGGCCGTAGAAGGCCTTGCGCGGGAAACGCTTGATGAACAGCGGCGCGGCGCCGAGCACGGCAAGCCACACGGTCAGGTCCACGCGCCAGCGCAACTCGGCCGGGTAGTAGCCATACATGAACTGGCCGAAGCGCTGCTGCACGAACACCCAGCAGGCGCCCTCCTTGGTGCAGTCGGCGCGGGTGGTGCCGACCCAGTTGGCGTCAAGCAACGCCCACTGCAGCAACGGTGGCACGATCAGCCACACCAGGTAGATGGCGAACAGGGTCAGCAGCGTGTTGAGCCAGCTGGAGAACAGATTGGCACGCATCCATGCGAGCACGCCGACGGTTTTCACCGGTGGCGGCATGTCGGGTTTGAAAACATGGGCATTCACGGGCGTATCCTCACCGCTCGATCAGCGCAATGCGCTTGTTGTACCAGTTCATCAGCAGCGAAATGCTGATGCTGATGGCGAGATAGACACTCATGGTGATGGCGATCACCTCGATGGCCTGGCCGGTCTGGTTGAGCACGGTACCGGCGAACAGCGAGACCATCTCCGGGTAGCCGATACCGGCCGCCAGCGACGAGTTCTTCGCCAGGTTCAGGTACTGGCTGGTCAGCGGCGGAATGATCACCCGCAGTGCCTGGGGGATGATCACCTTGCGCAGGGTCGGCCCCTCGCGCAGGCCCAGCGAGCGCGCGGCCTCGGTCTGGCCATGGCTGACCGAACGGATACCGGAGCGCACGATCTCGGCGATGAACGCAGCGGTGTAGATGGTCAACGCCAGGGTCAGCGCCAGCAGCTCGGGGATCAGTACCCAGCCACCGACGAAGTTGAATCCTTTCAATTGCGGCACTTCCCAGTGCACCGGGCTGCCGAACAGCAGTGCACAAACACCCGGAATGGCGATGAACAGCGCCAGCCCCACCCAGAACTTGTGGAACGGCACGCCGGTCTCGTCGAAGCGCTTGTTGGCAAAGCGCACCATCGCCACGATGGCCAGCAGCGCCAGGGCCAGGGCCACGACAAACGGCCAGAAGCCTTCGGCCATGGACGCGCCGGGCATGTTCAGGCCACGGTTGCTGATGAAGAAGGTGTCATCGATATTGATGCTGCCCCGCGGTCCCGGCAGGGTCAGGAACACGGCAAAGTACCAGAACAGGATCTGCAACAACGGCGGGATGTTGCGGAAGGTTTCCACATACACGGTCGCCAGCTTGTTGATCATCCAGTTCGGCGACAGCCGCGCCACACCGATGATGAAGCCGAGAATGGTCGCCAGCACCACGCCGATGAAGGTCACCAGCAGGGTGTTGAGCAGGCCGATGACGAACACCCGCGCATAGCTGTCGGATTCCACGTAGGGGATCAGATGCTGGGCGATGCCGAAGCCGGCACTGCGGTCGAGGAAGTCGAAGCCCGAGGTGATGCCCCGGTGTTGCAGGTTGGTTTGCGTGTTGTGGAACAGGTACCAGCCCAGACCGACCACGAAGACTATCGTGAGAATCTGGAACAGCCACGCGCGCACACGCGGATCGTTAAGGGACAAGCCCTTGGGTGCGCCGATTTGATTTTGCATGAAGTGCCCCGGACAGTAGGGATTCGAACAGCCTGCGGCGGCGGGATGCCGCCGCAGGGTGCAGCCATCAGCGCACAGGTGGCGCGTACTGGATGCCGCCGTTGTTCCACAGGGCGTTCATGCCACGGTCGATCTTCAGGTCGGTGCCTTGGCCCAGGTTCTTCTCGAACACTTCGCCATAGTTGCCGACTTGCTTGACGATCTGCACTACCCAGTCCTTGGGCAGCTTGAGGTCCTTGCCGTACTCGCCGTCCGCACCCAGCAGGCGGGCGACGTCCGGGTTCTTGGTGCCTTTGGCCTCGGCCTCGACGTTCTTCGAGGTGATGCCCGCCTCTTCGGCGTTGAGCATGGCGAACAGGGTCCACTTGACGATGCTGAACCACTCCTCGTCGCCTTTGCGCACCACCGGGCCCAGCGGTTCCTTGGAGATGGTTTCCGGCAGTACCACGTAGTCGGTCGGCGCGGCCAGCTTGGAGCGCTGGGCGAACAGCTGCGACTTGTCCGAGGTCAGCACGTCGCAACGGCCGGACTCCAGCGACTTGGCGCTTTCGTCGGAGGTGTCGAAGGTGATCGGGGTATATTTCAGGCCATTGGCGCGGAAGAAGTCCGACACGTTCAGCTCGGTGGTGGTACCCGCCTGGATGCAGATGGTCGCGCCATCGAGCTCCTTGGCGCTGGAAACACCCAGCTTCTTGTTGACCAGGAAACCGACGCCGTCATAGTAGGTAACACCGGCGAATACCAAGCCCATGCCAGCATCACGCGAGCTGGTCCAGGTGGTGTTGCGCGACAGCACATCGACTTCGCCCGACTGCAGGGCGGTGAAGCGTTCCTTGGCGTTGAGCTGGCTGAACTTGACCTTGGTGGCGTCGCCGAACACGGCGGCGGCCACCGCGCGGCACACGTCGGCGTCGATACCAACGATCTTGCCCTGCGCATCAGGTACCGAGAAACCTGGAAGACCGTCGCTCACGCCACACTGGACGAAGCCCTTCTTCTTTACCGCATCGAGGGTGGCGCCGGCCTGGGCGTTGCTCACGGCGCCCAGCGCGGCGGCAGCGGTCAGGACTGCCAGGGTGGTTTTCAACATCTTCATTCACAACCTCCAAATCGCTCTTGTTGTATCGAGCCGGAATTGCACCGCACCCTTTTGAGGCGTATCCGACCCGTATTGGCTTGTTATTGGGTCAATGGCGCAATGGACTGTTCTGTGACAGCCTTCGCGTGCAAAGGGTGTTACCGTCACGGCCTGCCCTTTGCATCATTGGTTGAATTGCAAAGCGCGTACCAGAATTTACGGCTGTAGCGTTTAAGCGCTCGTCAAGTAGGGAAAGTTGTATCGTTGCGACATTCTTTTTCCGACAATCATTTCCAGCGCCTTCTTTTCACGCACGCCATAACAAGACCCGCACACTTTCGGAGCAGTCATGACCAACCCGCTGATTCTCGAACCGCAGAAAACCGCCGATGCCTGTGTGATCTGGTTGCACGGCCTGGGTGCCGACCGTTACGACTTCCTACCAGTGGCCGAATTCATGCAGGAGCGCCTGCTCAGCACCCGTTTCGTCATGCCCCAGGCTCCAACCCGCCCGGTAACCATCAACGGCGGCTACGCCATGCCCAGCTGGTACGACATCAAGGCCATGACCCCGGCCCGTGCCATCGACGAGGCGCAGCTGGAAGAATCGGCCGAGCAGCTCATTGCCCTGATCAAGGCCGAGCAGGCCAAAGGCATCAGCCTGTCGCGGATCTTCCTGGCCGGTTTCTCCCAGGGCGGCGCGGTGGTGCTGCACACTGCCTATATAAAGTGGCAAGAAGCACTGGGTGGCGTGATCGCCCTGTCCACCTACGCCCCCACCTTCAACGACCAGCATCAGTTGAGCGCCTGCCAGCAACGCACCCCGGCCCTGTGCCTGCACGGCGTGCACGACCCGGTGGTGATCCCTTCCATGGGCCGCACCGCCTTCGAGTACCTGAATACCTGGGGCGTCGCCGCCCGCTGGCACGAATACCCGATGGAACATGAAGTGGTGGTGGAAGAGTTGAGCGACATCCACGACTGGCTGAGCAAGCAATTGCAATAAGCCAAGGCCGCCTGTAGTTGTAAGGCTATTCCACTACGCCGCGCCTGAATCTTGCTTTACACTGCCCGGCGTACATTCCTTAACCAGTTGACGAGACGATCGTGCTCAAGGCACTCAAGAAAATTTTCGGCAAGGGAGACGCCGCGCCACAGGCCGTCGCTCCTGCTGCCAGCGTGACGCTGCCTGCGCCCGCACCCGCCAGCGAGGCCCAGCGTGCGGCAAAACCGGCCGCCCCACGCGCCACCCCCGCGCCCCTGGCCGAACAGCCTGCCGCCGTTACGCCAGCCGCCGACAAGCCGGCCAAGGACAAACCGCGTCGCGAGCGCAAGCCCAAGCCGCAGGCCAGCCTGTGGAAACCGGAAGACTTCGTGGTCGAGCCGCAGGAAGGCAAGACCCGCTTCCACGACTTCAAGCTGTCCAACGAGGTGATGCACGCCATCCACGACCTGGGCTTCCCGTACTGCACGCCGATCCAGGCACAGGTGCTGGGTTACACCCTGCGTGGCCAGGACGCCATCGGCCGGGCCCAGACCGGTACCGGCAAGACTGCGGCGTTCCTGATCTCGATCATTTCCCAGCTGCAGCAGACGCCGCCGCCGAAGGAACGCTACATGGGCGAGCCACGCGCGCTGATCATCGCGCCCACCCGCGAGCTGGTGGTGCAGATCGCCAAGGATGCCATCGCCCTGACCAAGTACACCGGCCTGAACGTGATGAGCTTCGTCGGCGGCATGGACTTCGACAAGCAGCTCAAGGCCCTGGAAGCGCGCCATTGCGACATCCTGGTGGCCACTCCGGGCCGCCTGCTGGACTTCAACCAGCGCGGAGAGGTGCACCTGGACATGGTCGAGGTGATGGTGCTGGACGAAGCCGACCGCATGCTCGACATGGGTTTCATCCCCCAGGTGCGCCAGATCATTCGCCAGACGCCGCCGAAAAGCGAGCGCCAGACCCTGCTGTTCTCCGCCACCTTCACCGACGACGTGATGAACCTGGCCAAGCAATGGACCACCAACCCGGCCATCGTCGAGATCGAGCCGGAGAACGTTGCCAGCGAAACGGTGGAGCAGCACGTCTATGCGGTGGCCGGCAGCGACAAGTACAAGCTGCTGTACAACCTGGTGACCCAGAACAAGTGGGAACGGGTGATGGTGTTTGCCAACCGCAAGGACGAAGTGCGGCGCATCGAGGAAAAACTCGTGCGCGACGGCATCAATGCCGCGCAGTTGTCGGGCGACGTGCCGCAGCACAAGCGTATCCGTACCCTGGAGAACTTCCGCGAAGGGCGCATCACCGTGCTGGTGGCCACCGACGTGGCGGGGCGTGGCATTCACATCGATGGCATCAGCCACGTGATCAACTTCACCCTGCCGGAAGACCCGGACGACTACGTGCACCGCATTGGCCGGACAGGCCGTGCGGGCACCAGTGGTGTGTCGATCAGCTTTGCCGGCGAGGATGATTCGTACCAGCTGCCCGCGATCGAAGAGCTGCTGGGGCGCAAGATCAAATGTGAAATGCCGCCGGATGAGCTGCTGAAGCCGGTGCCGCGCAAGCACCATTGACCTATGCCGGCCTCTTCGCGGGTAAACCCGCTCCCACAGGTACTGCACAGCTTCCGAAACCTGTGCAGTACCTGTGGGAGCGGGTTCACCCGCGAACCGGGGCTCCGCCCCGGCCATCAAACAAGGATCTACCAGCGCCCAGCGGCATCCTGGTCACTCTGCTTCCCTTCCACCCACCGTGCCCCTTCCTGGGTATTTTCCTTCTTCCAGAACGGCGCCCGGGTCTTCAGGTAGTCCATGATGAAGTTGCAGGCATCGAACGCCGCCTGCCGATGGGCACTGGCCACACCGACGAACACGATCGGTTCGCCCGGTTCCAGCGCACCGATGCGGTGCAGCACCTCCACCTTGAGCAACGGCCAGCGCTGCTCGGCCTCGACCACGATCTTGGCCAGGGCCTTTTCGGTCATGCCCGGATAGTGCTCGAGGAACATCCCCGCCACTTCACGGCCATCGTTGAAATCCCGCACGTAGCCGACAAAACCGACCACCGCGCCCACGCCGACATTCGCCGCGTGCATGGTATTGGTCTCGGCCCCCGGGTCGAACGCGCCCTCCTGTACTCGCACAGCCATGTTCAGCCTCCGGTCACCGGCGGGAAGAACGCCACTTCATCGCCCTCTTCCAGCGGCTCATCAAGCTTGCACAGTTCTTCGTTGCGCGCACACATCAGGTTCTGCTCGGCCAGCACTTCGTACTGCCCGCCCTTGGCCACCAAGGCCTGGCGCACATCGTCGAGCACCTTGAACGCGCCCTCCACCCGCTCGGCATCCACGCCCAGCAGTTCGCGGTAACGGGCGAAGTACATCACCTTGACCTTCATCACGCCTCCACCTTGTAGTGGCCGCTCTTGCCGCCGAGTTTTTCCAGCAGGCGCACCTGCTCGATGACCATACCTTTATCCACAGCCTTGCACATGTCATAGATCGTCAGAGCGGCAACGCTGGCGGCGGTCAGCGCCTCCATCTCCACGCCGGTCTGCCCGGCCAGCTTGCAGCGGGCAACGATACGCACGGCGTCCTGCCCCTCGGCGCTGAGCTCGACCTTGACACTGGTCAGCATCAACGGGTGGCACAGCGGGATCAGGTCGCTGGTCTTCTTCGCCGCCTGGATCCCGGCAATGCGCGCCACGGCGAACACGTCGCCCTTGGGGTGTTCACCGTCGACGATCATCTGCAAGGTCTGCGGCAACATGCGCACCCGCGCCTCGGCGGTGGCCTCGCGCTCGGTCACGGCCTTTTCAGTGACGTCGACCATGTTGGCCCGCCCCTGGGAATCAAGATGTGTCAGCACTGCTCTGCTCCTGTGAAGGGAACTTGCAGTGTAAACCTGTGAGTCAGGTTTGAGCAGAGGGGTGCGTCAACCGTGCCCGCGAAAAGGCCGGGCGGCGAACCGCCCGGCAAAGAGGGTTACAGATGCGACTCGGCGTACTCGGCCAGCACCGAGCGTGGCACGCCCTGCAGGGTGATGTGCACGCCATGGGGGAAGTCCTTGAAGCGCTCGGTCAGGTAGGTCAGGCCCGAGCTGGTCGCGGACAGGTAGGGGGTGTCGATCTGCGCCAGGTTGCCCAGGCAGACCACCTTGGACCCGGAGCCGGCACGGGTGATGATGGTTTTCATCTGGTGCGGCGTCAGGTTCTGGCACTCGTCGATCAGGATCAGGCTCTGCTGGAAGCTACGGCCACGGATGTAGTTCAGCGACTTGAACTGCAACGGCACGCGCTCGAGGATGTACTCGACGCTGCCATGGGTGCTCTCGTCATCCATGTGCAAGGCTTCGAGGTTGTCGGTGATGGCGCCCAGCCAGGGTTCCATCTTCTCGGCCTCGGTGCCCGGCAGGAAGCCGATCTCCTGGTCCAGCCCCTGCACGCTGCGGGTGGCGATGATGCGCCGGTAGCGCTTGCTGACCATGGTCTGTTCGATGGCCGCGGCCAGGGCCAGGATGGTCTTGCCGGAACCGGCGGCGCCGGTCAGGTTGACCAGGTGGATATCCGGGTCGAGCAGGGCGAACAGCGCCAGGCTCTGGTGGATGTCACGCGGCTTCAGGCCCCAGGCTTCCTGGTGCAGCAACGGTTCCTGGTGCAGGTCGAGCAACAGCAGCTCATCGTTGCGGATACCCTTGATCCAGCCGACGAAGCCCTGTTCATCGATGATGAACTCGTTGACGTGAACCGCCGGCAGGTTGTCGATCAATTGCACGCGGTGCCAGGTGCGGCCACGCTCCTGGCGGGTATCGACCTTGCTCACCCGGTCCCAGAACGAGCCGGTGACCGAATGGTAGCCCTTGGACAGCAAGGACACGTCATCGACCAGCTGGTCGGTGCTGTAGTCCTCGGCCGCGATGCCACAGGCACGCGCCTTCAGGCGCATGTTGATGTCTTTGGTGACCAGCACAACGTCCAGGTCGGTGCGCCGGGCCCGTACTTCGAGCAACTGGTTGATGATGATGTTGTCGTTGAGGTTTTCCGGCAGCAGCTTGTTCGGCTCGTTGCGCGGAGTCATCAGGATGGACAGGAAGCCCTTGGGCCCGCTCTTGCCACGCTGGATCGGCACGCCCTGCTCGACATCGCTGGGCGAGGCGTCACCAAGGGTCTGGTCGATCAGCCGAATGGCCTGGCGGCATTCGGCGGCGATGGTCTGTTTGCCGGTCTTGAGCTTGTCGAGTTCCTCCAGCACCGTCATCGGGATGGCGACATGGTGCTCCTCGAAGTTCAGTAACGCGTTGGGGTCGTGAATCAGGACGTTGGTATCGAGCACATACAGGATAGGCTTGCTGGAGGAAGGGTTGCGTCCTTGGTCATCCATACTCGGTCACCTTATGTCGAAGCCACACGGCGTGGTCTGTTACGCCGCAGAGTGACTGCCGCTGTCCCCGTATCCGCGTTGTTACGGGCGGGAAGCGAACCTGGCTAGGTGGGCCTGGATGACGCCACCTGTGCTGCAGGAATCGGCTGTCTGGTTTCTTCATACCGCAAAAATGATGACTAAAAAAAGTCTTTTTACGTGCAGGTGAAGTTTATTTTTCCAAATGACGAACAGGGGTTGGCGAGGGGGCGCGTGAGGACTACAGTCAAAAATCAGGCTGCCATTGCATGGGCCAACGCCAGCAAGCCATGCACCTAACCTGCAAGAGCAACTGTGTTGTGTTGCCTGCACTGGCCTCATCGCCGGCAAGCCAGCTCCCACAGGGACAGCGCATGGCTTGAGGCCGATGCGGTCGAGGTGGGAGCTGGCTTGCCGGCGATGGGCTGCGTAGCAGCCCCCTCTCACCCCTGGTTGGCATATCCCTGGCAATCTTCCCAACCAATCCCGCTCTGCGCCGTATTGCGCAACAACCACTCCACCGCCGGCTGCGCCTTGGGCAGGCTGTCATGGAACTGGATCACCCCTTTGCGCCACAGCAGCATCAAGGTCAGCACCCGCTGGGCAGAGGCTTCGGCGCTCAGTGCGCCATCATCCTGGGCATCGATGTCCCACAACGATACCTGCAACTGCTGGCTGGCCATGAACGCCTCGCCATCGGCCCGACGCTGCCCGTAAGGCGGGCGAAACAACGGCACATACTGCTCCGGCAGGTCGGCCTGCACCCGCGCCTGGCTACGCCGCAGCGAGTCCTGCCAGCCTGTCCACTGCGCATGGGAGCGGTACTCCCAACCCTGGATCCCCACGCACTGCCCGCCATAGAGCTGGCGCAAGGCATCTGCCGCCCCGGCGTCGCGCCGTTGCTGCAGGCGGTTGCCGAGCACGAAGAACGTGCCTTCAAGCTTTTGCCGGCGCAGGTAATCAGCCAGCAGGTCGGTACTGCCGCCATCCGGCCCTGGCCCGCCGACGAAGGTCAGCAGGAACATGCGGTCGTTCAGTTCATCCCCATTGCGCTCGCGTGAGGACAGCCGCTCCACCTCGCTGCTGGTCTGCGGCAGCAACGCCGCCTTGCGCAGTTGTTCGTCCAGGTAGCGCACATGGAACTGATGGCTCGGCTCGATCCAATCGGTGTAGAAAGTGCCGACATCGGCAGCGAACGTCGCCGCTTGCGTACGCAACTCCGCCATCGACGTCACCGGATAGCAGAACGACGCATCCTGCTCGCAACTGCGCTGCGCCTGTTGATAACCTTCCCACAACCGCTGCCACATGCGCGCCCGCACCAGGCGCACCTTCTGCAAGTTGACCTGCCGTAGCCCCAAGCGTGCCGCCAGCGCCGCGTCGTCCAGCAGTTCGCTTTCGTGCAGCACCTGGGCGAACGAGAGGATCTCGGCCCGCGAGGCCACATCGAACAACGCCGGACTGTCCAGCTTTTCGGGCCACAGACTGCGGTCCAGGCTCACCTGGGGTGAAGGGGCGGCTTGCACGGCCAGGCTCAGCAGAGCGGCCAGCAAGGCAGAGGCAATACGCACGGTTGAAGGCTCCGCAACGGCGAAACGCGCACTATAGCCTCTGCACCGGCCATGGTCTGTGACTATCGTCGCCATAGTTTGGACTTGCACCGTCCAGCCCGTAGAATTCCCGGCCAACGATGCCAGGAGCCGACCCGATGCTGACGGTGATTTCCCCCGCCAAGACCCTCGACTACGACACCCCGCCGGTGACCGAGCGTTTCACCCTGCCCCAGTACCTGGACGACTCCCAGGAGCTGATCCAGCAGCTGCGCGACCTGTCGCCGGCGCAGATCAGCGAACTGATGCACCTGTCCGACAAGCTCGCCGGCCTGAATGCCGCGCGCTTCGGCAGCTGGACCCCGGACTTCACCCCGGCCAATGCCAAGCAGGCGCTGCTGGCGTTCAAGGGTGACGTGTACACCGGCCTCGACGCCGAAAGCCTGGGCGAGGACGATTTCAGCTACGCCCAGCAGCACTTGCGCATGCTTTCGGGCCTGTATGGCCTGCTGCGCCCGCTCGACCTGATGCAACCTTACCGCCTGGAAATGGGCACCAAGCTGGCCAACGCCCGCGGCAAGGACCTGTACGCCTTCTGGGGCACGCGCATCAGCGAATGGCTGAACCAGGCCCTGGCCGAACAGGGCGATGACGTGCTGCTGAACCTGGCCAGCAACGAGTATTTCAGCGCGGTGAAACGCAGCGCGCTGAAGGCCCGGGTGATCAACGTCGACTTCAAGGACCTGAAGAACGGCCAGTACAAGATCATCAGCTTCTACGCCAAGAAAGCCCGCGGCATGATGAGCCGCTTCGTCATCCAGCAGCGCATCAGCGACCCGGAGCAGCTCAAGCAGTTCGATGTGCAGGGGTACTACTACAGTGCCGAACAGTCGAAGCCGGACCACCTGGTGTTCCTACGCGATCATCCGACCGAGTAAGCCTGTAGCACCGCTTTCGCGGCACGCCCGCTCCCACAGGTATGCCACTGAATTCAAGGTCAGTGACCAACCTGTGGGAGCGGGCGTGCCCGCGAATGGGCAAAAACATTTCTCCCCGCCTTTGCCCCGCAACAGGGCACACTTCATATCGCCATCACGCCACAAATTCGACGCCAAAAAATCGACACACCGCAACTTATAGCCAAACGCCATAAGACCGTTCGTAGCTTTTTTGACGAATTTTTCAAAATATTTTTCGATGCTGGCATAAAAATATCTCGCAACAGTTTCGCCCTTTATATATAGGGGCAAAACACCCGTGTGCTATCAGATTGAAATTGTCTACCACTGAAAAAATATTTAGAAATCTTTCATCCACGCCGAACCCACCCCGGAACTTCTGCTACGACGAATCGCTCATAGTGCCGTAACGATTTTCCTGCCCCCGGGCTGTGAGAGATGACTTACAGATGACAACGGCAGGTATCCACTACCAGCCCCAACAACTTCGACAGGTATGACGGGCAACCCCCGAAGACCCTGTCCATGCAGGAGAGACGCGTCCCGTTCAATTCGTCCTAGTGGTTGATTTCAAAGGATTTTTCCACTTGAAAAAACAAGCACAGCAAAGCGCCACGTAGCGCCTTGCAATAAAGACGGCTGCATTCCAGGGCACGTTTTTTAATTAATGGCTTTTTACTGCCACATTTGAGTGCATAACTTTTTGCGCTCCGGATTTATTTTGCCTGCGCTCGGCGAAGTGTGCATTTCGCCATGGATCCGTGCGCCCGAAAACTGTTGTTAATCAACCCAGTCCGGCTCTCCCCGGAGGTGCCGACGTGATAAACACATGAGGTGATAGCGATGCGTATCAGCATCTTTGGTTTGGGTTATGTGGGTGCGGTCTGTGCAGGCTGCCTGACGGCGCGAGGCCATGAAGTGATCGGTGTGGACGTGTCCAGCACCAAGATCGACCTGATCAATCAGGGCAAGTCGCCCATCGTCGAACCTGGCCTGGAAGCACTGCTGCAACAGGGCATCGCCAACGGCCGCCTGCGCGGTACTACCGATTTCGCCGAAGCCATCCGTGCCAGCGACGTATCGATGATCTGCGTGGGTACCCCAAGCAAGAAGAACGGCGACCTGGGCCTCGAGTACATCGAGTCGGTGTGCCGCGAAATCGGCTACGTGCTGCGTGACAGCGAGCGCCGCCACACCATCGTGGTACGCAGCACCGTGCTGCCGGGTACCGTGAAGAACGTGGTGATCCCGATCCTCGAAGACTGCTCGGGCAAGAAAGCCGGCGTCGACTTCGGCGTTGCGGTCAACCCGGAATTCCTGCGTGAAAGCACCGCGATCAAGGACTACGACCAGCCACCGATGACCGTCATCGGCGAACTGGACACCGCCAGCGGCGACATCCTGCAGGCCCTGTACGAAGAGCTCGACGCACCGATCATCCGCAAGCCGATCGAAGTGGCCGAGATGATCAAGTACACCTGCAACGTGTGGCACGCCACCAAGGTCACCTTCGCCAACGAGATCGGCAACATTGCCAAGGCCGTAGGCGTGGATGGCCGTGACGTGATGGACGTGGTCTGCCAGGACAAAGTGCTGAACCTGTCCCAGTACTACATGCGCCCTGGCTTCGCCTTCGGCGGCTCGTGCCTGCCCAAGGACGTACGCGCCCTCACCTATCGCGCCTCCAGCCTCGATGTACGCGCACCGCTGCTCGACTCGCTGATGCGCAGCAACGAATCGCAGGTGCAGAACGCCTTCGAGCTGATCGAAGCCCACGACAAGCGCAAGGTCGCCCTGCTCGGGCTGAGCTTCAAGGCCGGCACCGACGACCTGCGTGAAAGCCCGCTGGTGGAACTGGCCGAACGCCTGATCGGCAAGGGCTACCAGCTGGACATCTACGACGAGAACGTCCAGTACGCCCGCGTCCACGGCGCCAACAAGGACTACATCGAGTCGAAGATCCCGCACGTGTCGTCGCTGCTCAACGCCGACTTCCAGAAGGTGATCGACAACGCCGACATCATCGTCCTGGGCAACCGTGACGAGCAGTTCCGTGCACTGGCCCAGCAAGCGCCGGCCGGCAAGCACGTGATCGACCTGGTCGGCTTCATGAGCAAACCGACCTGCGCCACCAGCCGTACCGAAGGCATCTGCTGGTAAGTGCTGGCCGGGCAGCGGGGGCCTCCCCACCCCCGCTGCCCACCTTTTCCCGAATTCTCGACGGATGCTGAACATGCAAAGGATCCAGACAGTGCTGTTGCAGTGCGCCGGTTGGCTGCTCTACATGAGTCTGCTCATGCTGATCGCCCTGGCCCTGCCGGCCGATATCTTCGACTCGCAGTCGAAGCACTTCATCTTCCTGGTCGGCGCAGTCGGCATCTGGCGCTATTCCATGGGCGCCACCCATTTCATCCGCGGCATGATCTTCCTCTACGGCGTGTACCCGTACCTGCGCCGCAAGGTGCAGAAGATGGGCAAGGACGCCGACCCGTCCCACGTGTACCTGATGGTGACCAGCTTCCGCATCGAAGCACTCACCACCGCCCAGGTGTACAGCTCGGTGATCCGCGAGGCGATCAACTGTGGCTTCCCCACCACCGTGGTCTGCTCGCTGGTGGAGATGTCGGACGAACTGCTGGTGAAAAGCCTGTGGGCCAAATACAACCCGCCAGCCCACGTGAAGCTGGACATCGTGCGCATCGCCGGTACCGGCAAGCGTGACGGCCTGGCCTACGGTTTCCGTGCGATCTCGCGCATGCTGCCGGACGAGAACGCCGTGGTGGCGGTGATCGACGGCGACACCGTGCTGGGCGATGGCGTGGTACGCAAGACCGTGCCGTGGTTCAAGCTGTTCCCCAACGTCGGCGGCCTGACCACCAACGAGTTCTGCGAAGTGCGTGGCGGCTACATCATGAGCGAGTGGCACAAGCTGCGCTTTGCCCAGCGCCACATCAACATGTGCTCGATGGCCCTGTCCAAACGCGTGCTGACCATGACCGGGCGCATGTCGATGTTCCGCGCCAGCGTGGTGACCAACCCCGAGTTCATCGCCGACGTCGAAAGCGACTCGCTGATGCACTGGCGCCTGGGCCGCTTCAAGTTCCTCACCGGTGACGACAAGTCCAGCTGGTTCAGCCTGATGCGCCTGGGCTACGACACCTTCTACGTGCCGGACGCCGCCATCAACACGGTCGAGCACCCGCCGGAGAAGAGCTTCCTCAAGGCCAGCCGCAAGCTGATGTACCGCTGGTACGGCAACAATCTGCGGCAGAACTCCCGCGCGCTTGGCCTGGGCCTGCGCCGCCTGGGGCTGTTCACCAGCATCGTGCTGTTCGACCAGCGCGTGTCGATGTGGACCAGCCTGCTGGGCCTGACCGTGGCGGTGATCGCCAGCCTCAAGTTCGGCCTGGGCTTCCTGCTGGTGTACCTGCTGTGGATCGGCATCACCCGCCTGATCCTCACCATCATGCTGCTGTGCTCCGGCCACAACGTAGGCCCGGCCTACCCGCTGATTCTCTATTACAACCAGATCATCGGCGCGCTGATGAAGATCTACGTGTTCTTCCGCCTCGACAAGCAGTCCTGGACGCGTCAGCCCACTGCCCTCAAGCGTGACCTCGCCAGCTTTCAACAATGGTTCAACACCTGGTCCTCGCGGACCATGACCTTCTCGGCTGCCAGCATCTTCGTTGCTGTGCTGTTCATGGTCGTGTGAGCCCAACCCGGATCGGAACTAACAGGAACAAACCACATGAATACCGCCGTGAACGTCAACGTCGTGCATGAGTCCGAAGCCCAGCGCCAGCATGCCCGGGTACGCATCCCCGCCAAGCTGCGGTTCCTCGACCCTCAGCGCCAGGCCCACGATGTGAAGGTCGACGACCTCTCCGCCGGTGGCCTGAGCTTCCACACCAAGCAACCACTGTCGGTTGGCGACGTGCTCCGCGGGCGGCTGCAGTTCACGGTCGACAACCTCGGCCTGTCGATGGACATCGAGTTCCAGGTGCGCTCCTACAACCCGGGCAGTGGCCGAACCGGCGCCCAGTTCCAGAACCTCGAGCCCCGCGATATCGCCACGCTGCGCCACATCATCACCTCGCACCTGTCGGGTGAGCTGATCACTGCCGGCGATGTGCTCAGCACCTTGCAGCGCGACAACTTCACCAAGGCGCGCAAGCAGAAGGACGGCGGTGCCGGCCTGAGCGCCTTCGGCCGCCTCAAGGCGGTTACCGTCACCCTCGGCGTGTTCGTGGTCGGTGTCGCCGCCTTCGGCTTCATCGCCAAGTCGCTGTACGGCATGTACTTCGTCAGCCATGCCGAAGCCGGCGTGGTCGCGGTACCCACCACCAACGTCACCATGCCGCGCGACGGCACCGTGAACAGCCTGGTCGAAAGCGGTGGGCAGATCGCCAAGGGCGCGCCACTGGCCAGCTTCACCACCAGCATGCTGGACATGCTCAAGGGCAACCTGGAAGACGCACAGCTGGAGCCGGCGAAGATCGAGGAACTGTTCGGCAAGCAACTGTCCGGCACCCTTACCAGCCCGTGTGATTGCGTGGTTGCCCGCCAGCTCGTGGACAACGGCCAGTACGCCGCCAAGGGCCAGCCGATCTTCCAGCTGATCCCGCGCACCACCAACCCGATGATCGAGGCGCGCTTCACCTACCGCCAGTTCGACGAGGTCAAGCCAGGTACCCGGGTCAACTTCCAGGTAGCCGGCGAAGACGAAGTACGCACCGGCCAGATCGTCAGCAGCGCCAGCCTCAACAGCGAAGACCTAGCCGCCGACATCCGCGTGCAGATCAAGCCCGACAGCGCCCTGCCCGCCGAACTCGCCGGTCGCCCGGCTTCGGTCAACAGCGACCGTGGCCCATCGCTGAACTGGCTGATCGACAAAGCCATGGCCCGTGGGCTGTAAGAGGACAAGCCTATGACTAGCAGACAACCCGATACCTGTGGGAGCTGGCTTGCCGGCGATCGAGTGCGCAGCACTCGCCCAGCAGATGTATCGCCTGCACTGGCCAATCGCCGGCAAGCCAGCTCCCACAGGGTGCGTGTGAACCTTGGCTTGTGTGGCCTGGCCATGGCCATCGCCTTGGCCGGCTGTGCGGGCCTGCCCGACCAGCGCCTGGCCAACGAAGCCATGAAGCGCGGTGACACGGCACTGGCCGAGCGCAACTACAAGGCGCTGGCCGACCTGGGCTACAGCGAAGCGCAAGTGGGCCTGGCCGACATCAAGGTCGCCACCCGCGACCCGGCGAAAATCAAGGAAGCCGAGGCCACCTACCGTGCCGCGGCGGCCATCTCGCCGCGTGCCCAGGCACGCCTTGGCCGCCTGCTGGTGGCCAAGCCCGACAGCACCCAGGCCGAGCGCGAAGAAGCCGAAACCCTGCTCAAGCAAGCCGCCAAGCAGGGCGAAAGCAACACCCTGATCCCGCTGGCGATGCTCTACCTGAGCTACCCGCAGAGCTTCCCCAAGGTCAACGCGCAGCAGCAGATCGACCAGTGGCGCGCCGCCGGCAACCCGGAAGCGGGCCTGGCCCAGGTGCTGCTGTACCGCACCCAGGGCACCTACGACCAGCACCTGGGCGAAGTGGAGAAAATCTGCAAGGCCGCGCTGAACACCACCGACATCTGCTACGTCGAACTGGCCACCGTGTACCAGAAGCGCGGCCAGGCCGACCAGCAGGCTGCCCTGCTCGGCCAGCTCAAGGCTGCCTACGCCCGTGGCGCAGTACCGGCCACCCGGGTCGACAGCGTTGCCCGGGTACTGGCTGACCGCAGCCTCGGCCAGACCGACGAGAAAACCGCCAAGGACCTGCTCGAGCAGGTGGCCCCGGCCAACCCGGCGTCCTGGGTCAGCCTGGCGCAACTGGTGTACGACTTCCCCGAGCTGGGCGATACCGACCAGCTGATGGCCTACATCGAAAAGGGCCGCGAAGCCGAACAGCCACGCGCCGAACTGTTGCTGGGCCGCCTGTACTACGAAGGCAAGACTGTGCCTGCGGACGCGGCCAAAGCCGAACAACACCTGCAGGCTGCCGCCGACGCCGGCGAAGTCAGCGCCCATTACTACCTGGGCCAGCTTTACCGCCGCGGCTACCTGGGCAACGTCGAGCCACAAAAGGCCGTCGACCACCTGCTGGCCGCCGCCCGTGGTGGGCAGAACAGCGCCGACTATGCCCTGGCCCAGCTGTTCAGCGAAGGCCACGGCATTCGCCCGCAACCGGGCAACGCCTGGGTATTCGCCCAACTGGCCCAGGCCAACCCGTCGCCACAGTCCGCTGAATTGCTGCAGCAGCTCGACCAGCAACTTACGCCTGACCAGCGCAGCCAGGCCCAGCAACTGCTGGCACAAGAAAAGCAGGCGCGCGGCAGCATGAGCCAGGGCGCCAACAGCACCCTGGCCATCGAAGCCCTGCAAGACGACGAAAAAGAAGTAACCGGTGAGGACTCGCTATGACGCTCAATCCCTTCGTGAAAGCTGGCATCGGCCTGAGCTTCGCCCTGCTGTGGTCCTGCCCGACCCTGGCGGAAATGACCGCTGAAAAGAACTTCGGCCTGGATGTGAAAATCACCGGCCAGTCGGAAGACGACCGTGACCTGGGCACCCGCTCCGGCGGCGACGTCAGCGGCCTCGGTCTCGA
The DNA here is from genome assembly GCF_002113575.1 of Pseudomonas sp. B8(2017). Classification (NCBI taxonomy): domain Bacteria; kingdom Pseudomonadati; phylum Pseudomonadota; class Gammaproteobacteria; order Pseudomonadales; family Pseudomonadaceae; genus Pseudomonas; species Pseudomonas sp. B8(2017). The sequence continues at coordinate 121,321 of NZ_NEIO01000007.1, read as the reverse complement.
TCTGCGCCCTTGGGTATATGGCGAGCGTGGCAACTGGAGCGCCTATGCCATGGGCCAGGCCGTCACCGCGACCGACACCATCGAAACCGACACCCTGCGCCAGAACGACGACGGCACCAGCACCGACACCGCCGCCGATGGCCGTGAGCAGGACAAGAGCTACCTGGCCATGCGCGAATTCTGGGTCGGCTACAGCGGCCTCACCGCCTACCCCGGCGAACAGCTGCGTTTCGGTCGCCAGCGCCTGCGCAGCGACGATGGCATGTGGCGTGACACCAACATCGAGGCGCTGAACTGGACCTTCGACACCACCCTGCTCAAGGCCGACCTGGGCGTGGCCCAGCGCTTCAGCGAATACCGCACCGACCTCACCGAGCTGGCCCCGGAAGACAAGGACCGCACGCACCTCTACGGCAACGTCGCCACGCAGTGGACCCCTGGCCACTGGGTCGGCGTACGCGCCCACCACACCCACGACGGCGGCAGCCTGAAGAACCCGGGCGAAACCGTCGATGCGCTGGACAAGACCCGCACCGGCGACCTCACCTGGCTGGGCCTGGAAGCCAACAGCGACGCCTACAACTGGCGCAACGACCACACCGTCAACTACTGGGGCAGCGTCACCTGGCTGACCGGTGATCGCGACACCCTCAGCAGCCAGGTCGTCGGTGACGAAACCGTGGCCACCGGCAAGCAGAGCGGTGATGTCAACGCCTGGGCCACCGACCTCGGCATCCGCCTGCGCCTCGACCCGCAATGGCAGGTCGGTGCGGCCTACGCCCGTGGCAGTGGCGGTGGTGGCGACGACGGTTCGAGCAACTACGAGCAGACCGGCCTCGAGAGCAACCGCTCCAACTACACCGGTACCCGTTCGCGCGTGCACCGCTTCGGTGAAGCCTTCCGTGGCGAGCTGGGCAACCTGCAGGCGGCCACCCTGTTCGCCTCCTGGCAGCTGCGCGACGACTACGACGCCAGCTTCATCTACCACAAGTTCTGGCGTGTCGATGGCAACCAGAACATCGGTTCCAGCGGCATCAACGCGGTGGTCAACGACAACGGTGTGAACCGCCCGCTGGTCGATGGCGAAAAAGACCTTGGCCAGGAAATGGACGTGGTCGTGACCAAGTACTTCAAGCAAGGCCTGCTGCCGGCTTCGATGAGCCAGGCAATCGACGAGCCATCTGCCCTGGTGCGCCTGCGTGCTGGCGTGTTCAAGCCGGGCGATGCCTACGGCAAGGAAGCGGACTCGTACATGCACCGCGCCTTCGTCGATGTGATCTGGCGCTTCTGAGGCCGGTAGAGGACTTACCGTTATGAACCTTCACCCGCACTTACGTCACAGCCTCCTGGCCAGCGCCCTGCTGCTGGCCAGTGGCCTGGTCGCTGCCGCAGAGCCCAAGGTGATCGCCAAGGAACTGCAGCAGGCCAAGACCTACACGGTCTCCAGTGCACCGGTCGAGCCGCTGCACATGGACCCGCCGAAGCTGCCCGACCTGACCGGCTACACCGCCGAGGCGGTGCAGAAGAAAATCGACCGCCGCCACAAAGGCAAGGTCAGCCTGCGCCGCATGTTCCAGGAGGATAACCTCAAGGAATTCGTCGGCGGCGACAACAAGGCGGCCGAGTGGGTCCAGCGCCAGCATGGCATTCCGCAGGCGATCTTCGTCGATGACGGCCATGTCGACCTGGTCGAGCTGAGCAAGAAGGTACCCAAGCAGTACCTCAGCGAAGTCGAGCCGGGTGTGTACCTGGCGCGCCTGCCGATCGTGGTCGGGCAGAAGGGCATCCTCGAGATCGACGGCAAGGTCAAGCAGCTGCGCCTGTCCCAGGAAGGCGGTTCGTTCCTGGTCAACGACGGCAAGCTGTTCGTCACCGACACCCAGGTGACCGGCTGGCGGGAAAAGGAAAACGGCCCGGCGACCTTCCGCTCGCCCAAGGAATTCCGCCCGTTCCTGCTGTCGTGGGGCGGCACCGAGACCTACATCGTCAATACCAAGATGGCCAGCTTCGGCTACGCCAAGTCCAAGTCGTACGGCGTGAGCATCTCGCAGTACACGCCGAACATGGCCAAGCGCATGGGCCGCCCGGAACCCACCGGCTGGATCATCGGCTCCGAGTTCAGCGACATGTGGTACGGCTTCTACTGCTATGAGACCCAGGACTTCGTGGTCAAGGACAGCACCTACCGCGACAACATCGTCTACGGCATCGACCCGCACGACCGCTCGCACCGGCTGATCATCGCCGGCAACACGGTGTACGGCACCAAGAAGAAGCACGGCATCATCGTTTCGCGTGAGGTAAACGACAGCTGGATCATCAACAACAAGAGCTTCGACAACAAGCTCTCGGGCGTGGTGATCGACCGTAACAGCGTCAACAACCTGATCGCCTACAACGAGATCTACCGCAACCACACCGACGGTATCACCCTGTACGAAAGTGGCGACAACCTGATCTGGGGCAACAAGCTGATCAACAACCGCCGCCACGGCATCCGCGTGCGTAACAGCGTGAACATCCGCCTGTACGAAAACGTCGCCATGGCCAACGGCCTGGTTGGCGTATACGGCCACATCAAGGACCTGTCCAACACCGACCGCGACATCGCCCTCGACCCGTTCGACACCAAGGTGTCGCTGATCCTGGTCGGTGGCGAACTGGCGGCCAACGGCTCCGGGCCACTGTCGATCGACTCGCCGCTGTCGGTCGAGCTTTACAAGGTGTCCATGCTCGCCCCGCGCAAGGCCAACGGCATCAGCCTCAACGGCATCCTTGGCGAACGCCAGGACGAAATCCTCGACCTGCTGGTACGCCAGCAAAAGGCTGTGCTGATCGACCCGGTCGAACGCCAGACCGAAATGATCGATTAAGGAAGCCCAGACCATGACTCCACATCTGATGAAACTGCTGGGCCTGTCCGCTGCCCTCCTGGCGATCAGCCAGGGCGTGCGCGCCGAAGACGTCAAGGCCCCCACCTTCAGCGCCGAGCCTTGCTGCCAGCTGTGCCCTGAAGCGCATGACGCCAGCCGCTACACCACCCGTTACCAGCAGAACTTCACCACGCTGGTGCAGGCCCAGGGCGACTGGCTGTTCCGTACCCGCGAAGACCTGCGCACCGAGTTCAATACCACCCCGGCCGGCTACAAGCGCCTGCAGCAAGTGCACGACGCGTTCAAGAAGCGCGGCGTGGAACTGGTGGTGGTGTACCAGCCGACCCGTGGCCTGGTGAACCGCAACATGCTCAACCCGGCGGAAAAGGCTGCCTTCGACTACCAGAAGGCCCTGGGCAACTACCAGGCCATGCTCAAGCGCTTTGCCAGCATGGGCTACAACGTGCCCGACCTGTCGCCGCTGACCAACGAACAGCTGGCCGCTGCCGACCAGGGCAAGGACTTCTACTTCCGCGGCGACCAGCACTGGACGCCTTACGGCGCCGAGCGCGCGGCCAAGATCGTGGCCGATACCGTGCACAAGATGCCGGCTTTCGAAGGCATCCCGCGCAAGGAATTCGAAACGAAAAAGTCCGGGCGCATGGGCAAGACCGGCACCCTGCATAACGTGGCCGGCCAGCTGTGCGGCACCAGCTACGCCGTCCAGTACATGGACCAGTTCGCCACCGAGCCGAAAGGCTCCACCGGCGGCGGCGACGACCTGTTCGGTGACGGCGGCAACGCGCAGATCACCCTGGTCGGCACCAGCCACAGTGGCAAGAACTACAACTTCTCCGGCTTCCTCGAGCAGTACATCGGTGCCGACGTGCTCAACGTGGCCTTCCCTGGCGGTGGCCTGGAAGGTTCGATGATCCAGTACCTGGGTAGCGAGGAATTCCAGAAGAACCCGCCGAAGATCCTGATCTGGGAATTCTCCCCGCTGTATCGCCTGGACCAGGAAACCATCTGGCGGCAAATCCTTGGCCTGCTCGACGACGGCTGCGATGACCGCCCGGCCCTGATGAGCGCCAGCGCCACCCTCAAACCCGGCAAGAACGAGCTGATGGTCAACGGCAAGGGCGGCGTGATCAAAGACCTGATCAACCGCAACATGCAGATGGACGTCAAGTTCGAAGACCCGTCGGTGAAGGTGCTGCAGGCCACCCTCTGGTACCTCAACGGCCGCCACGAGGACATCAAGCTGGAAAAACCGGAAACCTCCGACACCGACGGCCGCTTCGTCTTCCAGATGCGCGAAGACGAGGACTGGGCCAGCCAGAGCCTGCTGGCGTTCGAGGTGCAGGGGCCGGAAAGCGGTACCCAGAAGGTCGAAGCCAAGCTCTGCAAACGCAACAACTTCGCCGTGCCCGCGCAGACCGCGCAGGCCGGCCAGTGAGGCGACCATGATCCCGTTCAAGCGAATTTCCCGCCCCGCCCTGCTTGCCCTGGCGTTGTGCGGCGGTGCCGCGCACGCCGCGCTGGTACCGCCCCAGGGTTACTACGAGGGGATCGAAAAGCTCAAGACCGGCGACGGCAACTTCCGCTGCGAGGCTGCCCCCAAGCCATACACCGGTGCCCTGCAGTTCCGCAGCAAGTACGAAGGCTCGGACAAGGCACGGGCAACGCTCAATGCCGACTCGGAAAAGGCCTTTCGCAAGTCCACCGAAGACATCACCACCCTTGAGAAAGGCGTGAGCAAGATGATCGGCCAGTACATGCGTGACGGCCGCCCGGCGCAGCTCGACTGCACCCTGGCCTGGCTGGGCGACTGGGCTCGCGCCGATGCGCTGATGTCCACCGACTACAACCACACCGGCAAGTCGATGCGCAAATGGGCGCTGGGCAGCATGAGCGGTTCGTGGCTGCGCCTGAAGTTCTCCAATTCGCAGCCGCTGGCCGCGCACCAGGCCGAGGCCGAGCTGATCGAAAAATGGTTCGCCCGCCTGGCCGAGCAGACCGTGCGCGACTGGAGCGACCTGCCACTGGAGAAGATCAACAACCACAGCTACTGGGCAGCCTGGGCGGTAATGGCCAGCGCCGTGGCCACCGACCGTCGCGACCTGTTCGACTGGGCCGTGAAGGAATACCGGGTTGGCGCCAACCAAATCGACGAGCAGGGCTTCCTGCCCAACGAACTGAAGCGCAAGCAACGCGCCCTGGCCTACCACAACTACGCCCTGCCGCCGCTGGCGATGATCGCCAGCTTCGCCCAGGTCAATGGCGTGGATGTGCGCGGCGAGAACAACAACGCCCTGCAGCGCCTGGCGCAGCGGGTGCTGAACGGGTCGAAGGACCCCAGCGAGTTCAAGGCCCGCAATGGCGAGAAACAGGACATGAAAGACCTGAAGATCGACAGCAAGTACTCGTGGATGGAGCCCTACTGCAGCCTGTATGCGTGCAGTGGCGACACCCTGCAACGCAAGCGCGGTATGCAGCCGTTCAACAGCTTCCGGCTGGGCGGCGACCTGACCCGGGTCTACGACCCGAGCGCAGAGAGCAAGAAGTAACACACCCCAATGTGGGGGTGAAACCTGTGGGAGCCGGCTTGCCGGCGATGGGCTGCGTAGCAGCCCCTGTGTACCGCTGGGCAAGGCTTCGCCTTGCATCGCCGGCAAGCCAGCTCCCACAGAGGTACTAGGTTGCCTTCCAGTCTTGCACTGGGGGGTTTGGGGGGCGCTTTGCCCCGGATGCTGTGAACAAAAAGGAGAACCGGGATGGTCTTCTCGTCCAACGTGTTCCTGTTCCTGTTCTTGCCGATCTTCCTCGGCCTGTACTACTTGAGCGGGCAACGTTATCGCAACCTGCTGCTGCTGGTCGCCAGCTACATCTTCTACGCCTGGTGGCGGGTGGACTTCCTGGCCCTGTTTGCCGGGGTCACCCTGTGGAACTACTGGATCGGCCTGAAAGTCGGCGCCGCCGGTGTGCGCACCAAGCCCGCGCAGCGCTGGCTGCTGCTCGGCGTCGGTGTCGACCTGGCGATCCTCGGCTACTTCAAGTACGCCAACTTCGGCGTCGACAGCCTCAACGCGATCATCTCCTCGTTCGGCCTGGAGCCGTTCATCCTCACCCACGTGCTGCTGCCGATCGGTATCTCGTTCTACATCTTCGAGTCGATCAGCTACATCATCGACGTGTACCGCGGCGACACCCCGGCCACCCGCAACCTGATCGACTTTGCGGCGTTCGTGGCGATCTTCCCGCACCTGATCGCCGGCCCCGTGCTGCGCTTCAAGGACCTGGTCGACCAGTTCAACAACCGCACCCACACCCTGGACAAGTTCTCCGAAGGCTGCACCCGCTTCATGCAGGGCTTCATCAAGAAAGTGTTCATCGCCGATACCCTGGCGGTAGTGGCCGACCACTGCTTCGCCCTGCAGAACCCGACCACCGGCGATGCCTGGCTCGGCGCCCTGGCCTACACCGCGCAGCTGTACTTCGACTTCAGCGGCTACAGCGACATGGCCATCGGCCTGGGCCTGATGATGGGCTTCCGCTTCATGGAGAACTTCAAGCAGCCGTACATCAGCCAGTCGATCACCGAGTTCTGGCGGCGCTGGCACATCAGCCTGTCGACCTGGCTGCGCGACTACCTGTACATCACCCTGGGCGGTAACCGTAAAGGCACCTTCAACACCTACCGCAACCTGTTCCTGACCATGCTGCTGGGCGGCCTGTGGCATGGCGCCAACTTCACCTACATCATCTGGGGCGCCTGGCACGGCATGTGGCTGGCCATCGAGCGCGCGCTGGGCATCGACACCAACCCGCAGCGTTTCAACCCGGTGAAGTGGGCATTCACCTTCCTGCTGGTGGTGGTCGGCTGGGTGATCTTCCGTGCCGAGAACCTGGAGGTGGCCGGTCGCATGTACGGCGCCATGTTCAGCTTCGGCGACTGGCAGCTTTCGGAACTCAACCGTGCCCAGCTCACCGGCCTGCAGGTAGCCACCCTGGTGGTCGCCTACATCACCCTGGCGTTCTTCGGCCTGCGCGACTTCTACCGCAACGCCAGGCCAACGCCCAAGGCCACCCCGGTGGAGGTCAACAGCGACGGTTCGATCGGCCTGGACTGGACCCGGGTGATGACCCGCGCCCTGGTGCTGCTGCTGTTCGTGGCCTCGATCCTCAAGCTTTCGGCGCAGAGCTACTCGCCGTTCCTTTACTTCCAGTTCTGAGGTTGATGACATGACCCGGACATTACGCATTACCTATTCGCTGTCGTTCCTCGGCCTGCTGGTGGGCATGGGCGTCTGGTCCACCGGTGGCCTGCAAAGCTTCCAGCGTACCGAGCAGATGACCCTGCTCAACGGCAAGCTGGCCAAGGCCGCCGAGACCCACTACGACGAGCAGTTCCCGATCAAGCGCCTGGGTACCAACCTTTGGGCGGCGATGGACTTCAAGCTGTTCAACGAAGGCCGCCCCGGCGTGGTGCTGGGCCGCGACCAGTGGCTGTTCAGTGACGAAGAGTTCAAGCCCACCGCCGGTGCCGAGCAGCTGATGCAGGAAAACCTGGCGCTGATCCGTGGCGTGCGCGACACCCTGCAGCAGCACGGCAGCCAGCTGGTGCTGGCGATCGTGCCGGCCAAGGCGCGGGTGTACGCCGAGTACCTGGGCAAGGAACTGCCGACCAGCCTGCATGACGACCTGTACAACCAGTTCCATGCCCAGGCACGCCAGGCCAACGTGTTCGCCCCGGACCTGATGGCACCCATGGAGCAGGCCAAGGCCCGCGGCCAGGTGTTCCTGCGCACCGACACCCACTGGACGCCGATGGGCGCCGAAGTGGCGGCGCAGGCACTGGCCGAAGCGGTCAACCGCCAGAGCCTGCTCAACGGCGACCCGCAGGCGTTCATCACCGAAGCCGGCAGCACCGCGCCATACAAGGGCGACCTGACCAACTTCCTGCCACTGGACCCGCTGTTCAGCAACCTGCTGCCAGCCCCGGACAACCTGCAGCAACGCACCACTCGCCCGGTCGAGGCCGAAGGTGAAGCCGGTGACGCACTGTTCGCCGACACGCAGATCCCGGTTGCGCTGGTGGGTACCAGCTACAGCGCCAATCCGCACTGGAACTTCCTCGGTGCGCTGCAGCAGGCCCTGCGCAGCGACGTGGCCAACTACGCCGAAGACGGCCATGGCCCGCTACTGCCGATGCTCAAGTACCTGCAAAGCGATGCCTTCAAGAACGCCGCACCCCAGGTGGTGGTGTGGGAATTCCCAGAACGTTATCTGCCAATGAAGAACGACCTCAGCAGCTTCGATCCACAGTGGATCGCCCAGCTGAAGAACACCCGTAAATCCGAAGAAAACCTGGCTTTGTCGTCCACCCGGACTAACCACTAATCAGAGGAACATACATATGACTACCAAGACTTCCATTGCCAAAGCCCTCACCCTCGCAGCCGGCCTGTCCCTGGCCTCCATGCAGGCCTTCGCCGGTGCCGACGCCGCGCTGTATGGCCCGAGCGCACCGAAAGGCTCGACCTTCGTGCGCCTGTACAACGCCTCCGGCGCACCGGCTGCAGCCTCGGTCGGCAACACCCAGATCAAGCAGGTTGGCGCCCAGGCCAGCAGCGACTTCAGCTTCCTGCCAGGGGGTGACTACACCGCCCAGGTCGGCGGCAAGAGCGTGCCGGTCAAGCTGGCTGCGGACAAGTACTACACCCTGGTCAACAGCGCCAGCGGCAACCCGCAGCTGATCGAAGAGCCGCCGTTCAAGAACAAGCAGAAAGCCCTGGTTCGCGTGCAGAACCTGAGTGACCAGCAACTGACCCTGAAGACCGCCGACGGCAAGACCGAAGTGGTCAAGCCGGTGGCCGCCAACGGCCGTGGCGAACGCGAAATCAACCCGGTCAAGGTCAACCTGGCGCTGTACCAAGGAGACAAGAAAGTGGGTGACGTCAAACCCGTCGCCCTGGAGCGCGGCGAAGCCGCAGTGCTGTACGTAACGGGTTCCGGCAACGCCTTGTCGCCGGTGTGGGTAACTCGCCCCGTGGCTAGCAACTGATTCCCCTGCCTCTCAACGACTATTGGAGAAACATGATGATCCCGGTAATTCTTTCTGGTGGTAGCGGTTCCCGTCTGTGGCCTCTGTCGCGCAAGCAGTTCCCCAAGCAGTTCCTGGCCCTGACCAGTGAACACACCCTGTTCCAGCAAACCCTCGAGCGCCTGGTGTTCGAAGGCATGGACACACCGATCGTGGTCTGCAACAAGGACCACAAGTTCATCGTCCAGGAGCAACTGGCCGCGCTGAAGCTGGAAACCCAAGGCATCCTGATGGAACCGTTCGGCCGCAACACCGCGCCGGCCGTGGCCATGGCTGCCATGAAACTGGTCAACGAAGGCCGCGACGAGCTGATGCTGGTGCTGCCCGCCGACCACGTGATCGATGACCAGAAGGCCCTGCAACGCGCCCTGGCCCTGGCCACCGTGGCTGCCGAGCGTGGCGAGATGGTGCTGTTCGGCGTGCCGGCGACCAAGCCGGAAACCGGCTACGGCTACATCCGTTCCAGCCAGGACGCCCTGCTGCCTGAAGGCGTGGCGCGCGTGGCGCAGTTCGTCGAGAAGCCCGACGAAAAACGCGCCGCCGAGTTCGTCCAGGCCGGCGGCTACTTCTGGAACAGCGGCATGTTCCTGTTCCGTGCCAGCCGCTTCCTCGAAGAGCTGAAGAAGCACGACGGCGACATCTACGACACCTGCGTGCTGGCCCTGGAGCGCAGCCAGGAAGACGGTGATGTGCTGAGCATCGACGAAGCCACCTTCGCCTGCTGCCCGGACAACTCCATTGACTACGCGGTGATGGAAAAGACCCAGCGCGCCTGCGTGGTGCCAATGTCGGCCGGCTGGAGCGACGTGGGCTGCTGGTCGTCGCTGTGGGAGGTGCACGAGAAGGACGACAACGGCAACGTCACCAAGGGCGACGTGGTGGTGCAGGACAGCCACAACTGCATGATCCACGGCAACGGCAAGCTGGTGTCGGTGATCGGCCTGGAGAACATCGTGGTGGTCGAGACCAAGGACGCCATGATGATTGCCCACAAGGACAAGGTCCAGGGCGTCAAGCAGATGGTCAAGACCCTCGACGAGCAGGGCCGCAGCGAAACCCAGAACCACCTGGAAGTGTATCGCCCGTGGGGCTCGTACGACTCGGTGGACATGGGCGGCCGCTTCCAGGTCAAGCACATCACCGTCAAGCCGGGCGCCAGCCTGTCGCTGCAGATGCACCACCACCGCGCCGAGCACTGGATCGTGGTGTCTGGCACCGCCGAGGTGACCTGTGACGAGAACGTGTTCCTGCTGACCGAGAACCAGTCCACCTACATCCCGATCGCCTCGGTGCACCGCCTGCGCAACCCGGGCAAGATCCCGCTGGAGATCATCGAAGTACAGTCCGGCAGCTACCTGGGCGAGGACGACATCGAGCGCTTCGAGGATGTGTACGGGCGTACCTCTACACCGATCGAGCGTGGTGTTTCGGTGAAGACCATCGCGCAGTAATGCAACCCCTGGGGCCGCTTTGCGGCCCCGCTTTTTGAGCCACTCCCCATTTCGGGCTACGATGGTCAGACCCCGCGCAATCAAGGTCTGCCCGCCCCATGATCATCGGTGCCTTCCTCATCCTCACCTGGCTGGTGCTGCTGTTGCGCTACCCGGCCAAGGCCCTGCCGATCTCGCTGGCTGCCGTTTGTGGCCTGGGCCTGGTGGCCCTGTTCGTCGTCTGGCAGGACACCCGCGAAACCTCGCAACTGGCCCGCCTGGACCTGCGCCTGACCTACGCCCCCGAACACTGCCCCGCCGACCGCGCCCTGCAGGTGCGCATGAAGAACGGCAACGACGTGCCGCTGACCGAACTGCGCTGGCGGGTGGCGGCGTATGCGCCGGGCGATACCGTGAACCTGGCGGAGAACACCTACAACGCCCCGCGCTACCGTGGGCCGGGTGAACTGCAGCCAGGGGCCGAGTGGAAAGACTGCCTGCCACTGCCGCCACTGCGCTCCGGGTACCGGCCGCAGACCCTGGAATTTCGTGCAGAGCATCTGCAAGGTACGTTTGCCAACTAATGTATAGCCTGTGCCGGCCTCTTCGCGGGTAAACCCGCTCCCACAGGGACTACACAGGTCTCAAATTCTGTGGGGTACCTGTGGGAGCGGGTTTACCCGCGAAGAGGCCGGCACAGGAAAAACCAATCCTCCCTGACAACAGGCCCCAACCATGCCCACCGTCCTGATCACCGGTTGTTCCAGCGGCATCGGCCGCGCCCTGGCCGACGCCTTCCGCGATGCCGGCCACCACGTCTGGGCTACCGCCCGCAAACCTGAGGATGTCGAGCAACTGAACGCCGCCGGTTTCACCGCCCGGCAACTTGATGTGAACGACAGCGAGGCGCTGGCCCGCCTGGCCGAGGAACTGGTAAACCTCGATATCCTGATCAACAACGCCGGCTACGGCGCCATGGGCCCGCTGCTTGATGGCGGTGTGGATGCCCTGCGCCAGCAGTTCGAAACCAACGTATTCGCCGTGGTCGGCGTTACCCGCGCATTGTTCCCACAGCTACGCCGCTCACGGGGGCTAGTGGTGAACATCGGCAGCGTATCAGGCGTGCTGGTCACGCCATTCGCCGGCGCCTACTGCGCCTCGAAAGCAGCCGTGCATGCCCTGAGCGATGCCTTGCGCCTGGAACTGGCGCCGTTTGGTGTGCAGGTAATGGAAGTGCAGCCAGGAGCGATTGCCTCGCAGTTCGCCAGCAATGCCCAGCGCCAGGCCGAGCAGGTGCTGGCGACGGATTCGGCGTGGTGGCCGTTGCGCGAGCATGTGCAGGCACGGGCGCGGGCTTCGCAGGACAAGCCGAGCTCGGCGGCGGTGTTTGCTCAGGGCGTGTTGGCAGCGGTCGGGAAGTCGCCGGTGCCAGCGGTGGTGCGGTCGGGGAACGGCAGTACGGCGTTGCCGTTGATGGCCCGGTTACTGCCGCGGCGGGTGCTGGATTGGGCGTTGCGCAAGCGGTTTGGCCTGCTGCGCCCGCTCTGATTGATTGGTTGTCTGTGCTGGCCTCTTCGCGGGTAAACCCGCTCCCACAGGTACCCCACAGAATTTGAGTCCTGTGCCATCCCTGTGGGAGCGGGCAAGCCCGCGAAGAGGCCGGTACAGGCAAAACAGATCAGGCAATGGAACGCAGCACCCCGCCATCCACCCGCAAGGCAGCCCCGGTAGTGGCACTGGCCTGCATCGATGCCAGGTACACCACCATGTTCGCCACCTCCTCCACCGTCGCCAGCCGCTTGATCAGCGAGGTCGGCCGGTGCTCGGCCAGGAAGTTGGCTTCCAGCTCTTCAGTCGACACCCCCTGCTCCTCGGCCAGCTTGGCAAAGAAGTCGCCCACACCTTCCGAACGCGTAGGCCCAGGCAGCACCGAATTCACCGTCACCCCGGTGCCGGCCAGGGTCTCGGCCAGCCCGCGCGACACCGCCAGCAACGCAGTCTTGGTCATGCCGTAATGAATCATCTCGGTCGGGATCTGCAGCGCCGACTCACTGGACAGGAACACCACCCGCCCCCATTTGCGCTCGGCCATGCCTTGGGCATAGTGGCGCGACAGGCGAACGGCGCTGAGCACATTGACGTCGAAGAAACGCTGCCAGTCCTCATCCCCGATCTCGAAGAACGGCTTGGGCTCGAAGATGCCCAGGTTGTTGACCAGGATGTCGGTGTGCGGCACCTGGTTGAACAACTTCTGCGCACCGGCCTGGGTGCCCAGGTCGGCAGCGATGCCGATGATGCGCGCCTGCGGCAGGCGTTCGCGCACAACTTTGAGGGCTTCGTCGACCCGGGCCTGGGTGCGACCGTTGAGGACCACTTCGGCCCCCGCCTCGGCCAGGCCGATGGCAATGGCCAGGCCGATGCCCGCGGTGGAGCCGCTGACGATGGCGCGCTTGCCGTTCAGGGAAATGTGCATCTGTGCCTCCTCATCTGTCTGGGAAATCGCTGGGGCTGCTCCGCAGCCCTTCGCGGGCACGCCCGCTCCTACAGGTTTAACTGTGGGAGCGGGCATGCCCGCGAAGGGCCGCTGGGCGGCCCCCTGCCGCTATGCTTTCTTCACAGGCTGCTCATCAAACGCCTGCCAGCCACCACCCAGGGCCTTGTACAGCCCCACCAACGCCTGCGACACCGCCGCCGAACTGTCGATCCACTGTTCCTCGCTGGCCAGCAAGGCACCCTGCACCGTCAGCACATTGAGAAAGTCCACCGCCCCTTCCACATACTGGCGCTGGGCAGTTTCCAGGGCGATGCGGTTCTGCCGCACCGCCTCGGCCAGGTGGTCGCGGCGCAGCTGGCTGGCGTTGTACAGGCGTAGCACATCGTCGATTTCATGCCAGGCACCCAGCACCACCTTGCGGTAGTTCAGCGCCGCTTCCTGCTGCTGCGCCTCGCGCAGTTCCAGGGTGCCCTTGAGCCGGCCACCCTCGAAGATCGGCAGTGACAGCTGCGGCCCGAAGGCGAAGCGGCGTGAATCCCAGGCGCCGAAATCGGACAGCTGCATGGCCTGGAATCCGACACTGCCCGACAGCCGGATGCTGGGGTAGAAGTCGGCCTTGGCCACGCCAATGCTGGCAGTGGCGGCATGCAGGTGGGCCTCGGCCTGGCGAATGTCCGGGCGGCGTTCGGCCAGTTCGGACGGCAGGCCAATGGCGAACTTCTGCTGCGGCGCAGGCAGTTCGCCGCCCTGCAGCAACTCGGCCTGCAGGCTGCGCGGCGGTTCGGCGGCGAGCAGGCTGAGAGCGTTGATCAGGTCATCGCGCCGCGCTTCCAGGCTTGGCAGGCGCGACTCGATCGAGGCGACCTGGGCACTGGCCTGGGCCACATCCAAGCGCGTGGCGACACCTTCGGCCTGGCGGTTTTCGGACAACTTCAGGCTGTGCTGGGCGACCTTGAGGTTGTCGCGGGTCACATCGATGGTGTGCTGCACGGCGCGCAGCTGGATGTAGTTGCCGGAGGTTTCCGAAAGCAATGCCAGCAACACGCCGCGGCGGTCGTTCTCGGCCACTTCGACCGTGGCATCGGCAGCCTCGACCTGGCGCCGCACACGGCCCCACAGGTCCAGCTCCCAACCGGCCACCAGGTCGCCCTGCCAGAGGTTGAAGGCTTCCTTGCCCGCCTTGCCGGACGGGTCACTCAGGCCTTCGGCACTGTTGCGCGAGCGGCTGTAGCCAGCGTTCACGTCCACCGACGGTACTTCGTCGGCAGCCACGGTGCTGCGCAGGGCGCGGCTTTGCAGCAGGCGGGCACTGGCCATCTGCAGGTCGAGGTTGCGCTCGGCAACGCGCTGGATCAAGGCACTCAGGCGGGCATCGTGGAAGCTCTCCCACCAGCGCAGTTCCAGCGGTTCGGCCTGCGGCTGGCTCGCCGCCGCTTCACCTTGCAGCGGCGCCCACTGTTGCGGTGCCTGGCTGTCAGGGCGCTGGAAGTCCGGCCCCAGGGTGCAGCCAGCCATCAATACGGCCAGCAGCAACGGGCTCAAGCGTAATGCCGGTTTCATCGTGCGCTTACCTCTTTGCCGTCCAGCTTGTCGCCACGGGTGTCGATGGTCGCTTCCACCGACATGCCCACGCGCAGGCGGGCAAGCAGCGGCTGGCCGTCATCGAAAACGATCTTCACCGGGATGCGCTGCACCACCTTGGTGAAGTTGCCGGTAGCGTTGTCCGGCTTGACCGCGGCGAAGGTCACGCCGGTGGCCGGGGCGATGCTTTCCACATGGCCTTGCAGCTTCTCACCGGCAAAGGTGTCGACGCTGATGCTCACGGCCTGGCCAGGCTGTACGTGGGTCAGCTGGGTTTCCTGGAAGTTGCCGACCACGTAGGCCTGCTGCAACGGCACCACCGACAGCAGGCGGGCGCCCGGGTTGACGTAGGCACCGACACGCAAGGCGCGCTCGCCGACCATGCCGTCCACCGGCGCGGTGATGCGGGTGTAGGACAGATCGAGCTGGGCCTTTTCCAGCCCTGCCTCGGCCCGCTTCAGCTGGCCGTCGGCACTGGCCACCTGGGCGGCAAGGATATCCACCTGCTTGCGTGCCGCTACCAGTGCCGCCTGGGCATTGGCCAGGCGTGCGCGGGCCTGGTCGACACCGCTGCGCGCCTGCTGGGCGTTCTGCACGGTGCCGGCGCCCTGCTCGGCCAGGCGGCTGTAGCGGTTGACCTCATGGTCGGCGAACGCAGCTTCGGCCTGGGCCGCTTTCACTGCGGCCTCAGCCTGGGCAATCAGCGACGCCTGGCGCTCGAGGGTGGCACGGGCATCGGCGCTTTGCGCCTGGGCCACCAGCAACTGCGCCTGCGCGGCATCCAGCGCGGCCTGGTAGTCACGGGCATCGATGGTCGCCAGCAACTGGCCGGCTTTGACCTGCTGGTTGTCCTCCACCAGCACCTCCTTGATGAAGCCGGCGATCTTGGGCGCGACCACGGTGTAGTCGGCGATCACATAGGCGTCATTGGTGCTCTGGCGGTGGTCGCTGCCGAACATCCAGGGGCCAGCGATGCCGGCCAGGACGGCCACGGCAAGCACCGAGCCGATGAACAGGGTTTTGCGGTTGTTGGTCATTTCAGTGGTTCTCGAATTCATCCAGGGTTCAGGCCACCGCGCGCGGCGGATAGACCCGGGTAGGCACGAAAGGAATCAGGCAGATCAGGGCCACGGCAATGCAGGCCATGACCAGGTAGAGATCGGCCGAGGTCAGCACCAGCGCCTGGTCGTGGATGCGCCTGGCCAGGCCGGCTGCGTTACCGTCGACCAGCGGGGCGTTGCCCAGGCTGTCCACCAGGTGGTTGGAATGGAAGTGCCGGCGCAGGGTGCCAAGGGCGTCCAGCAGGCCACCGGCGATCACCGCGGCCAGGCCCTTGACGGTGTTGAACCAGCTGGAGGCGAACGGGCCTTCCTGCGGGGTCATGCCGTTGGTGGACAGCATCAGCAGCGGCAGCACTGCCATTGGCTGGCCGAACACCTGCAGCAGATAGAACGGGTAGAAGTCGCCACGGATCCACTCGCTGGTCAGCAGGCTGCTGCCGACACAGGACGCCGCCAGCATCGCCAGGCCGATGCCCAGCACCCAACGGCAGTCCACCGCGCGGATGTTGCACAGCGCCGCCGTCAGCGGCAGGGCGATCAGCTGCGGCATGGCCACCAGCAGCATCAGCGGGCTGGTCTGCGCCGGGCGGTAGCCCTGGATCTGCGCCAGGTAGGCCGACGGAATGCTGCCAACGCCCGAGAGCACGATCAGCACACCGGCCAGGGTCACCAGGGCGAAACTCAGGTTGCGCCGTGACAGCATGCGCAACTGGAAGAACGGCAGCGGCTCGGACCATTCGTTGTACATGAACAGCACCAGCAACAGCAGGCCACCGCCGAGCAGCCAGCAGATCAGCGGCGAATCGAACCAGCCCCAGCGGTCACCCAGCGACAGGCCCAGCACGATGCAGCTGATGGCGGGCAGGCCGAGCAGCACGCCGCGCCAGTCGAACTGCTTGAAGCGCTCCAGGCGCAGCGGGTCCTGCGGCAGGCCCCAACCGACGCAGAACATGGCCAGCGCCGAGGGCAGGATGATCTGCCAGAACGCCCACTGCCAACCGACGTATTCGGTCCACAGCCCTGCCAACGGCGTGCCGAGGTTGGGGCCGAAGGTGGCGGTGAGGGCATAGCAGGCCAGGCCATAGACCTTGATGCCCGGTGGCAGGAAGCGCAGGGCCACGCTCATCAACATCGGCGGCAAGGCGCCAGAGGCGAAGCCCTGGAGCACACGCAACAGCATCAGGCTGTGCAGGTTGGGGGCGAACGGTTGCAGCAGGCCGAGCACGGCGAACAGGCCGATGGCGCTCATGGTGAAGCGCCGCAGCGAGAACGTGGTGGCCAGCCATGGCGCGAAGGCCATGGCCGAGACCGAGGCGGCGCTGTAGACCGCCAGCAGCCAGGCGCCTTCGTCGGCACCGATGCCCATGGCCCCACGGATATCGGCCAGGGAGATCTTGGTCACCGACTCGTTGAGGCCCGCGCACAATACGGCCAGCAGCACACCGAACAGCCCGACCACTACCTGCAGGCCGAACGCAGTCTGCGCAGGCGCGGCCGGCGCGGGGGCGGCGGCAATCGCGGCAGACGGGGCGGACAGGGAACTCATGGGCAGACATCTCCAGCAACAAATTTGCGACTGGAGCAAGTCTAAGAAGGTCGAATGCTGACGAAAACTGACTTATCGGTAGGTTTATGTTGCGTTGGACGCAATCCACCTTTTGCAGGTCTGGCCCTATCGCCGGCAAGCCAGCTCCCACAGGTACTGCGCAGGTTTCGAAATGTGCACAAATTCTGTGGGAGCTGGCTTGCCGGCGATGAGGCCCTCACAGGCAGTCAAGGGTCGACGCTGCAGCAAGCCTTCAGGGTCTGCCGCAACCACCGATGTGCCGGGTCATTGTGAAACCGAGGGTGCCATGCCTGCAGCACGGTCACTCGCTCCAGCGGCACCGGGATCTCGAACGAGCGCAGCGGCAGCCCGAGCTTGTGCACGCTGTTGAGGATGTTGGCCGGCATCGGCAGGATCAGGTCGGAATCCGGCAGCGAGAACAGCGCCGAGTGAAAACTCGGGGTAATCAGCGCCACCCGCCGCTGCACCTTGAAGTTGGCCAGTTCCACATCGATCGGCCCGTTGGCCCGACCACGGCGGGACACGCTGATCTGTGGATAACTGGCAAAACTGTGCGCCGTGATCGGCTGCTCGAAAATCGGGTGGTCGCGCCGTGCCAGGCCCACGTAGTAGGTCTGGAACAGGCTCTGCACCTTGATCTCCGGCCCCAGGTCCACGGTCGAGCTGATGATCAGGTCGGTACGCCCGTCGCGCAGCACGCTGTCATCATCGCCGCCGGGGCTTTCCGGCACGAAGCGCAGCACCGTGCGCGGTGCCTGCTCGTGCATGCGCCGCAGCAGCTGGGCGCCGTAGAGGGCGATGAACAGGTCGTTGGTGCGGATGTTGAAGGCCCGGTCAAGCTTGGGCAGGTCGACCTCGTCGCCACTGCGGAACACCTCGCCGGCCTGCTCCACCAACGCCGCCACCTGCTCGCGCAGGGCCAGCGCCCGCGGTGTCGGCACCAGGCCGCGACCGGCGCGCACCAGGATCGGGTCACCCAACGCATCGCGGATACGCCCCAGGGTCCGGCTCATCGCCGCCGGGCTCAGGTTCATGCGCTGCGCCGCGCCGACCACGCTGCCCTCGTCGAGCAGGGCATCGAGGGCGACGAGCAGGTTCATGTCCGGGAGTTGCATGGCCGTTTTCCGTTACAGCTGTGGGGGATGGCGATGGTAGCAGGTTGCTGGATTGCACCAGACGCAATGCGCTCGTGCGTGGTGGGGCATTTATCCTGAGGGTGGATTGAGCCAAGAATGAGGAATGGCAGGTTCGGCCTCTTCGCGGGTGAACCCGCTCCCACAGTGACTGCACAGGCTTTGAATACTGTGGCGCACCTGTGGGAGCGGGTTTACCCGCGAAGAGGCCAGAACAGACAACCCCTTAGCCAGCCTGAAACAAGGATTCCACATGCCCAGCCCCGTCCTGATCGCCATCGACGCCTCCCCTGTATCCACCGCCCTGCTCACCCTCGCCCGCCGCTACTGCCGCCCCGACGAGCACGAACTGCATGTGCTGCTGGCCATCGACTCTACCTTCGCCGTCCACGACCAACCCGCGCCTTACACCGCAGAAGAACTGGAAGAATACCCCGCCGCCTGCGAAGAGCAGCACCAGGCCGACCAGGCCGTGGCCGAGGCGGTGCGCGAGTTGCAGCAAGCCGGCTTCGCCAGCCGGGGCTGCATGGTAGCCGGGCAGCCGGTCGAGGCGATCGTGGCCAAGGCGCAGGAACTGAATTGTGAACTGATCATCATGGGCCACCGCCACCTTTCGCGGCTGGGGCGGATGCTGGACCCGTCGATCAGCGCGAAGGTGATTGATCGGGTGAAGGTACCAGTATTGGTGGGGGCTGCTGGTTAGCAGTCACAGGCGGTGCAGCAAACCCAGTTTGACCATGCTTCGGAAAAACCATCATAGCGGGTAAGCCAAGGCTTCAACTCCGGGCTTACCCAACCAATAACTTCAAGGCAGAGAAGATGCCGTTGCCGAATATCGGGTTCCAACCAGAGCAAGGCATCGTGGTGAGCTGCTCGATTGCGTAGATCCCGAATCAGATTCAACACCTTTGAAATTTCATTTCTTTGGCGCCTTTTCTTCGGGCACCGGGGGAAGGCAAGGCGTAACTCCTTCCAGAGCGCCTGCTCGTGCCTGGTGTTAAGCAGGGAGACCCAAAAACCAAAGCTAAGATCAGAAATGATTTTGTCGGGTGTTGCGGCATGGCGCTTCACCTTGATCGATGCCTTGGCCTTCTCAATTTCTGACCTGTCGACAGCGGTGAGTGACTCCGCCGCCTCCCACCAATCGGCTCGCCCGTACTTGAGCCGCAAAGCCTGATTCAGGGCGTTGCGCAGACTGACCTCCAGTACGTGCAGGCACGGGTAGATTGCTTGCCCGAGCAGCATGTTATGGGCATACGCAGTAGCGGCGGCGGTTTTACGAGGGTTGATGGCGTATCGAGCAAGGCGAGGCTTGGAAAAAGCCTGCTCAAGAAATTGGCTCCAGTCCTGGTTTGTCAAACTCGTCCCTCCTGTATTAGCATTCGCGATGCAGCCCTATGTCGCCCTCTCCCAGAAGACCTGATGGTCATGCTGGTGATGACGCTAGGTACGTATCAATGGCCCCGCATTGCGGGGCCATTCCTTTTCCGACTCACTGCCAGAGCAAGCTGCAGGCGACTCGAAAACGGCATTGTGCAGCGCGAGCTACAGGCGACTCATGACATCCGCTTCCTACCCTCGTGTAGTCCTTTTCCTAAAGACGCCAAAAAGTCCAACCTAAGCTGTGATCACCCCTCACTCGGCTTCACCACCACCGTACAAGTCGTCCCCGCCGCCAGCAAAAACCCGTCCGGCACCTCATCGATATGAATGCGCACCGGCACCCGCTGCGCCAGCCGCACCCAGTTGAAAGTCGGGTTCACATCGGCGATCAACTCGCGGCTCTGTGGGTTGTCGCGGTCGTAAATGCCGCGGGCGATGCTCTCCACATGCCCTTTGATGCGCTCGCCGCTCATCATCTGCAGCTCAGCCTGGTCACCCACCTTCACATGCGGCAGCTTGGTCTCCTCGAAGAACCCGTATACCCAGAACGAGTTCTCGTCGACCACCGCCATCACCGCTTCACCGGTACGCGCATAGTCACCCTTGTGGATATTCAGGTTGGTCACGTATCCGTCCACCGTGGCCACGATATGCGTGCGCTTGAGGTTCAGTTCGGCGGCTGCCAGTTCGGCAAGGGCCTGCTGGTAGTCCGCCTGGGCGGAGTTGGCGATGTTGCTGGCGTCGTCGCGGTTTTCCTTGGAGATCACCAGGTTGTCCATGTCTGCACGGCGCTTGGCGTTGACCTTGCGCATCTCCCAGGTGGCCTTGCGCGATGCAACCTGCGCCTTGGCCTGGTCGACCGCCAGTTGGTAGTGCTCGGGGTCGATCTGGATCAGCAGGTCGCCCTTCTTCACCCGCTGGTTGTCCTTGACCGGCACGTCCACCACATAGCCGGGCACGTCGGCAGCGACGTTGATGATGTCGGCACGCACACGGCCGTCGCGGGTCCATGGCGTGGTCATGTAGTGCAGCCACAACTGGCGACCGATCACCACGGCAGCGGCAAGCACCAACAGGGTGGCGATCAGGCTGAAGAACTTTTTCATCGAAGGATTCTCACCAGTAGAGCGAAAGCGCCAAAGCGCCGAACAGGCAGACGAACAGGCTCAGGCGCAGCAGCGCCGGGTGCCAGAAGAAGCGGTAGCCATCATGGCTGGCAATGAACCGGTCCAGGCCCCAGGCCAGGCCCAGGGCGAACAGGAACATCAAGGTCATGGTGGGCATGTACACGCCATGGAAAGCGATTTCACGGGGCATGGTTTCACGGAGCATCGTGCAGTCCTTTCGCCGGTGCCAACGGCGACTGTGGGTCGAGCAGGGAAGAACGGATGAAGTGCAGGTAGCTTTGCGCGCGGCGCAGCACCGAAGTGTCGAAGTGGCGGGCGAAGGGCTCGTCGGTGGCCTGCACGCGGGCGATGGCATGGTCCACCGCCACCAGCGCGCGTTCGTGGTTGCTGGCGCTGGGCTGCAGGAACAGCCGGGCCAGGGCACGGCCCATCACGCGGATCGCCTGGCGCCAGGGCTGCGACTCGGCGTAGGCCGGGTGCACCGGCGCACGGGCCTGTTCCTTGCGCAGCTCGATGATGGCGTGGCCGATTTCCAGCACGGTGAACATCCAGCCCATCAACTGGCTCTGTACCTGCGGCTTGCCGGCTGCCAGGCCATAGGCCTGGTGCAGCAGGTCACGGGTGCGGCTTTCGAAGGCCGTGCCGATGCCGCGCAGGCGGCCGCTGATGGCGAACAGCACCTGCTCGCGCAGTTCCTGCTCCAGGCGGCTCCACAGCCAGCGGCTGTTGGGCGGCAGGATGATCGCACCGGCAGCAGCACAGACGAACATGCCGATGACCATGCCGATGTAGTCGTTGATGAAGGTGTATGGGTCATATACGGTGAGGTTGTTCGGCACCGAACCGATGGCGAAGAACACCAGCAGGCCGATGCCGTAGCCGGCATAGGCCGGCCGTGACGAGAGGAACGCGCCCAGCACGAACACCGGCGCCAGGACCATGCACAGCAGCGGGAAACCGTCGATCCAGGGGAACACGAAGAAGGTTTCGAAGAAGCCGACGAAGGCACCAATCGCCGTGCCGCAGGCCATCTGGAACGACATGCGCTTGGGGTTCGGCGAGGCTGCCGACAGGCCCACGGTGACGGTGGCGATCAGGGTCATCATGGCGCCGCTGGGCCAGTCGCTGAACAGCCAGTAGCTGCCCAGCAGCAACAGCACCGCCGAGGCGCGCACACCGGCGGCCAACGATACCAGCCAGCTGGTCTGCGCCACGTAAGGCTCATCCCACTGCTCGCGTTCGTGCCGGTGCGCGGCCAGCGAGGCGTGGGTTTCGGCGTAGCCGTACATCTCGTCGACGAAGCGGTAGAGCAGCTCGAAGGCGGTGTGGAAGTCGAGCAGGTCGGACTCGCTCGGCTCGGTTGCCAGGTACTCGGCGCGCAGGCCGCGCACCTGTGCCTGCAAGCCTTCCTTGTAGGCGGCCAGCTCCAGGGTCAGGCGCAGCGCATCGGCGTCGGTCAGCGCCCGGCCCACGTAGGGCTGCAACAGCTCCACCAGGGTGTTCAGGCCCGGCTCGATGGCGCCGACGATCTGCAGCGGGCCGCGGGCGCGCAGGCGCTCCAGCAACCGGTGCAGGGCATTGAAGCGCGTGGTGATGGCCATGAACTCGCTGTTCATGCGCACCAGGCGACCAGAGCGCCGGCGCATGTGCGGGTCTTCGAAGGCGGTGACGTTGCGCAGGCTCTCGAGGCCCACTGCTTCAGCGACGAAGCGCACGTTGCTACTCTCGAAGCGGTCCCGCTGGCTTTCGCCGCGCAGAGCCTCGACCACCACCCCGGCGAACACGCCAAAGCGCTGGTACAGGGCGTTGCGCATGGCGGCACTGGCCGACTGCGGCAGGATCGCGGCGCTGACGAAGGTCGACACCAGAATGCCCAGGGCAATTTCCAGCACCCGCCATACCGCCGCCATGAACGCCTGGTCAGGGTGCTCCAGCACCGGCAGGCCGATCATCGCCGCGGTGTAGCCGGCCAGCACGAAACCATAGGCGCGGAAGGTGCGATAGCGCATGGCACCGGCCGAGCACAGGCCTACCCACAGGGCCAGGCTGGGCAGGAACAGCTCGGTGTTCTGCGGGAATATGGCGATCAGCGCCACCATCATCGCCGAGCCGGCCAGGGTGCCGAGCACCCGGTAGAAGCTCTTGGCGAACACATGCCCGCTTTGCGGCTGCATGACGATGAACACGGTGATCATCGCCGTGCGCGGTTGCGGCAACTCCAGGCGCATGGCCAGCCACAGGGTGATGAACGCAGCGGCCAGCACCTTGAAGATGTACACCCAGGTCACCCCGTCGGTGCGCGCCCAGGCAAAGAAGCCCCGGCGCCATTCCAGGCTCTGCAGCCAGCGCACGGGCAAACTGGAAGTGCTCATTCGGCGTTATCCGGCTTCTTGTCGAAAATGGCCAGGGTGGCCGGGGTTTTCGGTACGGCCTGGCGCTCCTCTTTCGGCACATCCTGACCAGCCTGCAAGCCACCGCCCAGGGCGGTGACCAACTCGGCATGGACAATCAGGCGGGCAGCCTGCACCTGCTGTTGCACCTGCTGCTGGCGGAACAGCAAGGTCTGGGCGTTGAGCACGTTGAGGTAGTCGGTAAGGCCACGCTGGAAGGCGACCATGGCGATGTCGTAGGTTTTCTGCGCGGCCGCGACCGACTCGGCGGCGAAGTGCGACTGCTCCTTCATCGACTCACGGCGGATCAGCTGGTCGGAGATGTTCTTCAGCGCACCGACCACAGTCTGGTTGTAGCGCGCCACAGCCACGTCATAGCCCGCCGAGGCCACGCCCAGCTGCGAGCGCAGGCGGCCACCGTCGAAGATCGGCAGGCTGATGGCCGGGCCGACGTTGTAGTTGAACTTGCGCCCGGAGAGGAACTCCAGAGGGCCGCCGCCGGTTGCCATGAAGCCAAGGCTGCCGACCAGGTCGACGTTGGGGAAGAAGCCGGCATGGGCGACATCGATGCCCCGCGCCTGGGCGGCCACCTGCCAACGGCTGGCGACCACGTCGGGGCGCTGGCCGACCAGTTCGGCCGGCAGGTTCGACGGCAGCTTCAGCGGCGCGGCCAGGGCCAGGCTCGGGCGCTGCAACTGCGCGCCCTCCCCCGGGCCCTTGCCGGCCAGGGCGGCCAGCTGGTTGCGGGCCAGGGCAATTTCTTCGTCCAGGCTGTCGAGCTGGCGGTGGGTTTCCGGCAGCGGCGCTTCGGCCTGGCTGACTTCGAAGTGAGTGCCGATGCCGGCATCCAGGCGGCGCTTGGCCAAGGCGAGGATCTGCTCCTGCTGTTCCAGCTCGGCCTTGACGATATCGCGCTGGGCGAAGTGCAGGCTCAGCTGGATGTAGGCGCGCACCACGTTGTTCTGCAGCTCCAGTTGCGCCTGGCGGGCTTCGGCCACGCTCATGTGCGCCTGGTCCACGGCCTGCTCGCTGGCGTTGCGTTCGCGGCCCCACAGGTCGAGTGCATAGCTGAAGCCAATGGCGGCGTTGTTGTCCCAGGTATTGGCGCCGGACAGCGCGCCCGGGCCATAGAACTGGTCTTCAGGCCAGTTGTGGCGCTTGAGCGTGGCCTGGCCGTTGGCCTGGAGTTTTTCCGCCGACTCGACCACGCCGGCCATGGCCTTGGCTTCACGCACCCGTGCCGCAGCCATGGCCAGGCTCGGGCTGCCGGCCACGGCCAGGGCAACCCAGCGGTCCAGCTGTGGGTCGCCATAGGCGTGCCACCACTGCTGGTCGGGCCAGTGGGCGTCGGTTGCGGCTTCGCGTATGGCCGCGTCGGTGGTCAGGGTGTTGGCTTGCAGCGTCTTGCTTTGCGGGGCAATGCCCCAGGTTCCGATACAGCCGCTCAAGGTGAGGGCAAGGGCACAGGCACTGAACGCACAGAGCGTTCTGATGATGCGACGCGGCACAGCTGCGATTTCCCGAGGAAGAGGTGAAGGGGGCCGGGCAATTCTAGGGGGCGGCAGCACTGGCGATAAGCGTGGATTCCTGCGAATCTTTGTTACCAAAACAGCGATAATCCGCCTTTGGTCGAAGGCAACTTTTCATCTCTTTTACGTTACTTCGTGACACAATTTTGTCCTCTACATCGAGAGTGACCCATGGACACCCTGCAAAACATGCGTGCTTTCAGTTGCGTAGCCCAACTCGGCAGCTTTACCGCTGCCGCCGGGCAACTGGATACGACCACCGCGAACGTGTCGCGGGCGGTCTCCAACCTGGAAGCCCATCTGCAAACAAGGCTGCTCAACCGCACCACCCGCCGCATTGCGCTGACCGAAGCCGGCAAGCGCTACCTGATGCGTTGCGAACAGATTCTTACCTATGTCGAAGAAGCCGAGGCCGAGGCCAGCGACGCCCATGCCCGCCCGGCCGGGCAGTTGAAGGTGCACTCGATGACCGGGGTCGGTCAGCACTTCGTGGTCGACGCCATCGCCCGCTACCGCGAATCGCACCCGGACGTGACCTTCGACCTGACCATGGCCAACCGCGTGCCCGACCTGCTCGACGAGGGCTATGACGTGTCCATCGTGCTGGCCACCGAACTGCCCGACTCGGGGTTCGTGTCCCAGCGCCTGGGCATCACCTACAGCATCGTCTGCGCCTCGCCCGCCTACATCGCCCGCCACGGCGTTGCGCACAAGCCTGCCGACCTGCTCAAGCACGCCTGCCTGCGCATGGTCAGCCCGGTGATCCCGTTGGAGAAATGGCTGTTCGACGGGCCGGAAGGCCAGGAGATGGTCAACATCACCAGCTCGCCGTTCATGGTCAATACTGCCGATGCCATGAAGACCGCCATCCGCAGCGGCATGGGCGTGGGCGTGCTGCCGATCTATTCGGCCATCGACGGCCTGCGCGATGGCAGCCTGGTACGGGTGCTGCCCGAGTACCGGCTGCAGGAGCTGAACCTGTACGCCATCTACCCGTCGCGGCAGTACCTGGATGCCAAGATCAAAACCTGGGTGGAGTACCTGCGCAACTCGCTGCCGGAGATTCTGGCAGCCCATGAGGCGGACCTGAAAACCCATCAGGTGATGATCGCCAACTAAAAAGCTGCTGCATTGCGAGGGCGGACAATGGTAGGTTGCTAACCATTGTCAGGCCATTCGCGGGCACGCCCGCTCCCACAGGTAATGCACAGGCCTTCAATCTGTGCGGTACCTGTGGGAGCGGGCGTGCCCGCGAAGAAGCCCCCACCGTCCCACGCCTTGCAGAGAAGTTGCCCGATGAAAAAGACCGTCCTGGCCTTCAGCCGTATCACCCCGGCCATGGCCGAACGCCTGCAGCAAGACTTCAACGTGATCGTGCCGAACCCCAAGCTCGGCGACATCAATGCCCAGTTCAACGAAGCCCTGCCCGAGGCCCATGGCCTGATCGGCGTTGGCCGCAAGCTCGGCCGGGCGCAGCTTGAAGGGGCCGCCAGGCTGGAGGTGGTATCCAGCGTGTCGGTCGGCTACGACAACTACGACCTGGACTACTTCAACGAACGCGGCATCGCCCTGACCAACACCCCCGACGTGCTGACCGAAAGCACCGCCGACCTGGGCTTCTCGCTGATCATGGGCTGCGCCCGCCGCACCGCCGAGCTGGATGCCTGGACCAAGGCCGGCAACTGGCAGGCCACCGTCGGCCCGACCCACTTCGGCAGCGATGTGCACGGCAAGACCTTGGGCATCGTCGGCATGGGCAACATCGGTGCCGCCATTGCCCGTCGCGGCCGGTTCGGTTTCAACATGCCGGTCATCTATTCCGGCAACAGCCGCAAGACCGCGCTGGAGCAAGAGCTGGGCGCGCAGTTCCGCAGCCTGGAGCAACTGCTGGCCGAAGCCGACTTTGTCTGCATCGTGGTGCCGTTGTCCGATGCCACCCGCAAGCTGATCGGTGCGCGTGAGTTGCAACTGATGAAGCCGAGCGCGTTCCTGATCAACATCGCCCGCGGGCCGGTGGTGGACGAGGCGGCGCTGATCGAGGCACTACAGAACGGCACCATTCGCGGTGCGGGCCTGGACGTGTACGAGAAAGAGCCGCTGAGCGATTCGCCGCTGTTCAAGCTGCCCAATGCCCTGACCTTGCCGCACGTTGGCTCGGCCACTGCCGAAACCCGCGAGGCCATGGCCAACCGGGCAATCGACAACCTGCGCGCGGCGCTGCTGGGTGAGCGGCCGCGAGACCTGGTGAACCCGCAGGTGTGGAAGGGCTGATAGCCCCCTGCTGCCTGCCCTGGCCCTTTCGCGGGCTCGCCCGCTCCCACAGGTACGCCACCGCCCTAAAGGCCTGTGCAGTACTTGTGGGAGCGGGCGAGCCCGCGAAAGGGCCGGCACAGGCAACCCATCACCTATTTGGCCACCACAACACCCTCAGCCACCCTGGCCTTGGGCTTGCGAAACACCAGCACATTCCCCGCCATCACCGCCACCAGCCCCAACAAGGCCGGCGCTGTCCACTGATACCCCTCGGCCACCGCCGACACGTTCAGCGCCACCAACGGGAACAGCACCGTGCAGTACGCTGCCCGCTCCGGCCCCATGCGCCCGACCAGGGTCAGGTAGGCGGTAAAGGCGATCACCGAGCCCGGCACCACCAGGTACAGCAACGAGCCGATGTACCGCACGTTCCACTCCATGCTGAATGGCACACCGCTGACCACGCAGAACACCGCCAGCATCATCGCCCCGTAGACCATGCCCCAGGCATTGGTGGTCATGGGTTTGAGCCCGGCCTTCTGCTGCATGCTCGACAGCATGTTGCCGGCCGAGAAGCACAGCGTGCCGAGCAGGGCCAGGCCAAGACCGTAAAGGGTTTCGCGGCTGGCTGCGTGGTGGGACAGCTCGGGCCAGAACAGCAGCCCCAGGCCGAGCAAGCCCAAGGCGCCGCCGCCGAGCACGTTGCTGGCGATCTTCTGGCCGAAGAAGATCCGCGCGTTGAGTGCATTCCACAGGGTGGCGGTGGAGAACACCACGGCGATCAGGCCGCTGGCAATCCACTGGCTGGCGCTGAGGAAGCAGATGAAGTTGACGCAGAACAGGCACAGGCCCTGGGCCAGACAGATCTGGTGGCCACGCCGGTTCATTGGCTGCAGGCGGCGGGTGAGCAGCAGGAAGGCGAACAGGATCAACCCGGCCAGGGCGAAGCGGTAGACGATCGAGACCGGAATGGCGACCACGCCCAGCTGGAGTTTCAAGGCGATCCAGGTGGTGCCCCAGATCAGGACGGTTAGCAAGTAGAGTGACAGGTTCATCGGTGGGGCTCCTCAGGCGATCGACCGTGCATCCCGGGGCCGCGATGCGGCCCATCGCCGGCAAGCCAGCTCCCACAAGTACAGCGCCAAGCTCGAGGCTGGCGCGGTCCCTGTAGGAGCTGGCTTGCCTGCGATCGAGGGCGCAGCCCTCGCCGAGGCCTCCAGTTTCATCCGGGGGCCCCTCCCCGGCTTGCACAAACTTGCGCATTTGTCCTGCGGGTAGCTGTAAGCCTGCCCAAGGCGCAGTAGGATGGCTGGCAAGAGGAACCGCCCATGACGCCACTCACCCAGCTGCAAGTGTTCAACGCCATGCACGCCTCGCCCCACGCCCGGCTGGAACTGAGCGCGCACCTGGGCGACGGGCTGGCGGCGGCGTTGTGGAGCAACCGCGACGATGCCCGCGACTACCAGGCACCGAGCCATCACACCCTGTCGTGCTACATCGCCGACGGCACCGGCACCTTTCGCCGCCAGCGCCCCGGCGACAAAGGGGCGCCCGACAAGCTGTGCGTGATGCCAGCCGGGCAGGAATCGAACTGGGTGGTCAATGGCGCGATCCGCCTGGCGCACCTGTATGTCAGCGAGGCGCAGTTCGCCCTGGGCTGTGTGCGCCTGCTCGACCGTGAACCGCGTGAGCTGCAACTGCAGGAAGCGACCTTTCTCGATGACCCGCAGCAGGCCAAGCGCTTTCGCCAGCTGATAACCCTGGACTGGGATGAACCTGGCGAGCGCTTGCTGGCCAGCAGCCTGGCGCACGAGATCGTCGACCATGCGCTGCTCAACCAGGTCGGGCTGCGCCAGGGCCTGCGCCTGAAAGGCGGGCTGGCACCGAGCCTGCGCCGGCAAATGGTCGACTACATCGAAGCGCATCTCGACCAGCCCATCACCCTGGGTGAACTGGCCTTGCGCTGCAACCTTTCCGAATACCACTTTGCGCGGATGTTCCGCGCCAGTTTCGGTCTGCCGCCGCACCAGTACCTGCTGGCCCGGCGGCTGCACCGGGCCTGCCAGCTGTTGCGGCTGGGGTTGATGCCTTTGGGGGAGATTGCCCTGTTGTGCGGGTTTGCCAGTGCCAGCCATTTCAGCAACCGGTTCCGCCAGGCGGTCGGTGCAACACCGGGCGAATACCGTTCGGCCATTCGCGGCTAAAGCCGCTCCCACAGGGACCGCGCCACCCTCAAGGGCAGTGCAGTACCTGTGGGAGCGGCTTTAGCCGCGAAGAGGCCGGTACAGGCTGGCCTAGAACTCGAAGGTACTGGACAAGCTCACCTGCCGCGCATCGCCAATGGCCACAAAGTACTGGTTCACCGCCGAGCTGTAGTAAACCTTGTCGAACAGGTTCTTCACGTTCAGTTGCAACCGCACCTTGTGCTCGTCGAGCCTGGTCTCGTAGCTGGCAAAGGCATCGGCCACGGTATAGGACGGCAGGTCGAAGGTGTTGGTCGGGTTGCCAGCGCGCTGGCCCACGTACCGCGCCCCCGCGCCAATGCGCAGGCGATCGCCGCCGAACAGGCTGCCATAGTCATACACCGCCGACAGCGAACCACTGTGGCGGGCCACGTTCTGCAGGCGGTTGCCCTTGAGGTCCGGGTCCTTGGTCACTTGCGCATCGGTGAAGGCGTAGCTGCCGATCAGGCTCCAGCGCTCACTCAACTGGCCGGTCAGGTCCAGCTCGACACCCCGTGAGCTGACCTCTCCAGCATTGCTGTACACCGTTTCGCGCGTACTGGTATCAAAGTTGGAAACCAGCACGTTGCGCTTGGTGATATCGAACAACGCCAGGGTTCCGGTAAGGCGGCCTGGCATGTCGAGCTTGGCGCCCAGCTCCCACGATTTGCCCTCCTCCGGCGCCACCGACGAGTCAAGCACCACATTACCGACCAGCGGCGCGATGGTGGAGTTGGGCTTGAACGACTCGCTATAGCTGCCATAAAACGACAGCTGCTCGTCCACCTTGTAGACGATACCTGCATGCGGCACCCACGCCTGGCCATTGATGTCGGTGTTGGCCTTGAACGGGCGGCCGCGGCCAGCGTATTGGTCGAACTGCTGGAAGCGCGCACCGGCCACCAGGATCCAGTGATCATCCAGGTGCAGCGCGTCCTGCACGAACAACGCGTCGGTGCGTAGCTTGTCGGTCTGGTCGCTGTCACTGGCTTTGACGGTGGTGCCCTCCACTTCCTGCCCGTAGATCGGGTTCATGTAGCTGAAGGTAGATTGGGCGCTCTGCCGGATCAGGTCGCCACGAAAGACCTTGCGGTCTTCATGATCGACACCGAACAGCAGGTCGTTCTGCATCCCGGCCAGTTGCACATTGCCGGCCAGGCTCAGGGTGGCGAACTGGTCACGGCTCATGGCGTTGTGGGTGCCGTCGATGCTGCGCGACAGCGTGCCGCTTTTTTCATTCACGCCGGTCACCCGCACCTGGCTGGCATCATAGGTTTCGCGGTTGAAGCTGTAGCCGAAGTGCAGCTTCCAGTCATCGGCCAGCTGGTGGTCGACTTCCAGTCGGTACAGGTCGGAACGCCCCTCCATGTCGTTGAAGGGCTCGTCCAGGCGCCGCGTGGCTGGGATATCCAGCGGGTGGCCGTTGTTGCCGAACGCCGTGCCACGGTCGAAGGGGTAGAGAAATTCGCGGTGCTCGTAGGCCAGTACCACCTGGGTGTCTTCGCCCAGCCAGGCCAGCGACGGCGCTACCAGCGATTCGCGGTGCACGCCGTAGTTGCGCCAGTAGTCCTCATCTTCGTGGTCGACGATCAGGCGATAGGCGAAGTTGCTGTCGCCCAGCGCGCCGGTGCTGTCGAACCCGCCACCGCTGCCGTTCTTGCCGCTGCCGTAAGTCGACCCGCGCACGGTCAGGGCGTTGTACTGCTCGAGTTGCGGGCGCTTGCTGACCACGTTGATGACCCCGCCCGGGTCCTGGATGCCGTACAGCAGCGAGGCCGGGCCCTTGAGCACTTCGACCCGCTCGGTGCTGGCGTTGAGGCTGCGGCCCTGCACGATGGGCATGCCATCGCGCATGATCGAGCCGTCGCGGTTGTCGCCGAAGCCGCGCTTCATCACCGTGTCGGAGGTGCCACCGAAATTGTTGCCCTGGGTGATGCCGCTGACATTGGCCAGGGCGTCATCGAGGTTGCGCGGGGCCTGGTCACGGATGACCTGGGCCGGCACCACGTTGATGGCTTGGGGGATGTCCTGGCTAGGGCCCTGCCCGCGCATGATCGAGGCGGTAGCCGGGGGCTGGTAGCTGTAGTCGTCCAGTTGCGAGGTCACGGTGATGGCCTGCAGGTTGAGGGCGCCGGAGGTGTCCAATGCTTCGAGGGTGAGCGTGCGTGCATCGACGCGGCGCCAGGCCAGCCCGGTAGAGCCCAGCAGCTGTTGCAGGGCCTGTTCGGCGCTGAACCTGCCGTTCAGCGCTGGCGCCTGCACGCCTGGCAGTTCCAGGGTGTAGACCACGCTCTGGCCGGTGGTGCGGCTGAAGGCGCCAAGTGCCTGGGCAAGGGGTTGCGCTGGCTGGGCGAAGGTGTACGCCTGCTGCTGCTCGGCGGCACAGGCCAGGGGGGCGACAGCGAATGCCGGGAGCGCGGAAAGGCCGAGCCAGAGAGGGACGCAACGCGGGGTGAACTTCATGGACGCTGACCTGTGAGAGGGATATGACTGCGAATGAATCGCACTTCCACTCATTACACGGATGCCACGTCCTGTTACCTCACCCGCTATCTGAAAATATTTTTGCCTGTGCCGGCCTCTTCGCGGGTGAACCCGCTCCCACAGGTACTGCACAGGATTTAAAACTTGCGCCCTTCCTGTGGGAGCGGGTTCACTCGCGAAGAGGCCCGCACAGGCGACTACCGGATCAGGGTCAACCGCCCCAGCACTGTCTGCCGCGAAAAGCCCATCACCTTCCCTAGCGAATCCAGCGCCAGCAACGGCTCGGCCACGGGGAAACTGCCACTGACCTTGCGCTGCCCCAACTCATCATCGAGCAGCAGGATGCGCCCCGGGTAATAACGCCCCAGGTCCTCGACCACCTGCGCCAGCGGCACCTGGTAGTAATTCAGCCAGCCCTGGCGCCAGGCCAGGCGGTTGTCGCTGTCCACCGCCAGGGTGTCGCCGACTCGGCCGGCAGCGTAGGCCGCCTGCTGGTTGGCCGTCAGTTCACGCGCTGCGGCGCCCGGTGCCGGGCTCACCGCCACGCGCCCGCTGCGTACCGTGACCTGGGCGCCCTCGCCCTGCTCGCGCACTTCGAACTGAGTGCCAAGCACGCGCACCTCGCCGCCGGCAGCTTCCACCACGAACGGCGCGCCGGTATGCGTGACCTGGAAGAACGCCGCGCCATGCAACAACCGCACGCGGCGCTCGCCCTGCACAAAATCGACTGCAATCGCGCTTCCCGCATCCAGCGTCACCTGCGACTGGTCGGCCAAGGTCACCTGGCTAACTTGACCAGCACTGCTGTAGTCGGCCTGCAGATCCTGCAGCCACAGGCCCGGGTGCCAACCACCGGCAACGCCCACGGCCAGTACCAGGCACGCAGCCACCGCCAGCGCCGCGACCCGCTGCCGCCAGGGGTGCCTGGCCGGTGGCCTGGCCATCGCATCCAGGTAACGTTGCAGGCTTGCCTGTTCTTCAGCGGCCAGGCGCGCCGCCGGGGCGGCGCTGTTCTGCCACAGCGCCTGGGCCTGGGCGTAGGCCTCACGGTGCCCAGGGTCGGCCAGCAGCCAGTGCTTGAACGCCGCGCCCTCGGCTTGCGCAGGCTGCTCGTTGATGCGGCTGAGCCATTGCAGTGCAGCCCGGGACTGCGCCTCGGTGATCGGCGGTAAACGGCTCATCGACGGGCACTCCCTGGCCGGCGTGGGGTGGACGCGGGCTCGGCAACACTCGCCTTGCACGCTTCGAGGGCGCGCATCATATGCTTTTCCACAGCACTCTGGGACAGTTGCATGGCCTTGGCGATCTCGCCGTACTTGCAGCCGTGGATACGGTTGAGCAGGAAGATCTGCCGGGTGCGCTCGGGCAAGGCGCGCAAGGCAGCGTCGATGCGCTGCAAGTCGTGATCGACCTCCACGGCCTGTTCCGGGGCCTGGGCCATGGCCGCTTCATCCAGCGGCAACACAGCTTCGGCTGCGCGCTCGCGGCTGCCTTCGCTGCGCAGGTGGTCGATGGCCAGGTTGCCGGCGCAACGCAGCAGATAGGTGTCCAGCGCCTCGACCTCGACCTCGGGGCGACGCCAGAAGCGCAGGAACAGTTCCTGGACCAGGTCCGATGCCGTGGCCCGGCAGCCGACCCGGCGGCTCACCAGGGCCTCCATGCGTGCCCGCTGGGCCTGGAACACCTGGACGAAGCGCGCCCGCCCGCCGCCGCTTTCGGCATCCGCCTCGATCATGTCGCCCGGCTCGCTCACCTGGTCACTCGGCGAACACGGCCAGCAACGGCCCCAGCACCACGCTGGCGGCGGCCAGGCCCAGCAACAGGCGGGGCTGGTATGGCAGGCCGAACACCCACAGGGTCACCCCGGCCATCATCACTGCGGTCCACTCCACCAGGCCATGGGCCCAGCCACGCAGGTGCACGCTGAGCACCAGCGACAGCACCAGCAACAGCCAACCGGCGCTGCGCAACAGCCGCAGCTGCCCGGGGCGCGGCTTGCGCCCGAGCAGGTCGACGAAGTGCTTCTCCATGGCCAGGCACAGGGCAACGAAGCCGGCGTAAGCGATCAGTGCATTACCCAGCATCAGCTCGCCTCCGCCGTTTCAGTGCTCGGCTTCTTTGCTGCACGCGGGGCCCGCTTGGCCACAGGCTTCGGGCCGTGCAACATCTTGCCGGCCAGCCAGGCCAGGAACAGGCCGGTGCCCAGCGCTGTCAGGTCGAAGCCGGCCATCGCCCAGTCACCCGCCGACAGCGAATGGTTCAGCCCCTGGCCGGTGGTCAGGCCGTTGAGCAGCGGCAGCAAGGCGAAGGCCAGCGCGCCCAGTGCCAGTTGCTCGCCCCATGCCCGCCGCCCGCTGCGCAGCACAGCGTGCACCAGCGACAGGCCCCAGGCGGTGAAGAAGGCGTTGACCTCCCAGTCGGCCCGGCCTTCGACACCCATCGGGATCAGGCGGTTGGCCCAGAAGAAGCCCGCCACGGCCAGCAACAGGCCGCTCATGCTGGCGATATTGAGCACCTCGACCAGGCGCAGTTCGCCCGGCAGGCGTTCGCTCCTGGCATGCTTGAGCTGACGCTTGCCCAGCCACATCACCAGCCCGGTGCCGATCACCGCGGTACCGGCCACGCCAAAGAAGAAGTACAGCCAGCGCAGCCAAGGGCCGGCGAAATTGCCCATGTGCAGGCCGGCAAAGCTGAAGGCGGTCATCATTGCCACGCTCTCCGGCTTGCCCTGGCTCAGCAGCACACCGCTGGCGCCATCGAAGGTCCAGTTGGCGCTGCGTCGGTAAGCCACGTGGTCGGCAGCCGATTGCGTGAAGGTAACGCGGGCATTGCTGTCGCCGGCATTTTCCACCTGGATACGGCCGATACGCGCGCCCGGTTGCAGGTCCTGCACCTTGGCGTACAGGCTCGGCAACGGTACCAGCGGCGCGGCCACATGGGCCGCCTTGGGCGCATCGTTACGGCCGAACAGGTCGTTGAAGTACTTGCCGGTGTCATTGCCGTAGCTGGCCATGATGCCCGCCGGCATCACCATGTACATGAACAGCACCAGGCTGCTGTAGCTGATCATCAGGTGGAACGGCAGCACCAGCACGCCAATGGCGTTGTGCCCGTCCAGCCAGGAACGCTGGCCCTTGCCGGGGCGGAAGGTGAAGAACTCCTTGAAGATCTTCTTGTGGGTGATGATGCCGGTGACCAGCCCCAACAGCATGATGAAGGCGCAGAACGTCGACAGCCAGCGGCCAAAGGGATATGGCATCTGCAGCTGGAAGTGGAAGCGGTAGAAGAACTCGCCACCGCGACTGTCGCGTGCCTCCACCGGCTGGCCGGTCTGGGTATCGAGGGTCTTGGTGACGAAGCCGCGTGGCCCGCCATTGGGGTCGCGATAACCCACGCTCAAGGCGGCCTCGCGTGCGTTGGGCATGCGGATCAGCCAGGTGCCCGAATGCCCGGCGTTGTCCTGCAGGTACCGCTGGGCCACCTCCAGGCTATGGGTCGGGTCCAGTGCATGGCTGCGCACTTCTGGCTGCGACCAGTGGGTGATTTCTTCCTTGAAATACGACAGCGTGCCGGTGAGGAAGATGGCGAACAACAGCCAGCCGAAGATCAGGCCGGTCCAGGTGTGCAGCCAGGCCATGGCTTGGCGGAAGCCTTCTTTCATCGGGTTTTCATCCAGTAGGCCAACCCGCTGATCACCCCCAGCAGCACGCTTGGCGCCAGCACGCCCAGCCAGGCGCACAAAGCGCTGCGGCAGGCGAAGCACCAGATGAACGCCAGCAGGTAGAAGACGAATGACAGCAGCAGGCCGGCGAGCGTGGCATCGACCTGTGGCAGCGGCGCTAGCAGGGTAATGCAGACGCTGGCCACGGACGCCAGCAGGTAGCCGCCCAGCAGCGCGGCCAGGCTGCGTGAAGTCACGGCCAGGCGATAGCTGAGCGAGGGACCGGCGGTTTTGCGCGTCATGGCGAAGGTCCGGGCGTTTTCGGGCCTGCAATAATAATGATTTCAATTCTCATAAGCAAAGGCCGAGCGATGAGCCGCCTGCTGCCTTGAATGCAACAAGAAATTTATTTTCAAAAAGGGCTTGAATTCGTTTCGCCGTTGCCTGACCTTAGAGTCAAGAGGCGCAGAAATTCCAAGGGTCTCAAAGGCCTAGGCGCGTCTCCATGCGAGCAAGCTGAATAAGGATTGAATCATGCAAATCCAGGTCAACAGCAGCAACCATTTCGAAGGCAACGCCCGGCTCGACCAGTGGGTCCGCAGCACACTGCAGAACTCGCTGGAACGTTACGAAGACGACCTCACCCGCATCGAGGTTCACCTGCGCGACGAGAACGGCGCCAAGCCCGGACCGCATGACAAACGCTGCCAGATGGAGGCTCGCCCCAAAGGCCACCAACCGATTTCCGTGACCCACACCGCCACTTCGCTGGACCAGGCGGTCGATGGAGCCGCCGCCAAGCTCAACCACGCGCTGGAACACTTCTACGGCAAGCTGCGCAGCAAGCGCGGAGCCCTGGAACTGAGTGACCCGGACGCCTGATCGGCAATACAAACGCCCGGCCTGATGCCGGGCGTTTTCGTTTGTATCGATCGATGGCGCTGAACCAACAGGTAATTTCCCCGGTCAACTTCTGCACTCATTCACCGCAGAAGCATGACCATGAACAACCCATTCGAACGAATCAGTGCTGCATTCGCCCCCGAATACCGGGTCAACCTGAGCATTGCAAACCTCGACGGCAGCATCATGCTGACCCTGTCCGACGACGCTGGCGTGGTCGCCAAGCGCCTCATCACCCAGGCCCAGCGCAATGACCCGGTACGCCTGCAGCGGGTGATCGACAGCATCCGCCTGGGCCTGGCCATCGAACACAGCCAGAACCCTCTGCAGGTGCTGGCCGCGCTGACCCGTGACGCCCGCCACGAGCCGCGCCATTTCATCGCCAACTGAGGGCTACTTGCCCTCCTCCACTTCCTTGCCGTTGGCATCCAGTACCTTGGTCGAGGGGTAGCGGTACGAAGCGTAGCGCACCACCAGGATCGCGAACGCCAGCAACAGGATGCCACCGCACACGTACAACAGCCCTACGTCCGGCGCCTTGTGGTGCGAGACGTCGCCGATCAGCAGGCGGGTCAGCGCGGTGATGGCCACGTACAGCAGGAAGCGGATCGGCATGTGGTTGGTCTTGAAGTAGATACCGACCATCGCCCCCAGCTCCAGGTAGATGAACAGCAGCAGGATGTCATCGACACTGACCCCGCCCTTGCCGAGCATGTCCAGGAACGTCATCACCGCCGCATAGGCGGTGATCGCGCCAATGCCGAACAGCGCCAGGTAATGGAATGCCTCGACGCACAGGTTGCCCAGCGAGTCGGCCGAGCCGTGCAGGCCCTTGCGCAGCTTTTCTGCCCATTTGATGTTCACGATGTTCCATTCCCCGATACGTCTTGAAGGATGATGCGTCACCGGCGTGACGCTTGTGCCATGCAGTTAAAAGGCCAGGCCCCTGCCTTGGAAGGCGACCGATTGCCGCAAGGCACCTTGAGGCGTGGCAAGTTGCCAGAAGCGAGCAGCCACCGTGGTGCATCAGGCCTTGCTACTGCAGCCCAAATCGCCGGCTTCGATCCTGATGATGACCTCAATGCATGAGCTGGAGACGTTGCGGGCTTTGCTTGAGTCGGCACTGGTTCAGGTGCAGATGCCCGCTGAGCCTCGGGCTTTGCACTGAGGTTTGAGTGTTGCGTTGTCTGGGCCGGCCTCTTCGCGGGTAAACCCGCTCCCACAGGATCTCCACAGGCCTTTGAGGTAGATGCAGTTCCTGTGGGAGTGGGTTCACCCGCGAAAGGACCTGGATGGCCAAG
Source organism: Pseudomonas sp. B8(2017) (assembly GCF_002113575.1). NCBI lineage: Bacteria > Pseudomonadati > Pseudomonadota > Gammaproteobacteria > Pseudomonadales > Pseudomonadaceae > Pseudomonas > Pseudomonas sp. B8(2017). The sequence goes on along the minus strand of NZ_NEIO01000007.1, from coordinate 83,826 downwards.
GCGCTGATGGATGATGCTGAGTTGGGCATGAAGCAGTAAGCCCTCTGCACCACGCTACAATTTCTGCTTGCGAAGCAATCAACATTGCCATTACTGTATATAGATACAGTAAATCGAAACGCAACCAGCAAAAGGCATAGAGGTGATGAATGGCCGTCGAAGTGGTGTACCGCAGCAGCCGCGACCCGGAGCGCTTGTTCATGGATAAGGCCGAAGCAGACCGTCACGACAAGATGCTCGAACTGGCCGAGCGCCTGGCCGAAGTACTGCACAAGGCAGTGCCCTCGCTGAGCGAGAAACAGGTCGAGGAAGCCGGTATCTACATGGCCAGGAACCGCGATGTGTTCGCCCGGGCGTTCAAGAGCCAGCCGGATGCGCTGGCCGAGTTACTCGAAGCGCCAACGGCCGAGTAATTGCCTGCACTGGCCGCTTCTTCAAGGATTGCGCATGGCTTGAGGTTCCGTGCGGTCAAGGTGGATGGCACGGGCTGCGCCCGTGTTCGCGGGCACGCCCGCTCCCACAGGGACCGCGCAGGTTTTCAGGGTTTTGGGTATTCCTGTGGGAGCGGGCATGCCCGCGAAGAAGCCCGCAAAGCCGGTATCGCCCCTCAGCCGTAGAGCAACCGCTCCGCCAGCATCTGCGCCACCCGGGCCGGCGAGCGCTTCTCTGCCTGTGCATGGCCAAACACTTCGGTCAGCCGTGAAGGTATCCGCGCCAGGTGCGCAGTGATGGTGCCCAGGTCTTCGCCACGATGGGTAAGTGCCACGTAGATCAACCCACCGGCATTGATCACGTAATCGGGCGCATACAGTATCCCGCGCGACTCCAGCTGGTCGGCTACCTGCAAGGTGGTCAGCTGGTTGTTCGCCGCCCCCGCCACTGCCGCGCAACGCAGCTGCATCACGCTCTGCCCGTTCAACACCGGCCCCACGCCGCAAGGGGCAAAGATGTCGCAAGGCGTGCTGATCAACGCATCGTTGGTCACCGGATGGGCATTGAACTGCTCCACCGCCAGCCGCACCCGCCCAGGGTCCAGGTCGCTCACCAGCAGGTCAGCACCCGCCGCATGCAGTTGCTCCGCCAGCGCATAACCGACATTGCCCAGCCCTTGCACCGCAACCCGCAGCCCTTGCAGGTCATCACTGCCAAGGCGGAACGAAGTGGTGGCACGAATGCCGGCAAAAACCCCCATCGCCGCATGCGGTGAGGGGTCACCCGAGGCCGTGGTGCTGGTCACATGGGGCGTGCTCTGGGCAATGCAGTCCATGTCCAGGGTCGAGGTGCCGCTGTCCACGGCGATGATGAAGCGCCCTTGCAAGGTGTCGATGAAGTGGCCAAAGGCCTCGAACAGCGCGGCACGGTTTTCCACATGCGGGTTGCGCATGATCACCGCCTTGCCGCCCCCCAGTGGCAGGCCGGCCAGCGCCGCCTTGTAGCTCATGCCCTGGGCCAGGCGAATGGCGTCGGCCATGGCGCTTTCATCATCGGCATAAGGCAGGTAGCGGCAACCGCCCATTGCCGGGCCTAACTGCTCGCTGTGGATAGCCACCACGGCCTTCAGGCCGGTGGGCGGGTGGGTGAACAAGTGCAGCGACTGGGTACGGGTGCTTTGCATCAGCGCGAACATCGACAGGCTCCCCTACGAGGTGCTCCTTCCAGTATAGGCATGGCCCTTGGGCTGGCGCCGCCGCCGGACCACTGGACGAAACCGCGCGCCGCGGCTAATACTCAAGCGTGTGTGGAGAAGCCCCATGAAGCCACGTCAAGCCTGCCTGGCCTGCCTGGAACGCGAGCCCGTCGCCCTGCTGGAAGCCGCATTATGGATTGCCGCCGAGCACGACCGCAGCGTCGAGCCCGCGGCCAGCCTTGCCAAGCTGCATGACCTGCAGCGCGAGATCAGCGCCAACCTGCCGATGCTGCCGCTGTGCGAACTGGCCCAGCCACTGCTGCGCCAACTCAATGCCCTGGGCTTCCAGCAGGATGAATACCACCCGCTGCGCCCGCATGCCGCGATGATGGACAAGGTGCTGCAGCGCCGCCGTGGCCAACCGCTGGCCCTGGCCATCCTTGCCCTGGAACTGGCCCGGCGCCTGTCCATCCCTCTTGAGGGCGTAGGCTTCCCTGGCCATTTCCTGCTGCGCGTGCCAGGTGCGGATCACCTGCTCGACCCCTGTGGTGGCCGCCGCCTGTACCCCAACGATTGCCGTGAGCTGCTGGCTCGCCAGTTTGGCCCGCATGTAGCGCTGACCGCCGAGCACATGCGCAGTGCCAGCCCGCTGCAGATGCTGCAACGCCTGTCACGCAACCTGCGCCAGTTGCACATCAGCAACGACGACCACCTGGCGGCGCTGATCGATGCCGAGCGGGTCATGCAACTGGGCCCGGTGCAGGTCAGCGACTATGTGACCCGCGCGTCGCTCTACCAGCACCTGGATTGCCCGCAGGCCGAGCGCTTCGACCTGGAGCATGCGTTACTGCTGACGGAGGACCCGGTCCAGCGCCTGAAACTGTCCGAGCGTATCGGCAAGCTTCCGGCGGCGAACCGTTCCATTCACTGAGCCGGGCTGTCCGGCTGCCGGGCGGGATGGGCCTGGGCAAACGCCGGGTGCTCCGCCGCCAGGGCGGCAACCCGCAGAATGCGCGGGAAGCTGTCGAGGTCGATATTGAAGCGTTCGGCCGCGTACAACTGCGGGATCAGGTAGATATCCGCCAGGCCCGGCTCATCACCGAAGCAGAAGCCGTGATCGCCTATCAGCTGCTCCACTGCCGCCAGCCCCTGGCTGATCCAGTGGCCGATCCACTGGTTGACCTGGCTCTCGTCCTGGCCAGCCTGGCGCAGCCGGTTGAGCACGCTGACGTTGTGCAGCGGGTGGATGTCGCAGCCGATGATCGCCGCCACACCCCGTACCTTGGCGCGCGCCTCGGCCGCAGCAGGCAGCAGCGCGGGCTGTGGATAAACCTCCTCCAGGTACTCGATGATCGCCGGCGACTGCACCAGCAGCTCACCGCCATCGGTGCGCAAGGCCGGCACACGGCCCTGCGGGTTGACCGCGACATAGCCCGCACCGCGCTGCTCACCCTGCAACAGGTTGACCGGCAGGGACTGGTAGACCAGCCCCTTCAGTGCCAGGGCAATGCGCACCCGGTAGGACGAGGTGGAACGGTAATAGGTGTACAGCTCCATGCCCGTGCCTCCTCAGTTGGCCGCGATGACCGTGCCGCGGCATTCGCCGAAACCGATGCTGGCCACGCCATCACGCACGCAGCGGGCACGCAGGATGATCTCGTCGCCGTCTTCGAGGAACTTGCGCACCTCGCCACTGGCCAGTTCCACCGGGTGCTTGCCGCCTTCGGTGATCTCCAGCATGCTGCCGAACGAACCTGGCGTGGCGCCCGACAGCGTGCCCGAACCGAACAGGTCGCCCGGTTGCAGCTGGCAGCCGTTGACGCTGTGGTGCGCGACCAGCTGCGCCACGGTCCAGTACATGCTGCGGGTGTTGCTCAGGGTCAGGCGGTGCGGGGCAAGGCCCTGCTCACGCATGCGCTCGGTCAGCAGCAGTACCTCGAGCTCGATATCGAATGCACCGGCGGCCTGGTCGCGCTTGTCCAGCAGGTACGACAGTGGCTGCGGGTCGCCTTCCGGGCGTGCCGGCTGGGCACAGCGGAACGGCTCCAGCGCTTCGGCGGTAACCACCCAGGGCGAGATGGTGGTGATGAAGCTCTTGGACAGGAACGGCCCCAGCGGCTGGTATTCCCAGGCCTGGATATCGCGCGCCGACCAGTCGTTGAGCAGGCACAGACCGGCCACGTGTTCGGCGGCATCGCCTACCGGGATCGCCTGGCCCATGTCGTTGCCCTGGCCGATCCAGATACCCAGCTCCAGCTCGTAGTCCAGGCGCGCGCAGGGGCCGAAGCTTGGCTCGGTGTGCCCGGCCGGCAGGGTCTGGCCCTTGGGCCGGCGCACATCGGTGCCGGACGGGCGGATGGTCGAGGCGCGGCCGTGATAACCGATCGGCACGTACTTGTAGTTGGGCAGCAGCGGGTTGTCGGGGCGGAACAGCTTGCCGACGTTCTTGGCGTGCTCGATACCCACGTAGAAGTCGGTGTAGTCGCCGATCTGCGCCGGTACATGCAGCTGGCAGGCGCTGGCCGGGTACAGGGCGGCCTGCAGCGCCGCCTGGTGTTCGCTGTGTTCGCCCAGCAGCATCAGCAGGCGCTCGCGCAGGGCGACGCGGGCATTGCGGCCGAGGGCGAAGAAAGCGTTCAAGGCCCCACCACGGGTGGCCTCGACAGCGGCCTTGGCGGCACCGTCGAACAGGCCGGCGGCCAGCACCGCCTCCAGGTCGAGGATCGCGTCGCCGATGGCCACGCCACAGCGCTTGGCTTCACCCGGCCGGCTGAAGATGCCCAACGGCAGGTTCTGCAGCGGGAAGTCGCTGTGCCCGTTGGCATGCTCGACCCAGCTACGGGCAATGGCGGTCTGGTTCATGGGTTATCTCCGGTTCGGGTTGAAGGTGCTCGGCAAGGTGGCCCAGCAACTATCGTAGTCGGCCTGCAACTGCGGGCATTCAAGGGCTTGCAGGCTCGGGCGCAGCACCTGGCTGGTCTCGAACATGAAGGCCATGGTGTTGTCGATCTTGTGCGGCGCCAGGTCGGCGGCAATAGCCTTTTCGCAGGTTTCGGCGTCGGGGCCGTGGGCGCTCATCACTCCGTGCAGCGAGGCACCGCCCGGCAGGAAGCCCTCGGCCTTGGCGTCGTAGGCACCGTTGATCAGGCCCATGAACTCGTTCATCAGGTTGCGGTGGAACCATGGTGGACGGAAGGTGTTCTCGGCCACCATCCAGCGTGGCGGGAAGATCACGAAGTCCATGTTGGCCAGGCCATGCACGCTGGTCGGCGAGGTAAGTACGGTGAAGATCGACGGGTCCGGGTGGTCGAAGCTGACCGTACCGATGGTGTTGAAGCGGCGCAGGTCGTACTTGTATGGCACGTTGCTGCCGTGCCAGGCGACCACATCCAGTGGCGAGTGCTGCAGTTCGCAGGCCCAATGTTCGCCCAGGAACTTCTGCACCAGCTGCACCGGGCCATCGGCCTCTTCGTAGTGCGCCACCGGGGTGAGGAAGTCGCGCGGGTTGGCCAGGCCGTTGCTGCCGATCGGGCCCAGGTCCGGGATGCGCAGCGGCGCGCCGTGGTTTTCGGCGATGTAGCCGCGGGCCTCGCCGTCGAGCAGTTCGACGCGGAACTTCATGCCACGCGGGATTACCGCGATTTCCAGCGGCTCGACTTCCATCACCCCCAGTTCGGTGGCAATGCGAAGGCGGCCCTGTTGCGGCACCAGCAGCAGTTCACCGTCGGCATTGAAGAACACCCGCTCCATCGACCGGTTGGCGCGGTAGATGTAGATGCTCACGCCGGCCGGTTTTTCCGCAGCGGCGTTGGCCACCATGGGCAGCCAGCCCTCGATGAAATCGGTCGGTTCGACGGGGATCGGCTGGGGGTTCCAGCGCAGGCGGTTGGGGGTGATGGCCCCCAGCGGGCCGGTCAGCGGCTGACGCGCCAGGCGTTCGAAACGCGGGTGCAAGGCAGACGGACGAATACGATACAGCCAGGTGCGGCGCAGCTCGCTGCGGGTCATGGTGAACGCCGTGCCCGAGAGCAGCTCGGCATACAGCCCATAGGGCGCCTTCTGCGGCGAGTTCTGCCCGACCGGCAAGGCCCCTGGCAGCGCTTCGCTGGCAAACTCGTTGCCGAAGCCGCTGAGGTAGTGAAGGTCGGGTGACGTATCGCGATTCATCGATGCCTCCGGGCTCTGGCCGAGCCGTTGCTGGCAGCTGGCTGCTGGCCCGGGGCGGGGTGGCAGCGCGTCTGCATTGTTTTTATCGTAATCAGATTACGAATAACGTAATTTGCTACGGGCAATGCGTCAAGCTATAAAGGCGCGACTCGACGAATCCGGAAGAAGATGTCCATGGCCAAAGCCAGCTCCCCCGCCGACAACGGCAAGCAGAAAGTCCGCTCGGCGGAGGTCGGCACCGACATCCTCAAGGCCCTTGCCGAGCTCTCCCCGTCCACCTCCCTGTCACGCCTCGCGGAACATGTGCAGATGCCGGCGAGCAAGGTGCACCGTTACCTGCAGGCATTGATCGCCAGCGGTTTTGCCGAGCAGGATGCGGCCACCAACCATTACGGCCTGGGGCGCGAGGCACTGCGGGTGGGGCTGGCGGCGCTGGGCAGTATCGATGTACTGAAGATTGCCGCGCTGCCGTTGTCGCAGCTGCGCGATGAACTGAACGAAAGCTGCTTCGTTGCCGTATGGGGCAACCAGGGCGCGACAGTGGTCAGCATCGAGCCGGCGGTACGCGCGGTCACCGTGGTAACGCAGATCGGCTCGGTACTGCCGCTGCTCACGTCGTCCACCGGACTGGTGTTCGCCGCCTACCTGCCCGAGCGCGAGACCGTGGAGTTGCGTGACCGGGAACTGGCCGCCCTGCAGCACAGCGCCGCCGACTACCAGGCGGTACTGGCGGGCATTCGTGAACGTGGCCTGCACCATGTGCATGGGCTGTTGATGCCGGGCGTGGATGCGCTGTCGGCCCCGGTGTTCAATGCCATGGGGCAGGTCGCCGCGGTGATGACCGTGGTCGGGCCGACGTCGATCTTCCATGCCGACGAGCATGGCCCGGCGGCGCAACGGCTGCTGGCGGCAGCGCGGGAAACCAGCTGGCGCATGGGCTATTCGCCCGCCGGCTGAGCGCTTGCGGCACTATTGCCCGATACGTAAAGGTGAATGTCATAAGCGGCTATTTTTCCTACAGGATCAGGCGCTTATTCTTAACTCACTGGCCGGCATGAAGGGCTCTCCCCCCCGCCTTTCAGGCCTGCGAGGTTCACCGACGTAGATTTTGAAGCTCCTTGATCTGACGTCTCGATTGGCCGCTGCGGCTTGCAGCGGCCTTTTTTATCTGCCCTGAAAAATTCTTCGCCCGTGCTGGCCTCTTCGCGGGCTTGCCCGCTCCCACAGGGATATCACCAAGCCTGAGGGCAGTGAGATCCCTGTGGGAGCGGGCAAGCCCGCGAAGAGGCCAGCACAGGTAGTACAAAGCTCAGCCCAGCGGATACTTCTGCAAGTTCGCCATCATCTGCTGCAACGCCTGCAAGCTGTCCTGTGGGTGCACTGCCCCGTCGAAGTCGCCAATCCGTGCCCAGTTTTCCGCCACCTGCTCAGGGGTAAAGCCTTCACGCGGATCGAAGCCTACCCCCAGGCTACGCTCCCACCGCACCTTGCCCACCCAGCCGCCGCCCACTTCGAACAGCTCACCGCTGCCCTGGCACTGCTCGCTGCCCAGGTACACCACCAGCGGGCTGACCAGCTCTGGCTTGAGCCGCTCGAACACCTGGGGCGGGATCAACCCTTCGGTCATGCGGGTACCACCGGTGGGGGCGATGGCGTTGACCAGGATGCCGTGCTTGCGCCCTTCGATCGCCAAGGTACGAGTCAGCCCATACAGGCCCAGCTTGGCCATGCCGTAGTTGGCCTGGCCGAAGTTGCCGTAGATGCCGGACGTGGAAGCGGTGAAGATCACCCGCCCCCAGTTCTGCTCGCGCAGGTGGGGCCAGACAGCACGGGTGACCTTGTAAGCCCCCTCGACATGCACCTGATACACCTGCTCCCAGTCGCTGTCTTCCATCTTGTGGAAGGTCTTGTCACGCAGGATGCCGGCATTGTTCACCAGCACATCGACCCGGCCGAAGCTGTCCAGGGCCTGCTCGACAATACGCGCGCCGTGGCTGACCGAGTCATGGTTGGCAATGGCACTGCCACCAGCGGCGCGGATCTTCGCTACCACCCGATCGGCGGCGGAGGCGCTGGCACCTTCACCGTGGGTGGAGCCGCCGAGGTCGTTGACCACCACCCGCGCACCACGCGCAGCGAACAGCAGCGCATGGGCACGGCCCAGGCCGCCCCCGGCTCCGGTGACGATCACCACGCGATCTTGCAGACGGACAGGCTCGCTCATGCTCATGGCTCCAGGCAGGTTCAGGTCAGCCGAGTGTCCGCCGCCAGCGGCAGGCGGACAATCAAGCTCACGCAGGCTGAATGCCTGGCAATAACGCAGCGCGATGGTTATGGGGCCGCTGTGCGGCCCATCGCCGGCAAGCCAGCTCCCACACCAACCGCGCCGGCCTCCAGGCTCGCGCTGTACCTGTTGAAGCCGGCTTGCCGGCGATGAGGCCCTGTCAGGACCACGCCACTTTCTGCTGGAAACAGCTCAGCGGTTGTTCACGAAAGGCCAGGTAATGGCGCAGCACCTGCACCGGCGCTTCGGTATGCGGGTAATGCCCGATGCCCTGCAACTGCACGGTGTCCGGCTCCGGCACCAGTTGCCGGTAGCGCTCCACCATGTGCGCGCCGGACAGCGGGTCGACCACGCCATTGATCAAGCGCAGCGGCACGCCTTCGTGCTGCATCGCGCCAACCCAGCGGTCGCGGTGCAACCTGCGCTCCGGCATGTAACACACCAGCTTGTGCAGGATGCGCGTGCCACGGTTGGCGGCGATCAGGCTCCAGAAGTCATCCAGCGCGCTTTCACTTGGGTGGGTGCAAGGGCCGTAGACCTGAGTCACGTTGCGCACCAGGTCGTCACGCCCGAACGAGCGCCCTACCAGCCAGCCCAGCCGGCTGAGCAACAGCTTCTGGATCAGCAGCATGCGGCAGCTTTCGGGGAACAGCCCGCTGTTGAGGAACACACAACTGGCGATGTTGGCGCGCTGTTCATGATGCCGTGCCAGCAGTTCCTGGGCCACACTGCCGCCGTAGTCATGGGCCAGCAGATGCACCGGCTGGTCGACTTGCAGTTCGGCGAGCAAGGCCTGCTGCAGGTCGGCCTGCTCCATCAGGCTGTACACGTGATCGACCGGTTTGGCCGAATCGCCAAAGCCAAGCATGTCGCAGGCGATCACCCGGAAGCGCTGGGCCAAAGGCCCCCACAGGTAGTGCCAATCCCAGCTGGCGGTGGGGAAGCCGTGCAACAGAAGCAGGGGCTCTCCTTGCCCTGCGGTCCAGTAGCGGATGCTCTGGCCCCGGAAGCTGAAACTCTGTCCCCGGGTACGCCAGACGCACAATGGAATTTCGGCCATGGGCATCAGAACGGTCCCGGTGAAGTGGTGTTGGTGGAATAGAGCAAGGCTGCGGTCATTGCATGTCACCTCGGCACTTACATGTGCTCTCTATGTCGAGGCAGAGTCTAGCCAGCAGCCCATCGGCTGGAACTTGCGTTGCCAGCCAGCTTGATGACTTGGCGAGTCAGTGGCACGAACGGTCAGAGCAGCATGGCCAGCAGCGGTGCCGCGAACAGGTTCAACAACCCGGTCAGGACCATGACTAGGCCGGCCACCGAGCCTTCCTCGCGGCCCACCTCCTGTGCCCGGCTGACCCCGGCACCATGCGCACCGACGCCGAACAGCGCGCCCCGCGCCAGCGGCGTGCGCAACGGCAACCAACGCAGCAGCACGCCGCCGAACATGGCGCCCAGCACGCCGGTGAACATCACGAACACCGCCGTCAGCTCCGGTACGCCACCCAGGTCATGGGCCAATGGCATGGCAAAGGGCGTGGTGATCGAACGCGGCACCAGCGACAGGCTGGTCGCGCTGTCCAGCGCCAACATATGAGCCAACCCCCAGGAACTGGCGATCGAAGCGCTGCTGCCGGCGACCATTCCCACCATCAGTGCCGGCCAGTGGCGCGCCAGCATGGCCCGTTGCTGCCAGATCGGCACCGCGAAGGCCACGGTCACCGGGCCAAGCACGCTCATCAGCCAGTGGGTGTTGCGGGCGTATTCGGCATAGGCGGTGTGCAGCGGCACGGCCACCGCCAGCAACAGTACCGGCACCAGGATCAGCGGCGACAGCAGGTAGCGCCCGCTGCGCCGGTACAGCCAGCGGCTGCCTAGATACGCCAGCAAGGTCAGGGCCAGCCAGAACAGCGGCATGGGTTCAAGGCTCATGGCGCAAGCTCCAGCGGCACACCAGTTCCACGGTCAAGGCGGTCACCACCATTACCATCAGGGTGCTCACGGCGATCACCAGCAGGATGCGCCAGCCCTCGTCACGAATCAGGGCGCCGTAATCGAGCAGGCTCATCAGCGCCGGGATGAAGAACAACAACATCTCCGCCATCAACCAGCCGGCGCCGAGTTGCAGCATGGCCGGCTTGAGCACACCCGAGGCGAACAGCAACAGCAGCAATGCCAGGCCCATCACACCGCCAGGAATCGGCCAGCCCAGCCAGGTGGCAAGCTGGCCACCGAACAGGAACAAGGCACAGAGGATCGCCAGCTCGACGAGCAGGCGCAGGGCTTTTTTCAAAAACGCGGGTTTCATGGGGGGGTCCTCGACAGGCCCTCATTTTAAGATTTGGCTGCCTAGGCCAGAAGCGAATTGTTAGACTGAACGCCATTCCAGAATGGAATTGCGATCATGGAATTCAAACAGCTGCGCAGCTTTATCGAAGTGGTCCACCGCGGCGGCTTTACCCAGGCGGCGCAGACCCTGCACATCAGCCAGTCAGCGGTGAGCAAACAGGTGGCCCAGCTGGAGCAAGATGTGGGCCAGCCGCTGCTGGAGCGCCAGGCCTCGCAGCTGCACCTGACCGCTGCCGGGCGCATCGTGCTGGAGCGTGGCGAAGCCTTGCTGCGCCAGCGTCAGGCACTGCTCAGCGAACTGGACGACCTCAGCCAGATGGGCCGCGGTGAACTGCGCCTGGGCTTGCCGATGCTGGGCAGCGACGCGCTGTTCGCCGGGTTGTTCGCCGAGTATCGGCGGCGTCACCCGAACATCGCGGTCCAGTTGCTCGAAGGCGGCAGCCGCAGCATCGAACAGGCAGTCAAGAGTGGCGAACTGGAACTGGGTGGCAGCCTGACGCCCAGTGACGAGGCGTTCGACTACCAGCCGTTCTGCAACGAACCACTGGATGCCCTGTTGCCTGCCGGCCACGAGCTGGCGGGCCAGGACGGGGTGGACCTGCACCAGCTGGCTGATACGCCGTTCCTGCTGTACCAGCGCAGTTTCGTGCTCAATGACCGGTTGCTGAAGGCGTGCCAGCAGCAAGGTTTTACCCCCAAGGAAGGCGGGCGCAGTGGCCAGGCGGACTTCCTCGCGGCGCTGGCGGCGGCGGGCCAGGGCGTGGTGCTGCTGCCCCGTGTGGTGGCGAAAGCACTGGAGCGCCCCGGTGTGGTGCGCTTGCCGCTGCGCTCGCCGGGGGATTTGCGTTGGGATATCGCGTTCATCTGGCGGCGCGGGGCGTATCTGTCACGGGCGGCGCAGGCGTGGTTGGCGTTGGTGAGCGAGTGGCCGGTGCTCGGCAGCAAGGGCGGGGGAAATACCTCAGGCTTTCAGTGCTTGAACAAGCTCAGCCAACCAAGGCTCTGCATCCGCCTCCGGAGTCACCGTCTCGCTGGCATCCAGGCGCAGCATCGGCTGCACTTCGCGCACGCCCAGTTCGGCAAACAGTTCGCGCATCTGCTCGCCACCACCGCAATAGGTATCGCCATAACTGCTGTCACCCAGCGCAATCACCGCACCCGGCAGGCCACGCCAGGCCGCAGGCAGGGTATCGCGAATGCTGCTGTACAACGGCATGAGGTTGTCCGGCAGTTCGCCCATGCCAGTGGTCGAGGTCACGGCCAGCAAGGCGTCGGGGGCGAAACCTTCAAGGTCCTGCAAGGTGGCGCGCGCCGCATGCCAGGCCTCCAGGCCCGCAGCCTTGAGCAGCGAGTGAGCGTGACGGGCGACTTCTTCGGCGGTGCCGTAGACCGATCCGGAAATAATGGCGACTTTCATCGGGTAGAGGATTCCGAAACTGAGTGAAAACGTAGGATACTAGCATCCGGCGCTGGCAAAAGGCCGCCTCTACCAAAGTCACCCTCCTCAGCCCTGCTTCGCACCCTTGTTTATTCAATGGCCCGAACATGATCAACGCGCAACTACTGCAATCCATGGTCGATGCGTCCAATGACGGCATCGTGGTCGCCGAACAGGAAGGCGACGACACCATCCTCATCTACGTGAACGCGGCCTTCGAACGCCTGACCGGTTACAGCCGTGACGAAATCCTCTACCAGGATTGCCGCTTCCTGCAGGCCGACGACCGCGACCAGCTTGGCCGCGCCCGCATCCGCAAGGCCCTGGCCGAAGGCCGACCGTGCCGCGAAGTGCTGCGCAACTACCGCAAGGATGGCAGCGCTTTCTGGAACGAACTGTCGATCACCCCGGTAAGGCGCGACGACGAACAGCGCACCTACTTCATCGGTATCCAGAAAGACGTCACTCGCCAGGTCGAACTGGAGCGGGAACTGGCGCAACTGCGCGTTCGTCCGAAACCCGACGAACGCACCTGAACCAAGTACGCCGCGCACGGTCAATCCCGTTGAAGAAATCGCCATCGAGTTCGATCATGCAAGCAGAAGCGCTCCTGACCCAGGACGAGCTGGATTTCATACAGAACATGCAGCATTCGCCGCAGTTGAACCTGGCCGACCCCATGTCGAGCCTGTTGGTCAATGGCGACCGCCGCATTCAGAGCTTGCTCACCCGCTTGGTGGCCAACGAGCAGGTAACCCTGCAGGCCCAGTTCAACAACCAGCAGATCAGCTTCCCGCTGCAACTGGTGGAAGACGAGTTCCATGCCCTGCACCTGCAACTGGGCTCACCGGAAATCTACGAGGACGGGCCCATGCTGCGCCCCTGGCGCCTGTCGATGGAGCAGCCGAGCGCGCTGCTCGATGCCCATGGGCAGGAAAGCGGCCTGTGGGTTCGCGATATTTCGTTCAAGGGTACATTGCTGGAAGTCCGTGGCCTGCCAGCGGCACCAGCCCGCTTCGAACTGCGCTTCGCCCCTGGCGGCATCCCCCCCATCGAACTGCATGGCGTGTTGGGCCGGCGTATCGGCCCGGACCTGGCCGCCTATGACCTCAGCCAAAGCCCGGCCGAAGAGATCGAACGCCTGCGCGACTACATCCTCCAGGCCCATCGCCGGGCCCACCCCGAGCTACACACTCAGGTATCGAACTGACCGGCCAGAAACTGCCGCAAACGCTGGCGCATCACGCTACCCTGCGCGCCCAGGCAGGCGATCGGGCTGCCAGCCAGGCTGTCCTGTGCCAGTTCCGCCGCTTCACCCGCCAGTAACAACGGGCATTCCAGCCCTGCCACCAGGCGCGTCAGGCGCCGGGTGAGTTCTGCCGTGGGCGGCTGGTGGGAGAACAGCACCAGGGCATCCGGCTTCAGGCGCTCGCAGACCAGTGCCAGTTCTGCCAGCGGCTGCCCGCTCGCCAGTGGCGTCACGCCAAATTCATCACTGCCCAGGATCAGGCTGGTCACCAGCAACTCCAGTTCGTGGCACTGCCCCGGCAACGGCGCCAGCAGCACCATGCGGCTGCGCGGTGCACGGGCAAGTTGCAAGCGGGCCAACACCCGGCCACGCAGGAACTGATCGAGGAACAGCCATTCGCTGGCCTGCCCGTAGCCGCCCTGCCCGACCGCCAGGTCATGCCACACCGGCATGAACACTTCGCTGAATACCTGGTCCAGGGTGCAGGCGGCAAACACTTCGTCGAACAGGCGGTCCAGGCCGGCCAGGTCAAAACGTTGCAGCGCCTGGCGAATCTGCTGCTGCCAGCGCACCCAGGCGCCCGTCGCGCCACCTGCCTGCCCGGCTAGGGCATGGTCGCGGGCGAGGATGCTGGCGACCTTGCTTACCGCCACGCCGCGCTCCAACCAGCCAAGGATGCGGCGGATGTCATCGATGTCGGCCTGGGAATACAGGCGGTGACCACTGTCGGTGCGGGTTGGCTGGATCAGGCCATGGCGGCGCTCCCAGGCGCGCAAGGTCACGGCGTTGACACCGGTCAGGCGGGAAACCTCACGGATCGGAAACAGGTCCTGCTGCGCGAGGCTCGCATCGATTACTGGGTTCAGTCCCTGTTCGTTCATCTGCAAGGGGTACCCTGTGTGCCCAAGTTGAACACCTAGTCTACTACGGCAACCGTTTGCCGGCTGACAGTTGCCGAAGATCGCACATGGGCGATAATCCGCGCCCGATTCTTGCATGCACGCCTGCGTCGCCCACCACCCCGGGCCACACAGCCAAAGGGGCCGGCTACCCGCCAGCCCCGTTGCCAGGAGATACACGATGTCTACCCCACCCGTCACCCTGATGGTGTCGCGCCGCGCCGCCCATGGCCGCTACCAGGACCTGCTGGCCTGGCTGCATGAAGGCGAACAGCTGGCCACCGACTTCCCCGGCTACCTTGGCTCGGGCATCCTGGCGCCACCCCGCGACAGCGACGAATTCCAGATCATTTTCCGTTTCAGCGACGAGCCGACCCTGCATGCCTGGGAGCATTCCGCCTCGCGACGGGCCTGGTTGCAGCGCGGCAACGGCTTGTTCGAACGCCCCAAAGAGGCGCGCGTAAGCGGCATCGACGACTGGTTTGGCACCAATATGGTGCAAAAACCACCACGTTGGAAGCAGGCCGTGGCCATCTGGCTGGCCTTCTTCCCCGTCTCGCTGGTGTTCAACCTGGTGTTCGGCCACTGGCTGGCAGCACTGGACCTGGTGCCCCGGGTACTGCTCAGCACCCTGGGCCTGACGCCGGTGATGGTCTACCTGTTCATCCCCCTTTCCACCCGCCTGCTGGCCGGCTGGCTGCATGCATCCCCGGCCCCTGCTGGCGCCCTGCGCAGCCGCTGAGGCCAGGCCGTACACGCGGTAGACAGTTCGGGTATGCTGGGCGGCAACCAAAGGACAGACAAGTTGACCGCCCCGAACATGAACAGCCCCATTCTCGTTACCGGAGCCAGCCAGCGCGTCGGGCTGGCCCTGGCCCTTGAACTGGCACAGGCCGGCCATACGGTGGTCAGTGCCAGCCGCAGCGTCCAGCCACAGGCGGCCCACCCGAACATCGTGCAGTTCCAGGCCGACCTTTGCCAGGCGGCCGACCGCCAGGCCCTGATCGACTATCTGCACAACCATTACGACGGCCTGCGCGCGATCATCCACAACGCCTCGCTGTGGCTCGACGATGGCCTCGACAACCTCGAGACCATGTTCCGCCTGCACGTCGAAGCGCCCTACCACCTCAACCTGGCCCTGGGCGACCTGCTGGCCAAGGTGGAAAAGGCCGACATCATCCACATTTGCGACGAAACCTCTTCACGCGGCAGCAAAAGCCACATCGGCTACGCCGCGACCAAGGCCGCGTTGCAGAACATGGTGCTGTCGTTCGCCGAAAAATATGCGCCCAAGGTGCATGTGAACGGTATCCTGCCGGGGCTGCTGATCCTCAAGGAAGGGGGTGACGAAACCTACCGCCAGCAGACCCTGAAAAAGGCCCTGCTGGAGTTCGAACCCGGCGCCGGCCCGCTGATCGAGACGGTCAAGTACCTGCTCGCCAGCCAGTACAGCACCGGCAGCCAGGTGGTCATCAACGGTGGCCGCCACCTGAAGAACCGCATGACCTGAGAGAAGCCCATGACCCCACAGCAACAGCTCGAACTCGAGGCCGCCGCGTTCCGGCGCCTGGTCGAACACCTGCAGAAGCGCACCGACGTGCAGAACATCGACCTGATGAACCTGTCCGGCTTCTGCCGCAACTGCCTGTCCAAGTGGTACAAGGCCGCGGCTGACGAGCGCCAGCTCGACCTGAGCCTGGATGACGCCCGCGAAGCGGTGTACGGCATGCCTTACGCCGAGTGGAAAGCCCAATACCAGAAAGAAGCCAGCGCCGACCAACAAGCGGCGTTCGAAAAAGGAAAACCCCGTGACTGACCTGAACACCCTGCGCGCCAGCCTGGCCAGCGGCCAACACGTGTTTGCCGACACCCTGGCGTTCATTGCCGACAACTACAGCTACCAGCCACAGGCCTTCGACAATGGCGGCGTGGCGAATGCGGCCGGGCAGAACGAAGGTTCGTGCAAGACCCTGGGCCTGGCGCTGCTGGAAGGGCTGAGCGACCAGGAAGCGCTGCTGGCCTTTGGCGAGCACTACCGTGACGTGGTGGCCACGCCGGAGGGCAGCGACCATGGCAATATCCGTGCGCTGATCAAGCATGGGCTGGCGGGCGTCAAGTTTGCCGAGCTGCCGCTTGCACGCAAGGCTTGAGATTTTGGGGCCGCTCCGCGGCCCTTTCGCCGGCAAGCCAGCTCCCACAGGTACCCCGCTGCCTTCAAACTGATCATCCCCCTGTGGGAGCTGGCTTGCCGGCGATGAGGCCGGTGCAGACAGCATCAACCCATGATCCTTCCTGGGACCTCACCCGCCAACCCACCCTGTTGCAACCACTGCAAGGCCAGCGGCCACAAACTTTCGCGAAAGCGGTCATGGAAGAATGCGAAATGGCCAATTTCATCGACCGAGATATCCACAGGCGCAATGCGCAGGTGCTGGCGCTCGGCGCCCTGCAGATAACCCAGCAAACGCTCGGTCGCCGCCACGGTACCAAAGGGGTCATCGGTCAGGCTGATGGCCAGCGTCGCCGCCCGCACCTGGGCGAACGGTAGTGCCTCCAGTGCACGCCCGCTGGGTCGGTGCTCATAGCGTGGGGTACGGGTGGTCCAGTCGTGCACCACGCCGGATGGCGTGTCCTCCAGCCAACCCAGGCGCTTGCCGGGAAAGTAACCGAACACCCGGGTGAGCAGCGGCATTACCACATGCCACTTGCCGAACAGTTGCCAACGCTGGTCAGCCGCGTAATCGCGCCAATAGGCGAATTGCGCACCAACCATCACCACCCGGCGAACCTTGCTCGCCGAAGGTGCCAGCCCCACTGCGCAGCCGCCAAAACTGTGCCCCACCACGTCCACCGGCTGGCCGGGGAAATGTTCTGCGGCATGCACCAGCATGGCTTCGAAATCCAGCCGGCCCCAGTCGCTCCAGGATGCCTGGAAGCCGCGCAGCGAGGCCGGGCGGGATTCGCCGATGCCACGGTAGTCGTAGGTCAGCACATCGCAGCCCTGGGCGAACAGGTAGTCGGCGAAACGCGAGTAGTAGCGGCAGCGTACCGAGGTGGCAGCGTTGATGATCACCAGCGGGCGCTGGGGGTCAGGTCGGGCGTGGCGCCAGCGGAAGCCGCCGAGGCTGTAGCCGTCGGCTGCGGTGTGGCGAAAGGCAGTGGCGGGTTGGGTGAGGCTGCTCATGGCACATTCCCTGTTGTTGTGCGCCAAAGCTAGCAAAAAAATCCTGGGCTGTACCGGCCTCTTCGCGGGCTTGCCCGCTCCCACAGGTTCCCCACTGCCCTCAGGCGTAGTGAGATCCCTGTGGGAGCGGGCAAGCCCGCGAAAGGGCCGGTACAGGCCGACAGCGATTACAGCTCGACGCAGTCGAACTTCACATCGGTAGCCACGTCTTCGTCGTAGTTGACGTCAGCGCGCTCGAAGCCGAACAGGTTGAGGAACTGCTTCTTGTAGCCGGCATAGTCGGTCAGCTCGAACAGGTTCTCGGTGGTCACCTGCGGCCACAGCGCCTTGCAGGCGTCCTGTACGTCATCACGCAGTTCCCAGTCGTCCAGGCGCAGGCGACCCTTCTCGTCGACCTCGGCCGGCGCGCCGTCGGCACGGTACATGCGGTCGCGGTACATGCGGTCCAGCTGGTCCTGGGTGCCTTCGTGAACACCCTTCTCCTGCATGATCTTGAACACCATGGACAGGTACAGCGGCATCACCGGGATGGCCGAGCTGGCCTGGGTAACCACCGACTTCAGCACCGCCACGTTGGCGCCGCCCTTCACTTCACCGGCCAGTTTCTTGTCCAGGCGCAGGGCGGTTTCGTCCAGATCCTGCTTGGCCTGGCCCAGCGCACCGTGCCAGTAGATCGGCCAGGTGATGTCGCTGCCGATGTAGCTGAAGGCCACGGTGCGGGCGCCTTCGGCCAGCACGTTGGCGCCAGCCAGGGCGTCGATCCACAGCTGCCAGTCCTGGCCACCCATGACGGTGACGGTGTCGGCGATTTCCTGCTCGGTAGCCGGCTCGATGCTGGCCTCGATGATGGTGTCCTTGTTGGTGTCGATGGCGGTCGACTTGTACGGCTGGCCGATCGGCTTCAGGGCCGAACGCACCAGTTCACCGGTCTGCGGCAGCTTGCGCACTGGCGAGGCCAGCGAGTAGATGACCAGGTCGACCTTGCCGCCCATTTCGTTCTTGATCAGTTCGATGACCTTGGCACGGGCTTCGTCGGAGAAAGCGTCACCATTGATCGACTTGCTGTACAGGCCTTCGGCCTTGGCGAACTTGTCGAAGGCTGCAGCGTTGTACCAGCCAGCGGTGCCGGCCTTGGTCTCGGTGCCTGGCTTTTCGAAGAACACGCCCAGGGTGTCGGCCTTGAAGCCGAACGCCGCGGTGATGCGGGCTGCCAGGCCGTAGCCGCTGGAAGCACCGATGACCAGGACCTTCTTCGGGCCATCCTCGCGCACGCCCAGCTTGCGGGTGGCTTCGATCTGGTCACGGACGTTGAGCTCGCAGCCCTTCGGGTGAGTCGTGGTGCAGATGAAACCGCGGACCTTAGGATGAATGATGGCCAATGTCTGTACCTCGTCAGGTTTATGCCGGGGGAAGCGCCGCCATGGGCGATTCCGGTTGATCAGAGGGTGAGACTACCCCCGCAGGTTATCCGACACATATTACGGGGTGATCTTGGGGATGCAAAACGGTGGATTACCTGTACCGGCCCTATCGCCGGCAAGCCAGCTCCCACAAAGACGGCGCAAAACTTGAGCCCTGTGAGGGACCTGTGGGAGCTGGCTTGCCGGCGACAGAGCCAGTGCAGGCAACATCAATCTGACAAGAGAGCCCCTTTCAGCCATTCCAGGAACTGCCGGGCCAGCGGATCATCCTGGCTGTCCCGATGCACCAGGCAAGCCCACGCCGGCCCACGCACGCGCTGCGCCGACAAAGCCTGCAAACGCCCCTCCTCCACCGCCCGCCGCGCCAGCAACTGGCTGACCAGGGCCACCCCCAACCCCTCGCTCGCCGCATCCAGCAGCAGCCCGGGGTCGGAAAAGTTCAGCCCCTTGCCCTGCTGCCCCACATCCTCGCCACCCTCCAGCTGCCAGTGGCTCCAGTCCATCTCGCGCTCGCCATGCAAGGTGGTGCGCCGCGACATCGGCGTTTGCAGCAACGCCGGGTGGCAGGCCGGGTACAGCTGGTCCTGGTGCAGCACGTTGAAGCTGCACTCGGCCTGGGCACTGAGGTCGTCGCGGATGGCCAGGTCGATGGTCTCGGTCGCCATGTCCGGCACTTCGAAACTGGTGAACAGCCACAAGTCGACATCCGGGCAGCGCTGGTGAAAGTCGGCCAGCCGCGGCAACAGCCAGTGCCTGGCAAAGGCCGGGCTGGTGTTGACCACCAGTTGGTTGGGCTTGCGGTACTGGTCGAGCCGGCGAATGCCCACCGCCAGGTGCTGCAGCAGCGACTGCGTGGTGCTGAGCAGGTCGTGCCCGGCGTCGGTCAGGCTCACGCTGCGGCCACTGCGGTGGAACAGCGGCTGCTCCAGGTAGGTTTCCAGGCTGCGAATCTGCTGGCTGATGGCCGACTGGGTCAGGTTCAGCGCTTCGGCGGCCTTGTGGAAGCTGCCCAGCCGCGCAGCGGCTTCGAAGCCGCGCAGGGCATTCAGGGGTGGCCAGTGTTTGAGCATGATTGATAAGCCCTGCTGATCAGATGTGCGCTAAATCTATCGTTTGTCGCAGGCCAAGCCTAGCCATAGCATGGACATCAACACCCGCGACGGCGGGCTTCGTTGATAAAAATCCTTAATTGATCGGAGTTCACTATGCACCTGTCTCTCGACAGCGGCTGGCGCATGCCCGCCGAATGGGCCCGCCACGCTGCCACCTGGATGGTCTGGCCACACAACCAGGCCCTGTGGGAAAGCGGCTGGCACGTGCGCTTGGCCGACGTACAGCAGGACTACGCCCGGGTCGCGGCAGCCATCGCCCGTTTCGAGCCGGTGAAGATGGTGGTCGACCCTTCGGCCTTGCAGAGCGCACGTGCCCTCTGCGGCGCCAATATCGAACTGGTCGAAATGGCCGTGGACGACAGCTGGTGCCGGGACAGCGGCCCTGGCTTCGTCTGCCACCCACAGCATGGCCTGGCCGGCCTGAGCTGGCGCTTCAACGCCTGGGGAGACAAGTCGCAGCACGGCCAGGACCGCAGCCTCGGCCGGCGCATCCTCGACCACTTGGGCCTGGATGGCTTCAGCACGGCGCTGTGCAACGAAGGCGGGGCGATTCATGTGGACGGCGAAGGCACCCTGATCACCACCGAGTCGGTGCTGCTCAACCCCAACCGCAACCCTGGCGTGAGCAAGGCCGAGTTCGAGGCCTGCTTCGCCCGCTACCTGGGCATCCGCAAGACCATCTGGCTACCGGGCGACCCACAATACATCACCGGCGACATGACCGACGGCCACGTCGACGGTGTATGCGCCTTCGCCCGCCCCGGCGTGCTGCTGGTCGACGCCACCCATGACCAGCATTCGGTGTACGCCGAAGTCGTGCGGGAAAACCGCCGCGCACTGGAACTGGCCACCGACGCGCAAGGCCGGCACTTCGAGCTGCTCGACCTGTATGAAGCCAGCGCCGCCGTCGACCAGGACGCCGAGGTATTCTGCGCCTCGTACACCAACTTCTACATCGCCAACGGCGCGATCATCATGCCGGCCTATGGCATCGCCGCCGATCTGGAAGCCGCCGCGCAACTGGCCCACGCCTTCCCGGGCCGGGAGATCGTACCGGTGCGCATCGACCACATCGCCCATGGCGGTGGCGGCATTCATTGCATCACCCAGCAACAACCCGAGGTGCAGCCATGAGTCTGCTACGCATCGCCACCACCCAGATGCCATGCAGCTGGGACCTGCCTGGCAACCTCGACCGCGCCGAACAGCTGGTTCGCCAGGCTGCCGCCAAGGGGGCCCAGGTGATCCTGCTGCAGGAGCTGTTCGCCACCCCGTACTTCTGCATCGAACAGGACCACCAGCACCAGGCCCTCGCCCAGCCCTACCCCGCCAGCCCGATCCTGCAGCGCTTCGCCGCACTGGCCGGCGAGCTGGGCGTGGTGCTGCCGCTGAGCTGGTACGAGCGCGCCGGCAATGCCTTCTTCAACTCGTTGACCGTGGCCGATGCCGATGGCCGCCTGCTTGGCGTCTACCGCAAGACCCACATCCCCAACGCCATTGGCTACCAGGAGAAGGAATACTTCAGCCCCGGCGATACCGGCTTCAAGGTCTGGGACACCGCCTTCGGCCGCCTGGGCATCGGCATCTGCTGGGACCAGTGGTTCCCCGAGACCGCCCGCTGCCTGGCACTGATGGGCGCCGAAGTGCTGCTGTTCCCCACCGCCATCGGCTCCGAGCCCGGCTGTGCCGAACTGGACTCGCGCGACCACTGGCAGGTGGCCATGCGCGGCCACGCCGCCGCCAACCTGTTGCCGGTGGTGGCGGCCAATCGCGTGGGCGAAGAAGTCGCAGCCAGCGACGCATCGTTGGCCATGCGCTTCTATGGCTCGTCGTTCATCTGCGACCACAAGGGCGCCATGCTCGCCGAAGCCGACCGCGACAGCAGTGGCATCTGGCTGCACGACCTGGATCTGGCCGGCATGCGGGAAGACCGCCTGAGCTGGGGCATCTACCGCGATCGCCGCCCGGAGATGTACGCACCGCTGCTGACCCTGGACGGCACCCACCCACACACCCTGAGGGCATGAGCATGAAACGCCACGTTCTGGCCGCCTTGGCGCTGGCCGTCTGCGCCTGCCAGGCTCAGGCCGAGCAGCCCGTGCTGCGCCTGTACAACTGGGCCGACTATTTTGCCGAGGACACTCTCAAGCAGTTCACGGCCGAAACCGGCATCCAGGTGATCTACGACGTGATGGACGGCAGCGAAGTGCTCGAGGCCAAGCTGATGTCCGGGCGCAGTGGCTACGACCTGGTCTTCCCCGGTGATACCGTCGCCGAGCGCCTGATGCGCGCCGGCAGCCTGCAGCCACTGGACCACAGCCGCCTGGAGGCCCTGAACGACATCGAGCCCGGGCTGCGTCAGCTGCACGCCCGGTACCCCAAGGCCAGCCAGGCGACCGTACCCTACACCTGGGGCACCATCGGCCTGACGGTGAATGCCGACAAAGTCCGCCAGCGCATGCCCGATGCACCGCTGGACAACCTCGACCTGCTGTTCAAGCCGGAGCTGGCAGCCAAATTCGCCGACTGCGGTATTTCAGTCATCGATTCACCCGACGAAGTGCTGGCAGTGGTCCTCAACTACCTGGGCCGCGAGCCACGCAGTGCCAAGCGCGAAGACCTGGCCGCAGCCAGCGAACTGCTCAAGGCGATTCGCCCGTACGTGCGCAAGTTCCAGTCGCAACCAGTGACCGAACTGGTCAACGAGAACCTGTGCCTGTCACTGGGCTACAGTGGCGACGTGATCCAGGCGCAGCGTACCGCCGACGCCGCGGGCAAGCATCTCGACTTCCAGTACCGCGTACCGCGCCAAGGCACCACGGTGTGGATGGATACCATGGCCATCCCGGCCGATGCCAAGCACCCGGAATACGCCTATCGTTTCATCAACTTCGTCATGCGCCCGGCGAACATGGCGGCCATCAGCAACTTCACCGGTTACCCTACCGCCAGCGCCAAGGCACGCCAGGCAGTGGACCCGCGCATGCGCGACAACCCTGATATCTACCTCGACCAAGCCACCTATGCCCGGCTGATCCCGGGCCGCGATATCCCACAGGCCGACATGCGTGCACGCATGCGCGTGTGGACCCGCTTCAAGACTGCACAGGACTGAGCCATGCCAAGCCGTAGAACCTTCCTGCAACTTTCGCTGGCCGCCGGCCTCGGTGCCAGCCTCGGCCTGCCGCTGGGCCTGGCCCGCGCCGAAGAACCGGGGCGCTGGTTCATGCCGGACGAAGGCGAGCCGCAGCAACGCGCATTCATCGCCTTTGGCGCCCAGGATGCGATCTGGGAGGACTTCACCGCCGATGTGCAGGCCGCCCTCGGTCGCATCGCCCAGGCCATCGCGCGCTATCAGCCAGTGACGGTGTTCTGCCGGGCCAGCGAGCGCGAGCTGGCCGAGCAGCACTGTGCCAGCCAGCGCACAAGTTTCGTCGAGTGCGAGCTGGACGACATCTGGATGCGCGACATCGGCGCCAACTTCGTCGTCGATGATGACGGAGCCCTGGCGGCGGTGGACTTCAACTTCAATGGCTGGGGCAACAAGCAACGTCACCGCAACGATGCCCAACTGGCCAGGCGCGTGACCACGCTGGCCGGTGCCCGCTACCAGCGCAGCGACCTGGTGGGTGAAGGCGGCGCCATAGAGGTGGACGGCCACGGCACGGGCATCATGACCGAGAGCAGCTGGGTCAACGCCAACCGCAACAAGGGCTGGAGCAAGGCCGAGATCGAGGCGGAGCTCAAGGAGCGCCTGGGGCTGAGCAAGATCATCTGGCTACCGGGCATCGCCGGCCAGGACATCACCGACGGGCACGTGGACTTCTATGCCCGCTTCGTCAGGCCGGGGGTGGTGATTGCCAACCTGGATAACGACCCGGACTCGTATGACTACGCCGTGACGCGCAAGCACCTGGATATCCTCAAGCGGGCCACCGATGCCGAGGGCCGCAGATTGCAGGTGCACGTCGTGTCGCCGCCGCTGCACGGGCGGCGCAACAGGTTCAGCAAAGGCAATGATGACTTTGCCGCTGGGTACATCAACTACTTCGTGATCAATGGCGCGATCATTGCGCCACAGTTTGGCGATGGGGCGGCGGACGAGAAAGCGCGGGGGCTGCTGGCGGCGTTGTATCCGGGGCGGGATATCGTGCAGCTGGATATCGATGCCATTGCTGCGGGGGGCGGGGGGATTCACTGTGTGACCCATCAGTGCCCGGCGGTGTAGCAGGTGTTGCCTGTGCTGGCCTCTTCGCGGGCTTGCCCGCTCCCACAGGCACTCCACAAGACTCAAGATTTGTGCAGTTCCTGTGGGAGCGGGCAAGCCCGCGAAGAGGCCGCCACAGTCAATCGCGGTGCCGACGGCGCCCCGTGATCATCGACCACGGCAGGTTTTCCCGCATGCGCACGCTCTCGTAGATGGCCGCCAGCACATGCACGCAAACCAGCACCAGCAGCGCGTTGGCCAGCCAGCTGTGCAGGTCCATCGGCCAGTCGACACCAAACAGCGCGTCCACCTCCTGCGACGCCCACCCGGTAAGGCCCAGGCCGGCGATGCAGGTCAACATCAGCACCATCACCAGGGCGCCAATCGGCGAATGCCCCATGTGATGGTCAAGCTCCCCATGCAGCAGCGCCCGGGCATGGCGGACCAGGCTTGCCGGGGTTGGCCAGAAGTCGGCCCAACGCGCGCTGCGTGGCCCGACAAAGCCCCAGATCACACGCACCACCACAACGGCCAGTGCGTAGTAACCCAGCCACTGGTGCCAGTCTTCACCTTCTTCGTTGAAGAAGTAGTTGGCGAAGAACACCACGGCGATCGACCAGTGGCACAGCCGCAGTAGGGGGTCCCACAGCTGTACCGTGCCGTCGCTGTTCAATCGTGGTACTCGGTCTTGACTGCCTTGCCCGTCACTGGGTCATGGTAGATCTCGACCTTCTTGCCATCCTTGTCGAAACCGTAGATCTCGTAGCAGTTACCCTTGGTGACCTTGAACTTGTTGATCTTGTAGCCCTGCTCCTTGAGCTGCGCCTGGAATTTTTCCTGATCCTGCCAGGTGCTTTTGTCAGCGGTGGTGCATTCGGTGGCCGCGAATGCGGTGCTGCTGGCGATCAAGAGGGTCATGGCGATCAATGTACGCATGGGCATGAACTCCATTCAGATGAGTGTAAAAACGCATCCCTCAGCATAGTTCTGCAGGCCGCTTTACGCTCATTCATTTGCTTTACACATCAATCGCAAAGAAAAACAAACTTAACAAATGAGCCAAAGCCACTGATGCTTGAGGCATCACGCCCATCGCACGGAGAACAACAACATGAACGACGTGGTCATCGTCGCCGCAACCCGTACCGCCATCGGCAGCTTCCAGGGCGCCTTGGCCACTGTGCCCGCAGTAGACCTCGGTGCCGCCGTGATCAAGCGCCTGCTGGAACAGACCGGGCTGGCCCCGGCGCAGGTCGACGAAGTCATCCTCGGCCAGGTGCTTACCGCCGGTGCCGGGCAGAACCCGGCACGCCAGGCCGCGATCAAGGCCGGCCTGCCCTTCAGCGTACCGGCAATGACCCTGAACAAGGTCTGCGGCTCGGGCCTGAAGGCACTGCACCTGGCCGCTCAGGCCATCCGCTGCGGTGACGCCGAGGTAGTCATCGCCGGCGGCCAGGAGAACATGAGCCTTGCCCCCTACGTGATGCCGTCGGCCCGCACCGGCCAGCGCATGGGCCATGGCCAGCTGATCGACAGCATGATCACCGACGGCCTGTGGGATGCCTTCAACGACTACCACATGGGTATCACTGCCGAAAACCTGGTGGACCAGTACGGCCTCAGCCGTGAGCAACAGGATGCCTTTGCCGCCGAGTCGCAGCGCAAGGCGGTAGCGGCGATGGAGGCCGGCCGCTTCGATGATGAAATCACCCCGATCGTGCTGCCGCAGAAAAAGGGAGAACCCAAGGTGTTCGCGCGGGACGAGCAGCCACGCCCGGATACCACCGCCGAATCCCTGGGCAAACTGCGCCCGGCGTTCAAGAAGGATGGCAGCGTCACCGCCGGCAACGCCTCGAGCCTGAATGACGGCGCCGCCGCCGTGCTGTTGATGAGCGCCGCCAAGGCCAAGACCCTGGGCCTGCCGGTGCTGGCCAGGATCGCGGCTTATGCCAGTGCCGGTGTAGACCCGGCGATCATGGGCATCGGCCCGGTTTCGGCCACCCAGCGCTGCCTGGACAAGGCCGGCTGGCAATTGGCCGAGCTGGACCTGATCGAAGCCAACGAAGCCTTTGCCGCGCAGGCGCTGGCCGTGGGCAAGGCGCTGGAATGGGATGCCGCGCGGGTCAACGTGAATGGCGGGGCGATTGCCCTTGGCCACCCGATTGGTGCGTCCGGGTGCCGGGTGCTGGTGACCCTGCTGCACGAGATGATCAAGCGGGACGCCAGGAAAGGCCTGGCAACCCTGTGCATTGGTGGCGGGCAAGGCGTGGCCTTGGCAATCGAGCGTTGATCTCGGACTGATTCAAGCAGGCCCGGCCTCTTCGCGGGCTTGCCCGCTCCCACAGGGACCCCACTGGATTCAGTATCATTGGGGTCCCTGTGGGAGCGGGCAAGCCCGCGAAGAGGCCGGTAAAGGCAGCGAAAAATCAGGCAGTGGCACGCAGCTCGCGGGCAGCTGCGACCATGTTCACCAGCGCTGCCTCGGTCTCCGGCCAGCCACGGGTCTTCAGCCCGCAATCCGGGTTGACCCACAGGCGCTCGGCCGGGATACGCCGGGCGGCCTTGCGCAGCAGCTTGACCATTTCCTCACGGGTCGGCACCCGTGGCGAATGAATGTCATATACACCCGGGCCGATCTCGTTGGGGTAGGCGAACCGCTCGAACGCCGCCAGCAGCTCCATGTCGGACCGCGAGGTCTCGATGGTGATCACGTCGGCATCCATCGCCGCGATCGACTCGATCACGTCGTTGAACTCGCTGTAGCACATGTGGGTGTGGATCTGGGTTTCGTCACGCACCCCCGAGGCACACAGCCGGAAGGCCTCGGTGGCCCACTCCAGGTAATGGGCCCAGGCGCCGTGGCGCAGCGGCAGGCCTTCACGGAAGGCCGCTTCGTCGATCTGCACGATCCTGATACCCGCCGCTTCCAGGTCGACCACTTCGTCGCGGATCGCCAGCGCCAGTTGGCGCGCCTGCACTTCGCGGCTCACGTCTTCACGCGGGAACGACCACATCAGCATGGTCACCGGGCCGGTCAGCATGCCCTTCATCACCTTGCTGGTCAGGCCCTGAGCGTACTTTATCCATTCCACGGTCATGGCCTTCGGCCGGCTCAGGTCGCCAACGATCACCGCAGGCTTCACGCAGCGCGAACCATAGCTCTGCACCCAGCCGAAGCGGGTGAACACATAGCCATCGATCTGCTCGGCGAAGTACTCGACCATGTCGTTGCGCTCGGCCTCGCCGTGCACCAGCACATCCAGGCCCAGGTCCTCCTGGATTTTCACCGCATGGCGGATCTCGCTGTGCATGGCCTCGACGTAATCGGCCTCGGTCAGCTTGCCCTGCCTGTAGGCCTGGCGTGCCAGGCGAATCGCCGAGGTCTGCGGGAACGAACCGATGGTGGTGGTCGGGAACGCCGGCAGGTCGAGCCCCGCACGCTGCTTGGCGATACGTTGGGCAAACGCCGACTGACGCTGGCTGTCAGCGGGCTCGATGGCCGCCAGGCGGGCCTGCACGGCCGGCTTGTGAATACGCGGCGAAGCGGCGCGGCTGGCCTGCACGGCCTGGCTCTGGGCCAATGCGGCGGCCACGTCGTCGGCTTGTGGGGCATTGATGGCCTTGGCCAGCAGCGCCACTTCCTGGCACTTCTGCACGGCGAAGGCCAGCCAGCTGTGCAGTTCGGCATCGAGCTGGTCTTCACGGTCCAGGTCCACCGGGCTGTGCAGCAGCGAGCAGGACGGCGCCACCCACAGCCGCTCACCCAGGCGCTCATGGGCATGGCGCAGTACCTCCAGCGCCTTTTCCAGGTCGCAGCGCCAGACGTTGCGGCCGTTGACCAGGCCCAGCGACAGCACCTTGTAGGCCGGCAGGCGGTCGAGGATGGTCGGGTACTGCTCGGGCGCACGTACCAGGTCGATGTGCAGGCCATCGACCGGCAGGTTGGCGGCCAGGCCCAGGTTGTCTTCCAGGCCGCCGAAGTAGGTGGCGATCAGCTTCTTCAGTGGCGCCCGCTGAAGGATGTTGTAGACCCGCTCGTAGGCATTCTTCCAGTCCTGAGGCAGGTCCAGGGCCAGGATCGGCTCGTCGATCTGCACCCATTCCACGCCTTGGGCAGCCAGGCGGTTGAGGATCTGGTCATACAGCGGCAGCAGGCGGTCGAGCAGCTCCAGCTTGTCGAAATCGCCACCCTTGGCCTTGCCCAGCCACAGGTAGGTCAGCGGGCCGATGACCACCGGCTTGACCGCGTGGCCCAGGGCCTGGGCTTCTGCCACTTCTTCGAACAGCTGCTCCCAGCTGAGGGCGAACTGCTGGTCGGCGGTGAATTCGGGGACCAGGTAGTGGTAGTTGGTGTCGAACCACTTGGTCATTTCCTGAGCGTGCGCGCCGCCGCAGCAGCTGTCACCCACAGCGCCACGGGCCATGGCGAACAGGGTCTGCAGGGTGGGCCTGGCAGTGTCGTGGCTGCGAAAGCGCTGCGGGATCACGCCGAAGGTCAGCGAGTGGGTCAGCACCTGGTCGTACCAGGCGAAGTCGCCGACCGGCAGCAGTTCGATGCCGGCGTCTTTCTGCACCTGCCAGTGGCGGGCACGCAGCTCGCGGCCGACGGCGCGCAGGCCGGCTTCGTCGAGTTCACCCTTCCAGAAGGCTTCCTGGGCCTTTTTCAGCTCGCGGTCGCGGCCGATACGTGGAAAGCCCAGGTTGTGTGCCAGTGCCATGTCTTGTCCCTCAGCATGCATAAATGAATGAGGGGGATTTTCCGGGCGCTGGCATCTTGAGACAAACTCATTAAATTTAAGATGAACTCAAGGTTTTCTCATGTTCGTGAATTTGTTCTGTCTGTATTGGCCCCTTCGCGGGCATGCCCGCTCCCACAGGATTCCCACATGCTTCAAGGTTCATGCATTACCTGTGGGAGCGGGCGCGCCCGCGAAGAGGCCGGCACAGGCAAACCCGGATGTCTCATTCAGAGCACCACCCTGCGCATCCGGACATGACCCCACCCGCCTTCTGCCGCACAATGCCACCCTGACCAAACCAGGTACCCGGCCCCATGAGCCTGCTGAAAACCGCGCTGCGCGAAAACACCTTCGTCTGCGTCATGGAGTTCGTTCCCAAGCCCTCCGCCGAACGCTTCGCCGCCATGGACGCGATCCTGGCCCGTGCGCACCTGTGCGGCTGGCCGATGACCGTGGCCATCGGCGACCGCGTCGGCAGCCCGCTGGACATGTCGCCACTGGACGCCCTCGCCTCGTTCAGCAACCGGGTACCCGCCCTGCCGCACTTCTCCGGCAAGGACCGCGAACGCCACCACCTGCTCGCCCAACTGCAACGCATGGATGCCGCCGGCCTCGACCAGCTGTTGCTGCTCACCGGCGACCGCCTGGCGGGCCACCAGCCCGGCCAGCGCCCGGTACGCTACCTGGAATCGGTCGCAGCCCTGCAGATCGCCCGCCATGCCTGCCCGCACTGGCTGCTTGGCGCGGCGCTCAACCCGTTCAAGTACTGCGAGGAAGAAGGCGGCGCCCAATACTTCAAGGCCGAGAAAAAACTGGCGGCGGGCGCCGACTTCCTCACCCTGCAACTGGGTTTCGATGCCGGCAAACACCAGGAAGCCATGCACTGGATGAGCCGCCAGGTCGCGCCCAGGCCGATGCTGGCCTGCCTGATGAGCCTCACCCACGGGCGTGCGACGATGCTCGAGCACGTGGCCGGCGTGACCGTCACGCCGTCCATGCGCGACATGCTGGAAGCGGAAGCGGCGCAGTCCAAGGCCTTTGCCCAGGCACGCAGCGTCGACCGCCTGGCCTTGCAGATCATCGGCGTGAAGCTGATGGGCTACGCCGGCGTGCATCTGTCGGGGGTTCACGAACTCAAGCAACTGCTGGCCCTGGAGGCACGCATCGAGCACTGGCAGGCGCAAATCCACACACTGGAACAATGGGCGCCGGCCTGGCAGGCCAGCTGGCAGATGCCCGGCCTGCCGGCAGTCAGCTTCCATCCGCCGCAGGCAAGCTGGCGCCAGGGCGAGTCACGGGTCGATGCCTCGTTCAAGGAGAAAGCACGCTATCACCTGATGCACGGCATGCATTCGCTGCTGTTCAGCCGCCGCAATAGCCTGAGCAAGGCATTTGGCTGGGCCGTGCGCCAACCGATGTGGGCTACCCGCCTTGGCGCGCAGGTGCTGCACAAGGTGGAGCACGCGGTGAAGCACCCGCTGGTAGGCTGCGACACCTGCGGCCGCTGCCGCCTGGAAGACACCCTGTACATCTGCCCGGAAACCTGCCCCAAGGGCCTGGCCAACGGCCCCTGCGGCGGCACCGCGCTGAACCGCTGCGAGTTCGGCGACCGTGAGTGCATCCACAGCGTCAAGTACCGCACCGCCAAGGCGGTGCGGCAGACGGCGCTGCTGACCGAGCGCCTGATCCCGTGCATCGAGCTCGAGACACGCCACCGCAGCTCATGGCCGCAGTGGTTCCAGGCCCAGACGCCGCGTCAGCTCAGCCCGCAGCCAGCGCCTCGAACCCAGCCCGAATCGTAGCTTCGGGCAGTTCGTCTGCAATGAACACCATCACGCTCTCGCGGGTTTCCCCCTCGGCCCATTCGGCGTCCCAGTCGAAGCCATAGAGCTTGAGCACACCCTGGAACACCAGCTTGCGCGCTTCACCGGCAATGTTCAGCACGCCCTTGTAGCGCAGCAGCTGCTTGCCGTGGGTTTCCAGCAGTTCGTTCATGAAATCGCTGAGGCGGTCGATATCCAGCGCGCTTTCCGTGCGCAGCACCAAGGTGGAGATCCGGTCCGGGGTAGCGGGCTTGAGCAGCGGGCGTAGCGCTGGCTTCAGGTTCGCGCCCAGATCGGGGTTGAGGTTGAAACCACGCACATCCAGCAGCTCGGCCAGGTCGATGCGACCATGCTCGACCACGCGGATCGCCGCCCGGCCATTGATGCGGGCCAGGCGCTCGCGCAGGGCCTCGACCGCAGCGGGCTCGACCAGGTCGGTCTTGCTCAGCAGCAGGCGATCGGCAAAGCCGACCTGGGCCTGTGCGATGGTCTGGGTCAGGTGCAGCTCGGCGTGGGCGGCATCGACCAGGGTGATGATGCCGTCAAGGATGTAGCGCTCACGCAGCTCTTCGTCGATGAAGAAGGTTTGGGCCACCGGCGCCGGGTCGGCCAGGCCGGTGCATTCGATTACCAGGCGGTCGAAGGCGATCTCGCCGGCATCCAGGCGTTCGAGCAGCAGGTACAAGGCGCGGGTCAGGTCGCCGTGGATGCTGCAGCACACGCAGCCATTGGCCAGGGTCATCACCTGCACCGGCTCGTCGCCCAGCAGCTGGCTGTCGATGCCGGCCTCGCTGAATTCGTTTTCGATCACGGCGATTTTCAGGCCGTGCTCGGCCTTGAGCATGTGCTTGAGCAAGGTGGTCTTGCCGGCACCGAGGAAGCCAGTGAGTACGGTTACGGGAATAGGCGTCTGCACGCAGAACATCTCCTGTGCGGAAAAAACACTGGCCTCATCGCCGGCAAGCCAGCTCCCACAGGTACCGCACAGACCTTGAGGCCTGTGGAGTACCTGTGGGAGCCGGCTTGCCGGCGATGAGGCCGGGACAGGTTAACGCTTGTGGCTCAACAGCACTTGGGCCCGGACTTGCCGCCATAACGCGCTTCCTGGCGTTCGCGGAAGAACTCCTCGTACGTCATGACCGGCTTGTCCGGGTGCTTGGTCTGCATGTGCTCGACGTAGTTGTCGTAGTCGGGCATGCCGACCATCAGGCGGGCTGCCTGCCCCAGGTACTTACCCAGTCGACCCAGGTCGTTGAACATCGCAGCAGTCCTCTCAAGCGTCAGGCAGGGCCTGGAACGGGGTTTCCTTGTCGGTACGCTCCTTGCGGCCGAGGGCGGCGAAACCGACCTTGACAGCGAAGAACAGCACGCTGAACACCACCACCAGGAACAGCACGGTCAGGCCGGCGTTGGTGTAGGCGTTGAAGATCACGTGCTGCATCTGCCCGATGTCCTTGGCCGGGGCCAGTACCTGGCCGGCGTCCAGCGCGGTGCTGTACTTCTTGGCCAGGGCAAGGAAGCCGACTGCCGGGTTCGGGTCGAACAGCTTGATCAGGCCTGCGGTGGTGGTGCAGATCAGCAGCCACACGGCCGGCAGCAGGGTGACCCAGACGTAGCGCTGGCGCTTCATCTTGATCAGTACCACGGTGCCGAGCATCAGGGCGATACCGGCCAGCATCTGGTTGGAGATACCGAACAGCGGCCACAGGGTGTTGATGCCACCCAGCGGGTCGATCACGCCCTGGTACAGCAGGTAGCCCCACAGGGCCACGCAGCCGGCAGTACCGATCAGGTTGGCAGTCCACGATTCGGTGCGCTTGAGCGCTGGCACGAAGCTGCCCAGCAGGTCCTGCAGCATGAAGCGCCCGGCACGGGTGCCGGCGTCTACCGCGGTGAGGATGAACAGCGCCTCGAACAGGATCGCGAAGTGGTACCAGAAGGCCATGGTGTTTTCACCCGGCAGCACCTGGTGCAGGATCTGCGCGATACCCACGGCCAGGGTCGGCGCACCACCGGCACGGGCCAGCACGGTGTGCTCGCCAATGTCGCGGGCGGTGGCCTCGAGCTGCTCAGGGGTGATCAGGAAGCCCCAGCTGCTCACCGTTTGCGCAACCGACGCCACGTCGGCACCGACCACTGCGGCCGGGCTGTTCATGGCGAAGTACACGCCTGGCTCGATCACCGAGGCGGCGACCATTGCCATGATGGCAACGAACGATTCCATCAGCATGCCGCCGTAGCCGATGTAGCGGGCGTTGGTTTCGTTGTCCAGCAGCTTCGGCGTGGTCCCCGAGGAGATCAACGCGTGGAAGCCGGACACCGCGCCACAGGCAATGGTGATGAACAGGAACGGGAACAGGGTGCCCTTCCACACCGGGCCGGTGCCGTCGGTGAACTGGGTCAGTGCCGGCATCTTCAGCTCGGGCGCGATGATCAGGATACCGATGGCCAGGCCGACGATGGTGCCGATCTTGAGGAAGGTCGACAGGTAGTCACGTGGCGCCAGTACCAGCCATACCGGCAGTACCGCAGCGACGAAGCCATAGCCCACCAGCATCCAGGTGATCTGCACGCCGGTGAAGGTGAACGCCGGACCCCAGGTCGGGTCTGCGGCAATCTGGCCCCCCAGCCAGATCGAAGCCAGCAGCAGCACCACGCCGATGACCGAGATCTCACCGATATGGCCCGGACGGATGTAGCGCATATAGATGCCCATGAACATCGCGATCGGGATGGTCGCCATCACCGTGAACATGCCCCACGGGCTTTCAGCCAGGGCCTTGACCACGATCAGCGCCAGCACCGCGAGGATGATGATCATGATCAGGAAGCAGCCGAACAGGGCGATGGTGCCCGGGATGCGGCCCATCTCCTCGCGCACCATGTCGCCCAGCGAACGGCCGTTGCGGCGGGTGGACAGGAACAGAACCATGAAGTCCTGCACCGCACCGGCCAGCACCACGCCGGCGATCAGCCACAGCGTACCGGGCAGGTAGCCCATCTGCGCGGCGAGTACCGGGCCGACCAAGGGCCCTGCACCAGCGATGGCGGCGAAGTGGTGACCGAAGAGGATGTGTTTGTTGGTCGGGACGTAGTCCAGGCCGTCGTTGTTGAGCACCGCCGGGGTGGCACGGCGTGGGTCGAGTTGCATCACCTTGGTGGCGATGAACAGGCTGTAGTAGCGATAGGCGACCAGGTAGATGGCCACTGCCGCGACCACGATCCACAAGGCATTGATCGCCTCGCCGCGACGCAGGGCAACCACACCCAGCGCACAGGCTCCTATGACTGCCAGCGCCAGCCACGGAATGTGGCGTAGCAGGCTATTATTGTTGTTCATGGTTTGCTTCCAGCTGGTGGATTGGAAAAGACCGCCCATCGAGTCTAGGGCGAGTCATCGCGCATTGCCACACTTGCTTTGGTCTAGAGCCTCTGCGGCCAGATTGCGGTACCTGATGTACATACCACTCTAACTATAGTCAGGATGTCACCTGAGGACCTATGCGAGGATCTACCCCATGAGCGATCACGACGAACGCCGCCGTTTCCAGCGCATCGACTTCGACGCCCCAACCGAACTGCGCCAGGGCGTGCAACGCTGGCCTGCCAAGCTGCTGGACCTTTCACTCAAAGGTTTGCTGATCGAACGCCCGGCAAACTGGGATGCCGACCTGACCCAGGATTTCGATGCCATCATTCACCTGGCCCCCGATGCACGGGTACAGATGCAGGTTGAACTGCGCCATGAGGAACCAGACCGCCTGGGTTTCATCTGCCTGTACATCGACGTCGAGTCGATGACTCATCTGCACCGTCTTGTGGAATTGAACGTGGCCGACAGCACCGAAATGATGCGTGAGCTGCGCGAACTCATCGAATAATGAAATCTCTTAGCTAGCTAATGGCTTCCCCACCTTGTGTTTCCTGTCTACCCAGACAGCTTTAAGCCTGGGTAGCAGCGTTTTGTACACACCCCTCTAGCACAGCCTCTGACGAGTTGGTACGCCTTCTGCATTGGGTTCTCGCACACCTTGCGGGCGCTCTTGTGCGCGCTCCGATCAAAATATTGTATACAATTCTTGTGGCAATCATTTGTAGGAAGTGTCTACAGTAGCACCACAACAATAAACAGAGAGCCTGCTCCATGACTACGTCCCCTAGCACGTCTCCCGCCAAGCGCCCCGAGGATGAAAACCTCGGCCTTGGTGCCAACCTGGCCTATGGTCTGCAGCATGTGCTGACCATGTACGGGGGGATCGTCGCGGTACCCCTGATCCTGGGGCAGGCCGCGGGCCTGAACGGTGCCGAAATCGGCATGCTGATCGCCGCTTCGTTGTTTGCCGGTGGCCTGGCCACCCTGCTGCAAACCCTCGGCCTGCCGTTCTTCGGCTGCCAATTGCCGCTGGTGCAGGGCGTGTCGTTCGCCGGTGTGGCAACCATGGGTGCAATCCTCAGCAGCGAGGGCGGCGGTGGCCTGCCAGGCGTGCTCGGCGCGGTCATGGCGGCGTCGCTGATCGGCTTTCTGATCACCCCGGTGTTCTCGCGCATCACCAAGTTCTTCCCGCCGCTGGTGACCGGCATCGTTATCACCACCATCGGCCTGACCCTGATGCCCGTGGCCGCTCGCTGGGTAATGGGTGGCAACAGCGCCTCGCCGGAATTCGGCAGCGTGGCCAACATCGGCCTGGCAGCCCTGACCTTCGCCATCGTGCTGCTGCTGAGCAAGCTGGGCAGCGCGGCGATCTCGCGCCTGTCGATCCTGCTGGCCATGGTGGTCGGTACCCTGATCGCCTGGGCGCTGGGCATGGCCGACTTCAGCAAGGTCACCGAAGGCCCGATGTTCGCCTTCCCCACACCGTTCCATTTCGGCATGCCGGAATTCCACATCGCCGCGATCCTGTCGATGTGCATCGTGATCATGGTGACCCTGGTGGAAACCTCGGCCGACATCCTCGCCGTGGGTGAGATCATCGACACCAAGGTCGACTCCAAGCGCCTGGGCAACGGCCTGCGCGCCGACATGGCCTCGAGCATCCTGGCGCCGATCTTCGGCTCGTTCACCCAGAGCGCGTTCGCCCAGAACGTGGGCCTGGTAGCCGTGACCGGGGTCAAGAGCCGCTACGTGGTGGCCACCGGTGGCGTGATCCTGGTGGTGCTCGGCCTGCTGCCGATCATGGGCCGGGTGATTGCCGCAGTCCCTACTCCGGTACTGGGTGGCGCGGGCATCGTGCTGTTCGGCACCGTGGCGGCCAGCGGTATCCGCACCCTGTCCAAGGTCAGCTACAAGAACAACGTCAACCTGATCATCGTCGCTGCCTCGCTGGGCTTCGGCATGATCCCGATTGCCGCACCGACCTTCTACCACCACTTCCCGAACTGGTTCGAGACCATCTTCCACTCGGGCATCAGCTCGGCGGCGATCATGGCCATCCTGCTGAACCTGATCTTCAACCACTTCACCGCCGGCAACTCGGACCAGCAGTCGGTGTTTGCCGCCGCGTACGAGCGCACCATCCAGTACTCGGACATTTCAGCGCTGCGTGATGGCGACTACTTCAAGGATGGCAAGCTGTTCGATGCCGAGGGTAATGAAGTGCCGATGCTGGAACTGGACGAGCATGGCAATGAAACGGTCAGGCGCAGTGCGGTTGCCGAGCATTGACTGCTGACTGAGCGGTGAGGTGGGGGGCCGACGCGCATCGTCGGCCCCTTTTTCGTTTTGCCTGTGCCGGCCCTTTCGCGGGTAAACCCGCTCCCACAGGGTTTGCGCAATCCTGAAGCTGATGCGGTACCTGTGGGAGCGGGTTTACCCGCGAAGAGGCCGGTACAGGCCACGAATTATTCGAACAGCGCATCCAGGGCCTGCTCCAGCCGGGTAACGGCAATCACCTGCAACCCTGCCGGAGCCTCTTTCGGCGCATTGCCCTTGGGCACGATGGCCCGCTTGAAACCATGCTTGGCGGCTTCCTTCAAACGCTCCTGGCCACTGGGCACCGGCCGCACCTCGCCCGACAGGCCGATCTCGCCAAACACCAGTAGGCCATGGGCCAGGGGCCGGTTGCGCAGGCTGGACATCACCGCGGCCAGCAGCGCCAGGTCCGAGGCGGTTTCCAGCACCTTCACCCCGCCCACCACGTTGAGGAACACATCCTGGTCATGGGTGGGAATACCGCCGTGGCGGTGCAGCACTGCCAGCAACATGGCCAGGCGGTTCTGGTCCAGGCCCAGGGTCACCCGACGCGGGTTGGCCAGGTGGCTGTCGTCGACCAGCGCCTGCACCTCCACCAGCATCGGCCGGGTGCCCTCCCAGGTCGCCATCACCACGCTGCCCGGTACTTCCTCCTGGGTGCGGTTGAGGAAGATCGCCGAGGGGTTGGATACCTCCTTCAGGCCACGGTCGGTCATGCCGAACACACCCAACTCGTTGACCGCGCCAAAGCGGTTCTTCACCGCCCGCAGCAGGCGCAGGCGGCCATCGGACTCGCCCTCGAAATACAGCACGGTGTCGACCATGTGCTCGAGTACCCGCGGACCGGCCAGCGAGCCTTCCTTGGTCACGTGGCCGACCAGGAAGATCGCCGTGCCGCTCTGCTTGGCGTAGCGCACCAGCAACGCCGTGCTTTCGCGCACCTGGGCCACGCCGCCGGGTGCCGATTGCAGCTGCTCGGTGAAAATGGTCTGGATCGAGTCGATCACCATGACCCGCGGTTTCTCGACGCGGGCCGTGGCGATGATGGTCTCGATGCAGGTTTCGGTCATCACCTTGAGCTGGTCCTGGGGCAGGCCCAGGCGCCGGGAGCGCATGGCCACCTGCTGCTGCGACTCCTCGCCGGTGACATACAGCGCCGGCATGCCCACGGCAATGTTGCACAAGGTCTGCAGCAGGATGGTCGACTTGCCGATGCCGGGGTCACCACCGATCAACACCACCGAGCCATCCACCAGGCCACCGCCCAGCACGCGGTCCAGCTCGGTGCTGCTGGTGGTGAAGCGCGGGATTTCCTCGACGCTGACTTCGGCCAGGGTCTTGATCTGCGCCTGCTGCCCGGTCCAGCCGGCACGGCCGCTACTGGGTGCAGCTGCGCCGCCGCTTTCGATCATGGTCTCGACCAGCGTGTTCCAGGCCCCGCATTCGCCACACTGGCCGGCCCATTTGGGGAAGGTCGCACCGCACTCGGTGCAGCCATACAAGCGCTTGGCCTTGGCCATGGCTGGGGTCTCCTGGAAAAAAACCGCCATGATAGCCGAGCCGGACGTGCCTCGAACGCCTCGGGATGCGACAAAACTATTCGTTCTAACAGCAGTCTGTGGCCCTGAGCACAACGCATGAAGCGTTTGAGTGGCTTACACTGCGTAAACCTTACCTTTTGTTACAAGGAACCAAACATGGGCATGATCAGTGAATTCAAGGCCTTCGCGGTCAAAGGCAATGTCGTCGACATGGCGGTTGGTATCATCATCGGCGCGGCCTTCGGCAAGATCGTCTCGTCTTTCGTCGGTGACGTGGTCATGCCGCCACTGGGCCTGTTGATCGGTGGCGTGGACTTCAGCGACCTGGCAATTACCCTGAAGGCTGCCGAAGGTGACGTTCCGGCGGTGGTGCTGGCGTATGGCAAGTTCATCCAGACCGTGATCGACTTCGTGATCGTGGCCTTTGCCATCTTCATGGGGGTGAAGGCGATCAACCAGCTCAAGCGTGAAGAGGCCGTGGCGCCGACTGCACCGCCTGTGCCGACTGCAGAAGAGACCTTGCTGACCGAGATCCGCGACTTGCTCAAGGCGCAGAATCAGAACCGCTTGCCCTGAGGTTGTATAGGGAACGCTGTGGGAGCGGGCATGCCCGCGAAGAATCCAACGCGGTGGGTGGCACCGGCTCCGCCGGTGTTCGCGGGCACGTCGGACCGCCGCACCGCCGCTCCCACAACGGCCCCAAAGGCCTTACCAGTAGTTCTCCACAGCCACCTGCCCCGGCCGCTTGCTCAGGCTCAATTGCAGGTCGCGCGCCTTCAGTACCTTGCGCGTTTCATCAATCATCTCCGGGTTGCCACACAGCATCACCCGCGAATGTTCCGGCGACAGTTCCAGCCCCGCCGCCTTCTCCAGCTCGCCATTCTCGATCAGCGTGGTAATCCGCTGGTTCAACGCCCCCGGGTGCTGTTCACGGGTCACCACCGGAATGAACTGCAAC
Source organism: Pseudomonas sp. B8(2017) (assembly GCF_002113575.1). Classification (NCBI taxonomy): domain Bacteria; kingdom Pseudomonadati; phylum Pseudomonadota; class Gammaproteobacteria; order Pseudomonadales; family Pseudomonadaceae; genus Pseudomonas; species Pseudomonas sp. B8(2017). The sequence goes on along the minus strand of NZ_NEIO01000007.1, from coordinate 45,139 downwards.
TTGCCGGCGAATTCGGCCAGGTAATCGCGCTGCTCCAGCCCGGCGACTTCATCCACATAAGCCAGCTCTTTCGCTTCGCGCACCGAGTAGACCAGCTTGATGTTGTCGAAACGCTCCCAAGCCTCGAAGTCCTGCAGGATCGACATGAACGGCGCAATGCCAGTACCGGTCGCCAGCAACCACAGGTCGCGGCCACCGACGAAGCGGTCGAGGGTGAGGAAGCCGAAGGCCTGGCGGTCGATCAACAGGGTATCGCCTGCCCCCAACCGGCTCAGCTCGCTGGTGAATTCCCCACCTGGCACCACGATGGAGAAGAAGTCGAGGTGCTCGTCATGGGGCGCGCTGACCATGGAATAGGCGCGCCACACCACGCTGCCATCGGCCTTGGTCACGCCAAGGCGGGCAAACTGGCCGGAACGGAAGCGGAACCCCGCATCGCGCGTAACCCGCAGGCTGAAGAGGTTCGGCGTAAGTGGCTGAACATCGAGCAGGGTCTGGCGGGTGAACTTTTCGGCGCTAGCGGTCATATCGGGCTCCAGGTTTGGCGTGCGCACAGTGTCGCGCAAAGTGGCGCGGATAAAAACCACTGCTTTGTAGGGCCTCATCTGCGGCGATCCTGCCGAAGTCGCATCGGATCCTGACCGCTATAACAAAAAAATCTCAGCACATTGGTAGGTCTTTTCCTACAATCATCCGGGCATCCAAACGGACTGGACCTGAGGCACAAGGAGTATTTCAGATGCGCCACTGGAAACCCGAGTATCTTCGTGCGTTCGCCGACGAACGCTGCCCACAGAAGTTGTTCGGCATGGCCGTGCATATGGCGCAGGATCTGGGCATGGAGTACCTGGGGCTGAACATTCGCATCCAGATCGCTACGCAAACACCCCACCTGTTCATGTACAGCAATTACCCCCATGAATGGATCGAGCGCTACCAGCGCGATGACCTCTACAAGCAGGATTCAGCCGCCAATGCGAGCCACGGCTCGACCATGCCGGTGCTGTGGACCGATGATCTGTATCGCGAGGCTCCGCAATTTCGTAAAGCTGCCTGCCAGAGCGGTTTGCGCCATGGCTGGACGCAGTCATTGCACGACCAGCAGCACAACGAAAGCCAGATAAGCGTGGCCAGGTCCACCAAGCCCATCAGTATTGTCGAACTCTACAGAAAGGCCGGCAGTGTGCAGTGGCTGAGTCACACACTGCATGAGGTGATCAGCGCACATCACCTCACTGCACTATGCCCGCCGCAGCCGAAAATGAGCGAGCGGGAGCTGGAAGTGCTGAAATGGTCGGCCGCCGGCAAGACCGCCGCCGACGTTGCCTGCATCCTGTCACTGTCCCAAAGCACGGTAAACTTCCATATCCGCAGTGCCATCACCAAGACCAACGCCGCCAACAAGGCCGCCGCCATCGCCATCGCCGTCATGCGTGGCTGGATCTGACCTTCAAACCTGCGACCTTGGGCAAAGCCCTGTAGAATCGCCCGGCAAAGCCCGGGGCGAACCGCAACGGGCAGTTTCGTACCCGAGCCAGACGCCATGCCCCTGTTGACCACCCCCTACGCCGAACTCGACCTGATCCGCCAGCCGGAACAGGCCAACGACCCGCTGCAGGCTTTCGATGCCGCCGACGAGTACCTGCTTGCGCAACTGCACGAACAGGCCCCCGAGGCCAACTGCCGGGTTCTGGTGCTCAATGACAGCTTCGGCGCCCTGGCCGCCAGCCTGGCGGGCAAGCTGCAGGTGGTCAGCAGTGGCGATTCACACCTGGCGCACCTGGCCCTGGAAAAGAACCTGGCACGCAATGGCCTGCCGTTCGACAGCGTGCCATTCGTGCCGGCCAGCGAACGCTGGCAAGGCCCGTTCGACCGGGTACTGGTGCGCGTGCCCAAGACCCTGGCCCTGCTCGAAGAACAACTGATCCGCCTGCAAGGTCACCTGGCGCCCGGTGCGCAGGTGATTGCAGGGGCGATGATCAAGCACCTGCCACGGGCGGCCGGTGACCTGATGGAGAAGTACATCGGCCCGGTGCAGGCCTCGCTGGCGCAGAAAAAGGCCCGCTTGCTGACCGCGACGGTGGCCGAACGGCCGGTCGCCCGCTCGCCCTACCCTAGCCGCTACCGCCTCGACGCGCCGGCGCTGGAGCTGCTCAACCACGCCAACGTATTCTGCCGAGAGGGGCTGGATATCGGCACGCGGGCGTTCCTGCCGCACCTGCCCCGCGAACTGGGCCGCGCGCGGGTGGCGGACCTGGGCTGCGGCAACGGCGTGCTGGCGATCGCCAGCGCCCTGGCCAACCCGGATGCCCAGTACACCCTGGTCGACGAGTCGTACATGGCGGTGCAATCGGCGCGGGAGAACTGGCAGGCCGCGCTGGGCGAGCGCCCGGCGGTGTTCGAGGCAGCCGATGGGTTGGCGGGGGTAGAGAAGCAGTCGCTGGACGTGGTGCTGTGCAATCCGCCGTTCCACCAGCAGCAGGTGGTGGGCGATTTCCTCGCCTGGCGCATGTTCCAGCAGGCGCGTGAGGCGTTGGTGGTGGGTGGAGCGCTGTATATCGTGGGTAACCGGCACCTGGGCTATCACAGCAAGCTGGCGCGGTTGTTCCGGGGGGTGGAGCAGGTGGCGGCAACGCCCAAGTTCGTCATCCTTAAAGCTCGTAAATAGGCTTTGGGGGCTGCTTTGCAGCCCATCGCGACACAAGGCCGCTCCTACAGGGAGACGCGACAATCTGAATGATCGCGGTCCCTGTAGGAGCGGCCTTGTGTCGCGAAAGGGGCGCAAAGCGCCCCCATTGGTTCAATGGGTGGTCAGCCCCGCAGCCCCCATGAACAGGCGCATCACGTAGGCCGCCACACCCAGGGCCGCCACGCTCATCGCCCAGATCAGCAGCAGCCAGCCCAGCCGCTGCCACAGGGGTTTCTTCTCGTCCAAGCCATGCTTGCCGGTCATCATGCAGCCCTCCTAGTGATAGCCGTCTTCATGGGTCACCTTGCCGCGGAACACGTAGTAGCTCCAGAAGGTATACATGAGGATGAACGGCAGGATGAACAATGTGCCCACCAGCATGAAGCCCTGGCTCTGCGGTGGTGCCGCGGCATCCCAGATCGAGATCGACGGCGGGATGATGTTCGGCCACAGGCTGATGCCCAGGCCGCTGTAACCGAGGAAGATCAGCACCAACGTCAGCAGGAACGGCGTGTAGTGCGCATTGCGCGCCACCGCCTTGAGCAACCCGTAGAAGGTTACCAGCACCAGGATCGGCACCGGCATGAACCAGACCAGGTTAGGCATGCTGAACCAGCGCGCGGCGATCTGCGGGTAGGCGATCGGTGTCCACAGGCTGACGATGCCGATCACTACCAGCAGCACCAGCGCCAGCGGCCGGGCGATGTCGTGCATCTTCTGCTGCAGCGACCCTTCGGTCTTCATGATCAGCCAGGTGCAGCCCAGCAGGGTGTAGGCAACGATCAGCCCCAGGCCGCAGAACAGGCTGAACGGGGTCAGCCAGTCAAGGGTGCCACCGGCGAAATGCCGGTCGACCACCTTGAAGCCTTCGAGGAAGGCACCCAGCGCCACGCCCTGGAAGAAAGTGGCGATCAACGAGCCCCAGATGAACGCCTTGTCCCAGATGTGGCGCTTGTCGGCCTTGGCCTTGAAGCGGAACTCGAAGGCCACGCCGCGGAAGATCAGGCCGATCAGCATCAGGATCAATGGCAGGTACAGGGCCTCCAGCACTACCGCGTAAGCCATCGGGAACGCCCCGAACAGCCCGGCACCGCCCAGCACCAGCCAGGTCTCGTTACCGTCCCACACGGGGGCGACGGTGTTCATCATCACATCGCGGTCATGCTCGCCCTTGACGAACGGGAAGAGCATGCCGATCCCCAGGTCGAAACCATCCATCACCACGTACATCATGACGCCGAAGATGATGATCACGGCCCAGATCAGCGGAAGGTCGATACCCATGGCTCAGTTCCCCTTGCTCAGGCTGGCGGAGTTGGCCTCTCGGCCATCATCGGCGGCGGACAGCGGCCGCGCCGGCGTGCGTTTGGTGCCAGGGCCACCTGGGTTGTGCTCGTCACCCTCACCGGTCTGCGGCCCTTTGCGCACCAGGCGCATCATGTAGCCAAGGCCAGTGCCGAACAGGGCGAAGTACACCACCACGAAGGCCACCAGGGTGAAGCCGAGCTGGGCGTAACTGTGGTTGGACACACCGTCTGCCGTGCGCATCAGGCCATACACCACCCAGGGCTGGCGGCCGATTTCGGTGGTGAACCAGCCGGCCAGCAGCGCGATCAGCCCGGAAGGGCCCATCCACAGGGCCAGGTACAGGAACGGCCGCGAGGTGTAGAGCGTGCCGCGCTTGCGCAGCCAGAGGCTCCACAGGCCGACGAAGATCATCAGGAACCCCAGCCCGACCATGATCCGGAACGACCAGAAGACGATGGTCGAGTTGGGCCGGTCTTCGGGCGGGAACTCCTTCATCGCCGGCACCTGCTTGTCCAGGCTGTGGGTCAGGATCAGGCTGCCGAGCGCCGGGATCTCGAGCTTGAAGCGGGTGGTTTCGGCCTGCATGTCGGGAATGCCGAACAAGATCAGCGGGGTCGGCTCGCCGGGCACGTTCTCCCAGTGGCCTTCGATCGCGGCGATTTTCACCGGCTGGTGCTTGAGCGTGTTGAGGCCATGGAAGTCACCGATCACCGCCTGGATCGGGGCGACGATCAGCGCCATCCACATGGCCATCGACAGCATCTTGCGCACCGCCGGGTTGTCACGCCCGCGCAGCAGGTGCCAGGCCGCCGAGGCACCGACGAAGAACGCGGTGGCAACGAACGCGGCCGTGGCCATGTGCATCAGGCGGTAGGGGAACGAGGGGTTGAATACCACCGCCAGCCAGTCCACCGGCACCACCCGGCCATCGATGATCTCGTGGCCTTGCGGGGTCTGCATCCAACTGTTGGAGGCAAGGATCCAGAAGGTCGAGACCAGGGTGCCGAGCGCAACCATCACCGTGGAGAAGAAGTGCAGGCCACGGCCGACGCGGTTCCAGCCAAACAGCATGACCCCCAGGAAGCCAGCCTCGAGGAAGAACGCGGTCAGCACCTCGTAGGTGAGCAGCGGGCCGGTAATGGCGCCGGCGAAGTCGGAGAAGCGGCTCCAGTTGGTACCGAACTGGTAGGCCATGACCAGGCCGGAAACCACCCCCATGCCGAAGTTGACGGCGAAGATTTTCGACCAGAAGTGATAAAGGTCACGGTAGACCTGGTTGTTGGTCCGCAGCCAGAGGCCTTCGAGGACTGCCAGGTAGCTCGCCAGGCCAATGGTGATGGCCGGGAACAGGATATGGAACGACACGGTAAAGGCAAACTGCATTCGGGCGAGCTCTAAGGCCTCTATTCCGAACATGGTGCTTCCTCTTCAGATAATCCGGCGTCCGGGCCGCTGGCCCCGTCGCCCACTGCCCCCACGGTAGTCGAGTGCGGCGCGTTGGAATTGTTCTGTTCGATCGCAGGGATTTCGGCCCGAGGGCCCGATCGTTACATCTGGAACGATTGACCCAGATCAACGATTGCTAGGAAGCATAGTCCTGAATGGCCCGCCGGGCCGTGTGGTTGATTGCCGCGTGACCGGTTGCCCCACCCCCTTTCATGACGCGTGAAAAAGTGCCGACTCCGGCAAACAGTAACCGTTTGTTACAAACAGATGATACGCTGCGAACCCCTCTACTGCGCCGAGGCCCCTGGTTTCCGATGTCCGATTCCGCACCGCAGTTGTTGCGTCACCACCGCCCGTTCCTGGCCTTCTGGCTGGCCCGCGTGTTCACCGCCAGCGGCTTCCAGATGCTCACCGTGGCCATTGGCTGGCACCTCTACCAATTGACCGGCAATGTGCTGGACCTGGGCCTGGTCGGCCTGGTCGAGTTCGCCCCACGGGTGCTGTTCATGCTGCACACCGGGCATGTCGCCGACCGCTATGACCGGCGCAAGGTCGCTGCGCTGTGCCAGAGCCTGCAGGGGCTGATAGCCCTGGCACTGGCGCTGGGCAGTGCCACCGACAACGTCACCCGCGAGCTGATCTTCGCCCTCGCCTTCCTGCTCGGTGCCACGCGTTCGTTCGAAATGCCGGCGACCCAGGCGCTGCTGCCCAACGTGGTACCGGCCGGGCTGTTCCCACGTGCGGTGGCGGCTTCGGCCTCGGCCACCCAGTCGGCAACCATTGTGGCGCCGGCGGTGGGCGGCTTCCTGTATGCCTTCGGCAGCATCTGGGTATACGGCCCCACCGTGGCCCTGTACGCCATCGCCTGCGTGCTGACCCTGAGCCTGCAGGCACGCGGCCAGGTGGCCCAGCGCGGGCGCGCCAGCATCGAATCGCTGCTGGCCGGCATCCGCTTCATTCGCAGCCGGCCGGACATCCTCGGCGCCATCTCGCTGGACCTGTTCGCCGTACTGCTGGGCGGGGCCACCGCGCTGCTGCCGGTGTTCGCCAAGGACATCCTGCTGACCGGCCCGCTGGGCCTCGGCCTGCTGCGCTCGGCGCCAGCGGTGGGGGCATTGCTGATGTCGCTGTGGCTGGCGCGCTTCCCGTTCGAGCGCAACGTGGGGCGGACCATGTTCACGGCAGTGGGCGTGTTCGGCGTGGCGACCATCGCCTTCGGCCTGTCGACCTCGTTCTGGTTCTCGCTGGCAGTGCTGGTGGTGCTGGGTGCGGCAGACATGATCAGCATGGTTATCCGCGGTGCCTTCGTGCAGCTGGAGACGCCGGATGAAATGCGCGGACGGGTGAGTGCGGTGAACGGCTTGTTCATTGGTGCTTCGAACCAGCTCGGCGAGTTCGAATCGGGGGTGACCGCGCACTGGTTTGGCACAGTGCCGGCGGTGGTGCTGGGTGGGGTGGGCACTTTGGTGGTGACTGGGGTGTGGATAAAACTGTTCCCGACACTGGCCAAGCGAGATCGATTGCATAACGGTTGATCGTAGGCCTGTTCTGGCCCTATCGCCGGCAAGCCAGCTCCCACAGGTACACCACAGTTTCCGAACCCTGTGCAGTACTTGTGGGAGCTGGCTTGCCGGCGATAGGGCCAGAACAGGCCATGCAGAACCCATTCCCCAACGGCCATAGGCCCCCGCCAAGCATGCTGGTATGATGCGCGGCTTTTTTCCGCCCCACACAAAACCACGGCAACCGGTACGGTCTGTGCTTTGCTGATGGGGTCGATACATTCATGGCGCCGGGGGCGCCTTGGGGAGCGGGCATGCTGGAAAGGCTGTTTCAACTAAAAGCACACAACACCAATGTGCGCACCGAGATTCTCGCGGGCGTCACCACCTTCCTGGCCATGGCCTACATCCTGTTCGTCAACCCGAGCATCCTCGGCGAGACCGGCATGGACAAGGGCGCGATCTTCGTCGCCACCTGCCTGGCCGCGGCCATCGGCTCGGTGACCATGGGCCTGATCGCCAACTACCCGATCGCCCTGGCGCCGGGCATGGGCCTGAACGCGTTCTTCACCTACACCGTGGTCCTGCACATGGGCCACACCTGGCAGGTGGCACTGGGTGCGGTGTTCCTGTCGGCGGTGATGTTCTTCCTGCTGTCGATCTTCCGCATCCGCGAATGGATCGTGAACAGCATCCCGCTGCCGCTGCGTTCGGCCATTGCCGCGGGTATCGGCCTGTTCCTGGCATTGATCGCCCTGCATAACGCAGGCATCGTCGTCGATAACCCAGCCACCCTGGTGGGCCTGGGCGACCTCAAGCAGCCGGCACCGATCCTCGCCACCCTGGGCTTCTTCCTGATCGTCGGCCTCGAGTCGCTGAAAGTGCGCGGCGCCGTGCTGATCGGCATTCTCGCCGTCACCATCGCCTCGATCCTGATGGGCGTGACGCCCTTCGGCGGCGTGGTCTCGATGCCGCCATCGCTGGCCCCGACCTTCCTGCAGCTGGACATCGCCGGCGCGCTGGACGTGGGCCTGGTCAGCGTGATCTTCGCCTTCCTGTTCGTCGACCTGTTCGACAACTCCGGCACCCTGATCGGCGTGGCCAAGCGCGCCGGGCTGATGGGCAAGGACGGCCACATGCCGAAGATGGGCCGTGCCCTGATCGCCGACAGTACCGCAGCCATGGCCGGCTCCCTGCTGGGCACCTCGACCACCACCAGCTACATCGAATCCGCTGCGGGCGTGAGCGCCGGTGGCCGCACCGGCCTGACCGCCATCGTGGTCGCCGTGCTGTTCCTGCTGGCGCTATTCTTCGCCCCGCTGGCCGGTAGCGTGCCGGCCTTCGCCACCGCCCCGGCGCTGCTGTTCGTCGCAGTGCTGATGGCCTCGGGCCTGGCAGAAATAAACTGGGACGACGTCACCGAAGCCGCACCGGTGGTAGTGACCGCCCTGGCCATGCCGCTGACCTACTCGATCGCCAACGGCATCGCCTTCGGCTTCATTTCCTGGACCGCCGTCAAGCTGATCTCCGGCCGCCACCGCGACCTGAACCCGGCCCTGGTGATCCTTTCCATCCTGTTCGTCATCAAGCTGGGCTGGTTCAACGCATGAGTGCTGCTTTCGACCCCTCCTCCTACACCACCCAGCTGGACGCCAAGGTGGCCCGGCTGCGCGAGCTGCTGGCGCCGTTCGGCGCGCCGGAGCCGGCTGTTTTCGACTCGCCGCGCGAGCATTACCGCCTGCGCGCCGAATTCCGCCTGTGGCGCGAGGATGGCCAGCGCCACTACGCCATGTTCGCCCCGGGCGAGAAGCACAAGGCGATCCTGATCGACGACTTCCCCATAGCCAGCCAGCGCATCAATGCACTGATGCCGCGCCTGAAAGCGGCCTGGCAGGCCAGCGAGGAACTGGGCAACCGCCTGTTCCAGGTGGAGTTCCTCACCACCCTGGCTGGCGATGCCATGGTCACCCTGTGCTACCACCGCCCACTGGACGAGGCGTGGGAAACGGCCGCACGGCAGCTGGCCGAAGAGCTGGGCGTGAGCATCATCGGCCGCTCCAAGGGCAAACGCCTGGTCATCGGCCGTGACTACGCGGTGGAAAAACTCGACGTCGCTGGCCGTGTGTTCAGCTACCGCCAGCCGGAAGGCGCGTTCACCCAGCCCAACGGCGCGGTGAACCAGAAGATGCTGAGCTGGGCCTTCGAGGCCATCGGCGAGCGCGATGACGACCTGCTGGAGCTGTACTGCGGCAACGGCAACTTCACCCTGCCGCTGGCCACCCGCGTGCGCCAGGTGCTGGCCACGGAAATCAGCAAGACCTCGGTCAATGCCGCGCTGAGCAACCTCGACGAGAACGCTGTGGATAACGTGCGGCTGGTGCGCCTGTCGGCAGAAGAGCTGACCCAGGCGCTGAATGAGGTGCGGCCGTTCCGCCGGCTGGAAGGCATCGACCTGAAGAGCTACGAGTTCGGTACGGTGTTCGTCGACCCGCCGCGGGCGGGGATGGACCCGGATACCTGCGAGCTGACCCGGCGTTTCGAGCGGATCCTGTACATCTCGTGCAACCCGGAGACGCTGGCGGCGAACATTGCCCAGTTGCAGGACACCCACCGCATCGAGCGGTGTGCGTTATTTGACCAGTTCCCGTATACCCACCATATGGAGAGTGGGGTTTTGCTGGTTCGGCGCTGACCTTCAGATCGCCGGGGCTGCTTTGCAGCCCATCGCCGGCAAGCCAGCTCCCACAGGTGCTGCACAGGCCTTGAGGGCCGCGCGGTCGGTGTGGGAGCTGGCTTGCCGGCGATGGGCCGCAAAGCGGCCCCAGGCTTCACTCAGAAGTCGAAGAACACCGTCTCCCCTTCCCCCTGAATACGGATATCGAAGCGATACGCCGTCTTCCCGTCCACCTCGCAACGCTTGGCCACCAGGGTCTCGCGCCGCTGCGGCTGCTCGATCAGGTTGAGCACCGGGCACTTGGCATTGGCCTCGGCCTCGTCATCGAAATACAGCCGCGTGTGCAGGTGGATGTTGATCCCCCGGGCAAACAGGCTGATGTTGATGTGCGGCGCCATCGGCACGCCCGCAGCGTTGTTCACCACACCCGGCTTGACCGTGTGCAGGGTCCACTCACCGGCATCGAAGGTGGTGGCGGTGCGGCCAAAGCTGTTGAAGGCGTTTTCCAGGTTGTAGGCATCCTGGTACTCGCCGTTGGCATCGGCTTGCCACACTTCCAGGAACGAATCGCGCACCAGGTGGCCGTTACCGTCATACACCTGGCCGATCAGCAGGATGTGCTCGCCCGGCGCGTCCGGCTTGGCCAGGCGGTTCCAGATTTCCTGGTCGCGGGTCGGGTTGCCGGCCGCTTCCAGGGCCAGGCCGATGTGCACGTAGGGGCCGGCGGTCTGCGAAGGGGTTTCCGGCAGCAGTTCGATTGGCATGGCGGGGTCCTCAGCAGTTTTCGAAGTGGGTCTTGCGCTGGCCGCGCAGCACGATGTCGAAGCGGTAGGCCAGGCAGTCCATCGGGTTGGCGTTGCTCATGTCGAGCTTGGCGATCAACTGCTGCACGGCTTGCGGGTTGGCGATCGACTTGACGATCGGGCACATCGGGATCAGCGGGTCACCCTCGAAGTACAGCTGGGTGATCAGCTTGGTGGCGATCGACGGGCCGCTGATGGCGAAGTGGATGTGCGCCGGGCGCCAGTCGTTCGGGCCGTTGCGCCACGGGTACGGGCCCGGCTTGATGGTGCGGAAGCTGTAGTAGCCATCACGGTCGGTCAGGCAACGGCCGACGCCACCGAAGTTCGGGTCCAGCGGCGCCAGGTAGCGGTCGTTCTTGTGACGGTAGCGGCCGCCGGCATTGGCCTGCCACATTTCCACCAGGGTATTCGGCACAGGCTTGCCGTACTGGTCGACGACACGGCCGGCGACGATGATGCGCTCGCCGATCGGCAAGCCGCCGTTGTTGAAGTTCAGCAGCAGGTCATGGTCATGGGCGCCGAAGCCTAGGTGGGAAAAGTCCGGGCCGGTGGTTTCGCTGATCGACTGCGGGATGCTGACCAGTGCCTGGCGTGGCGAGCGGGCAATGGACGTCTTGTAGTCAGGCGTAAGGGCTTTCGGGTGCCAGTTGCGATCACGGATCACGAAGCGGCTGTTGTCCTGGGCGGGCATGCCGGTTTCCTCTCTTGGAATTATGGAAATGCGCGGGGGGTTATTTGAAACCCTGTCGCGGGCAAGCCCGCTCCCACATGCAGTTTCAGGCAGGTAGCGCGCAATGAATATTGAAATCAGCCACATCAAACATAACCATTTGGTTATGCATAAGCACCTTGGCCTGACACTCGCCGCTGTCGTGGACTAATCTTTGTCTTCTTGTTTCACGCTCCGGAGAGCATTCATGGATTGGCGAAAAGGCCGACGCAGCGACAATGTGGTCGATGCCCGAGGCGAAGGTGGTGGCGGCGGCATGCGTTTCGGCGGCGGCAAGGGGCTGGGGCTTGGTGCGGTGCTGCTGATTGTCGGCATCGGCTGGCTCACCGGCCAGGACCCGTTGCAGATTCTTGGCCAGCTCGCCGGTCAGATGGAGCAACAACAGCAGGCCCCCAGCAGCGCGGGCGGCAAGGCCCCGCCGGCCAACGACCAGCAGGCCGAGTTCGTCGCCTCGATCCTGGGCGATACCGAAGACACCTGGAAAGCCCTGTTCGCCGAGGGCGGCAAGCAGTACCGCGACCCCAAGCTGGTGCTGTTCAGCGGCCAGGTCAATTCGGCCTGTGGCTTTGCCTCGGCGGCGGTGGGGCCGTTCTACTGCCCGGCAGACCAGCGGGTCTACCTGGACATGTCGTTCTTCCGCGAAATGGAAACCCGCTTCGCCGCAGCCGGCGACTTTGCCCAGGCCTACGTGATCGCCCACGAAATCGGCCATCACGTACAGACCCTGCTGGGCGTGTCGGCCAAGGTCGATGCCGCGCGCCGCAGTGGCCAGCGCATGGAAGGCGACAATGGCCTGCTGGTGCGCCAGGAACTGCAGGCCGACTGCCTGGCTGGTGTATGGGCCTACCAGGCGCAGAAGCGCCTGAACTGGCTGGAACCGGGCGACGTCGAAGAGGCGCTGAACGCGGCCAATGCCATTGGCGATGACCGCCTGCAGCAGCAAGGCCGCGGGCGCGTGGTACCAGACTCGTTCACCCACGGCACCTCGGCGCAGCGGGTGCGCTGGTTCAAGGCCGGGTTTGCCGAGGGCGAAGTGAACCGCTGCGATACCTTCAGCGCGCGCAACCTCTGAGGCTTCATGGGGCCGCTTTGCGGCCCTTCGCGGCGGTTCGGCGCCCCGACACGCCCGCTCCCACAGGTAAATCGCTGCCCTTGAAGTTGGCGCTATCCCTGTGGGAGCGGGCATGTCGGGGCGCCGAACCGCCGCGAAGGGCTGCAAGGCAGCCCCAATCAAGCCAGTTACAAATCTGCTGAAAAAGCGTTTCAGCTTCCTCCATCACTGCCGATAACCCCTGCACGAATCAGCGGGCATCCAGAACAACAACGCCTGGCGATCGAAGATCAAGCGAGCGAAAACAACTTCTGGAGAGCGTGCATGAACAGCTGGTTCGCCAACATCAGCGTCAACCTCAAACTCGGCCTGGGCTTCGGCCTGGTACTGATCCTCACCGGCCTGCTGGCCCTGACCGGCTGGACCAGCCTGGGCAGCCTGATCGACCGCAGCAACTGGATGGGCGATATCGGCCAGCTCAACAAGGACCTGACCGACCTGCGCATTGCCCGCCTGCAGTACATGATCGCCAACGGCGACGATGCCGCCGCCGCCAACACCCAGACCAAGCTGGACGCCTTCAGCAAGCAGCAGGCCTACCTGGCCAGCACCTTCAAGAGCCCGGAAAACATCAAGCTGCTGGGTGAACTGGGCGAGACCATCAGCGCCTACAAGGTGTCGCTGAACAAGATGCGCCAGGGCTACGACGCCACCCGCACCGCGCGCACGGCCATGGACGGCTCGGCCAGCCGTGCCGACCAGGCCATGGACGCCCTCAGCCAGGAAGTCATGGCGCGCCCCGAAGCCGACAGCGTGCGCCTGGCCCAGTACCAGTTGATCAGCAAGGCCCGCCAGCAACTGTTGCAGGTGCGCATCGACGTACGCGGCTACATTGCCGAAAACAGCGCCGCCAACGAGCAGGCCGCCCTGCGCCAGCTGGACGCCGCCCTGGCCGAAATCGACAACCTCAAGCGCCAGCTGCCGGCCGAAGACACACGCCTGCAACAGTTCGAAGGCTCGGTGCTGGCCTACCGTGACGCCGTGCGCCAGTTCCGCGATGCGGTCGCCAACATCACCACTGCGCGCGCCGAAATGACCGTGCAGGGTGCCGACATCGTCAAGCGCAGCGACGCGCTGTACCAGATCCAGCTGCAGCGCCGCGACATCGAGAGCAGCCAGGCTCGCAGCTTGCAGGCCATCGCCACGCTGCTGGCGCTGCTGGTCGGCGTGCTGGCGGCAGTGCTGATCACCCGGCAGATCACCCGCCCGCTGCGCGACACCATGGTGGCAGTGGAAAAGATCGCCAGCGGCGACCTCACCCAGCATCTGCGCGTCACCCGCCGCGACGAACTGGGCGTGCTGCAACAAGGCATCGCCCGCATGGGCACCACCTTGCGCGAGCTGATCAGCGGCATCCGCGACGGCGTCACTCAGATCGCCAGCGCTGCCGAGGAACTGTCGGCGGTGACCGAGCAGACCAGCGCCGGCGCCAACAGCCAGAAGGTCGAGACCGACCAGGTGGCCACCGCCATGCACGAAATGGCCGCTACCGTTCAGGAAGTGGCGCGCAATGCCGAACAGGCCTCGCATGCCGCCACCGGTGCCGATGACGAAGCCCGTGCCGGCGACCGCGTGGTGGGCGAAGCAATTGGCCAGATCGAACGCCTGGCCGAAGACATGCACCGCTCCACCGAAGCCATGAACTTGCTGCAGCAGGAAAGCCAGAAGATCGGCAGCGTGATGGACGTGATCAAGTCGGTGGCCGAACAGACCAACCTGCTGGCGCTGAACGCAGCGATCGAGGCGGCGCGTGCCGGCGAGGCCGGGCGTGGTTTTGCCGTGGTCGCCGATGAAGTGCGCGGCCTGGCCCAGCGCACACAGAAATCCACCGAAGAGATCGAAGAACTGATCGCCAGCCTGCAGCATGGGACCCAGCAAGTGGCTACGGCCATGCACGGCAGCCGCACCCTGACCGACAGCAGCGTCGAGCTGGCGCGCAAGGCCGGGGCTTCGCTGGAGAGCATCACCAGCACCGTGTCGAGCATCCAGTCGATGAACCAGCAGATTGCCGCGGCGGCGGAGCAGCAGAGTGCGGTGGCGGAGGAGATCAGCCGCAGCATCCTGAATGTGCGCGATGTGTCGGAGCAGACGGCGGCTGCCAGTGACGAGACGGCGGCGTCCAGCGTGGAGTTGGCGCGGTTGGGTGGGCAGTTGCAGACGTTGGTCAGCCAGTTCCGCGTCTGACCTGAAGACCCTGGGGCCGCTTTGCGGCCCATCGCCGGCAAGCCAGGCTCCCACAGGGATAGCACAGGCCTCGGGGCTGCGCCGTACCTGTGGGAGCTGGCTTGCCGGCGATAGGGCCGGCACTGACGACCGCTTACTTGATGACCATCCCTACCCCACGCCCACGCGGATCCGAAGCGGTCTCCAGCTTCGTCCCATCAACCCGGATCGCCTGGATATCCCCCATCTCCCAGCCCTGGTCCTCCAGCACATAGCCCATCTTCTTCAGTTCATCAGCCACCGGCCCGGTAAGCGGTGCATAGCTGTCGAAGTAGATGGTGTCCTTGGGCAGCAACTGATGGTGCACGCGCTGCGCCGCCACCGCCTTGTCCAGCGGCATGTCGTAGTCGTACAGGTTGTTCATCACCTGGAAGATCGAGGTGAAGATCCGCGACCCACCCGGGGTACCGATGACCAGCTCGACCTTGCCATCACGGGTCATCAGGCTGGGGCTCATGGACGACAGCATGCGCTTGCCCGGGGCGATGGCATTGGCATCGCCACCAACCACACCAAAGGCGTTCGCCGCCCCCGGCTTGGCGCTGAAATCGTCCATCTCGTCGTTGAGCAGGAAGCCGGCGCCTTTCACCACCACACCACTGCCGTAATCGAGGTTGAGGGTGTAGGTGTTGCTGACCGCATTGCCCTGCTTGTCGACGATCGAGAAGTGCGTGGTCTGGTGCGGTTCCAGGCCCGGCTTGACCTTGTCGGTGTCGGAAATGGCCTTCGGGTTGACCTGCGCGGCGCGCTTGGCCAGGTAGTCCTTGGCCACCAGCTGATCCACCGGCACTTTGGTGAAGGCCGGGTCGCCAAGGTAGTCGGCGCGGTCGGCGAACACGCGCTTCTCGATCTCGGCCAACAGGTGTATGTACTGCGCCGAGTTGTGCGCCACACCCTTGAAGTCCGCCGCGCGGTTTTCCTTGATGCCCAGCAGCTGGGCCAGGGCGACGCCACCGGAGCTTGGCGGTGGCGCGGTATACACCACGTTGCCACGCCAGCTCACGGCCATCGGCTCACGCCATACGGCCTTGTAGTCCTTGAGGTCCTGTTTGGTGATCAGGCCCTTGTCGGCCTGCATCTGCGCCACCAGCAGGTCGGCGGTCTTGCCCTGGTAGAACTCGCTCACACCCTTGTCGGCGATGCGTTCCAAGGTCTGGGCCATTTCCGGTTGCTTGAACAGCTCGCCGACCTTCATGTTGCCGAAGTAGTCGTTGAAATTGGTCGCGGTCTTGAACATGCCCTGGGCATCGTTACGGTACTGGTACTGCTTTGCGGCCACCTTAAAGCCGTTTTTCGCATAGCCGATGGCCGGGGTCAGCAGCTCGCTCCAGGGCAGCTTGCCGAACTTCTGGTGCGCCTCCCACAACCCCATCACCGTGCCCGGTACGCCAGCAGCGCGTGCCCCGACCAGGCTCAGGTTCTCGATGACCTCACCCTTTTCGTCCAGGTACATGTTGCGCGTGGCGGCCTGGGGCGCGACTTCGCGGTAGTCGAGGAAGTAGGGTTTGCCGTCGACGAACAGGGTCATGAACCCGCCACCGCCGATGTTGCCGGCCTCGGGATAAGTCACCGCCAGGGTGAAAGCCGTGGCCACTGCCGCATCCACCGCGTTGCCGCCTTTCTTGAGGATGTCGGCGGCCACCTGTGCACCATATTGATCGGGCGCGGCCACCGCGCCGCCCTCAAGATTGGCGGCATGGACCGTGGAACAGCTCAGGATCGCGGCTGCGAGAGCCAGGTACTGGAACGGAGCAATACGCATGACACTTCCTTGATGTTGTTTTTGTTGAGCAGTCAGTAAGGCCGAAGCGCTTCGACTGTGCAATCAACCGCAGGAAGTTTCGCCGCCTGTGGGCAGGATCTGTCGCGTTCAGGCAACTCAGCTGGCGTACATTGCCAACTTGCGCTGGATGAAATCGAGGAAGCACTGGATACGCAGCGCCAGCTGGGTGTTGCGGTAGTACACCGCATGGATCGGCTGGCGGTAGCCGTTGCTGGCTTCGCTCAGCAGCACTTGCAGGCGCCCGGTGCGGATGTCCTCGTGGGTCATGAAGTGCGACAGGCTGACGATGCCCTCGCCGGCCAGCGCCAGTTGGCGCAGGGTCTCGCCGCTGGAAGCGATCAGCGCCGGGCGGATGCTCCAGCGGTCACCCTGGGCATGGCGCAGTGGCCAGTGGTTGAGCGATTCGGGCTGGCTGAAGCCAAGCAGGCAGTGGTTGGCCAGGTCCTCGACCCGCTGCGGCGTGCCGTGCTGCTCGAGGTAGGCCGGGCTGGCCAGCACCTGTACCGGGCTGCAACCCAGGCTGCGAGCGTGCAGGCTGGAGTCGGCCAGTTCGCCGATGCGGATCGCCACATCGGTGCTTTGTTCCAGCAGGTCGATGATCAGGTCGTCGGTATTGAGTTCCAGTTCGATGCCGGGGTATTGGCGGCGGAACTCGCCGATCCACGGCAGGATGGCATGCAGCATGAACGGCGCGGCGGCGTTGATGCGCAGGCGCCCGGTGGGGGTCTGGCGGTTCATCGACAGGCGCTCTTCCATCTCGTCCATCTGCTCCAGGATCAGCCGCGCGCGTTCGAGGAAGAAGCGGCCCTCCTCGGTCAGATCCATGCGCCGAGTGGTGCGGTTGACCAGCGTGGTACCCAGCTTGCCCTCAAGGCGCGACAGGGTACGGCTGACGGCGGACGGGGTCTGGCCCATCTGCTCGGCAGCAGCGGAAATCGAGCCGCAGTCGATGACGGCGACGAATACCTGGAGTTCTTCGGATCGGGTTTTCACATCTGCGCCTGTGGTTGGTCTCTGCAGGGATTAGATAGCCGCTTGTCGAGGCCAAGTCCAGCGGTGCCTGTACGGGCCTCTTCGCGGGCTTGCCCGCGAAGAGGCCGGCACAGAGAAAACCTTACTGTGCCTTGCCGAACACCTTGTCCAGATGCGCCTCATAGGCCGCCAAAGCAGCCGGCACATCCGGCCGCTTCATCACATCCACTGCCAGGAAAGTCGGCAGCCCGGTCATGCCGAGGAACTGGTTGGCCTTGTGGAACGGGAAGTACACCGCGTCCACCCCCTTGCCCTCGAAGAAGTCGCTCGGGTCGTCGAATGCCTGCTGTGGTGCATTCCAGGTCAGCGAAAGCATGTACTGCTTGCCGTGCACCAGGCCACCACTGCCGTACTTCTGCGAGTGGTCCGCACGGGTACGGCCGTCGTTGGCATACAAGCTACCGTGGCCGGCGGTGAACACCTCGTCGATGTACTTTTTAACGGTCCATGGCGCGCCCATCCACCAACCGGGCATCTGGTAGATCACCACATCGGCCCAGAGGAACTTCTCCACCTCTTCCTGGGCGTCGTAGCCACCGTCGATGAAGGTCTGGCGCACATCGAAACCGGCCCGGTCCAGATGAGCGATGGCCGCTTCGTGCAAGGTCGCGTTGAGGCGACCGTCGGAGTGAGCGAATTGTTTACCACCGTTGAGCAAAAGGATCTTCTTCATGGGGGCCTCGCGGAAAAGTCAGGCCGGCAGGTTAGGGGCTCGCAGGCGCGGGATACAGTAATGCATAGGCAAAATACAATTGATCTGAAGTCACGAATGAACAATACATTATTGCCTTAGAATCGCATCACCTCCCATCAACGAGTAGCGACCCATGAGTGAGCAGTACGCCTTCATCCTCAAAGCCAAGACCCGCCCGGAAATGGCTGAAGCGTTCGAAACCCTGTTCCGCGCCTACGTCGAGCCAAGCCGCCAGGAGCCGGGCTGCATCGAGTACCACATGCTGCGCGACAAGCAGGACCCGAGCCTGTTCGTGTTCTTCGAGGTCTGGGCCGACAAGGCCGCGCTGGATGTGCATTCGGCCCTGCCGCACATGACCGCGTTCTTCGAAAAGCGCATGGACTACCTGGAACGCGATTTCGACATCCAGATGATCGACATGCTCAGCGCATCAAGCGCTAACCGCTGATCAGCAAATGGCCGCCGAGTGCGGCCAGGCCGATGAAGAAGCAGCGTTTGAACAACTGCGCGCTGATGCGCTGACGCAGCCACTGGCCGGCCAGCATGCCGAGCAAGGCCGGCGCCAGCATCAGCAGCGAAGCACCCAGTGCCTGGCCACCCAGGGCATCCTGCCCGGCCAGGCCAACGGCCAAGGCCAGGGTCGAAACCGTGAATGACAGGCCCAGGGCCTGGATCATCTGTTCCCGGCTCAAACCCAAGCTCTGCAGGTAGGGCACCGCCGGTATCACGAATACCCCGGTCGCCGCCGTGACCACGCCCGTAACCAGCCCGCAAAGCGGCCCCGACCAACGCTCCCGCCCGGGCGCCAGGCGCAGGCCCGGGCCGACCAGCCCGTACAGCGCATACACCATCAAGGCCGCGCCCAGTGCATGTGCGGCCCAAGGGCCGCTGTTGATCCCCAGCCAGGCACTGCCCAGCAAGGTACCGACGAAGATCATCGCCAGCATTGGCCACAGGCGCGCCAACAAGCCCCGCAGGTGCCCACCGCTGGCCAGCTGCCACAGGTTGGTGAGGGTCGACGGCACGATCAGCAATGCCGCAGCCTGCGCCGGTGACATAGCCAGGCCCAGCAGGCCCATGGCGATCGTTGGCAGGCCGAGGCCGATCACGCCCTTCACCGCGCCGGCCAGCAGGAAGGTCAGTACCACCAGCAGCGACAGCGCTGGGCCAATGTTCTGGTAGAAAGCGAGCAAGGTATTCATGGGCCGATGATGGTGTGCGCCGGCCGGGGTGAAAATCTGCCATATACTCAGCCAGACTCTTGCCAGGACAGAGCCACATGCATTTCGACCTGATCGACCTCAGGCTGTTCCAGCACACCCTGGAGTGCGGCAACATCACCGCCGGTGCCAGCCGCAGCCATCTGTCGCTGGCAGCAGCCAGTGCGCGGATCCGCGCCATGGAGGCATCGCTGGGCATCCCTTTGCTGGAACGCAACCGCCGTGGTGTACAAGCAACTCCGGCCGGCCAGGCACTGCTGCAGCATGCCCGGCTGATATCGCAGCAGGTCGAGCGCCTGCAGTTCGACCTGGGCCAGTACGCGCAAGGGCAGCAGGGCCAGGTGCGCCTGCTGTGCAACACGGCGGCACTCACGGAGTACCTGCCGGAGCTGCTGGCCGGCTACCTGGCTGAAAACCCTGGAGTCAGCGTGGATGTGCAGGAGTTGCCGAGCCTGCGCATCGTGCAATCGATTACCCAAGGCATGGCAGACCTGGGCATCGTTTCGACCGCCGCACCCAGCGCGCACCTGCAGACCCGGCCGTTTCGCGAAGATCCGCTGGTGCTGGTAACGCCGCAGCGCCATCCGCTGGCCAACGAGGTCGCGCCGAGCTTCATCGATAGCCTGGCCCATGGCTATGTCGGCCTGGGGGCTGGCAGTGCACTGGCGTTGTACCTGGAAGAGCAGGCACTGCGCGAGGGGCGGCGCATGCAGGTTCGAGTGCGTGCCGAGGGGTTCGATGGCGTGATCCGCATGGTTGCGGGCGGGGCCGGGGTGGGGGTGGTGCCGCTGGCTGCGGTGAAACGTTGGCAAGGGGTGTTGCCGTTGCACTGGGTGGCGCTGACGGAACCATGGGCCAATCGCCGGTTGCTGGTGTGTGCACGCGATTTTGCGGCATTGCCGGGGTATGCCGCAGGGTTGGTAACCACCCTCACCCGCTGACGGAGTGGATGGCACGGGCTTCGCCCGTGTTCGCGGGTGAACCCGCTCCCACAGGATATGTGGTATCTCTCGGATGGACACTATACCTGTGGGAGCGGGCGAGCCCGCGAAGCAGGCACCGCGATTGATGGCACGGGCTTCGCCCGTGTTCGCGGGCGGGCCCGCTCCCACAGGATATGTGGTATCTCTCGGATGGACGCTATACCTGTGGGAGCGGGTTTACCCGCGAAGAAGGCTCACACACAATGGCGCCGTAACGACCCACCGAAAAGGACTTTCCAGTGGCATCGATCTACCAGCTCAAACCGCGCTTCCAGGCCATGCTCCGCCCTGCTGTCCAGCGCCTCTACGACCGCGGTGTCACCGCCAACCAGGTCACTGTCGCCGCCGCCCTGCTGTCAATCCTGCTGGGCCTGCTGCTGGCTGCCCTGCCCCATCTCACCTGGCTGTTCATCCTGATTCCAGTCTGGATGCTGCTGCGCATGGCACTGAACGCCGTCGACGGCATGCTCGCCCGGGAGTTCGGCCAGCAATCCACCCTCGGCGCCTACCTCAACGAACTGTGCGACGTGATCGCCGATGCCGCGCTGTACCTGCCCTTCGCCCTGCTGGCGGGTGTATCGCCAACCTTGGTCGTACTCGTGGTGCTCAGCGCCACCTTCAGCGAATACGCCGGTGTCATGGGCCCGCTGGCCGGCGCCTCACGGCGCTACGACGGCCCCATGGGCAAGAGCGACCGGGCGTTCGCCTTCGGCGTGCTAGGTACCGGCGTCGCCTTCGGCGTGCTGAACGGCGCCTGGATCAACGGCTTGTTGCTGGTCATCCTCGCACTCTCGCTCTATACCCTCTACAACCGGGTTCGCCAGGGGCTGGCCGAAACCCGCTGAGCCCACTGCCGTCGTAAAAGGATGTCGACCATGCGCCAAGCGCAAGCGCTGCACTTCTCCACCCATGACGGCGTCGAGCTGCACTACCGTCACTGGCCTGCCACCCGTAACCAACACCAACCACGCCGGGCCGTGGTGATGTTCCACCGCGGCCACGAACACGGCGGGCGCATGGCCCACCTGGCCGATGAGCTGGACATGCCGGGCTACGATTTCTTCGCCTGGGATGCCCGTGGCCACGGCCAGTCGCCGGGCGCGCGCGGCGACAGCCCGGGGTTCGCCACCAGCGTGCGCGACGTGCAGACCTTCATCGAGCACATCCAGGCCCGCCATGGCATTGCCGAACAGGACCTGGTGGTGCTGGCGCAGAGCGTCGGGGCCGTGCTGGTCGCCACCTGGGCCCACGACTACGCGCCGAAGGTGCGCTGCCTGGTGCTGGCCTCGCCAGCGTTCAAGGTAAAGCTGTACGTGCCGTTCGCCCGCCCCGGCCTGAAACTGCTGAAGGCCCTGCGCGGCAACTTCTTCGTCAACAGCTACGTCAAGCCTCGCCTGCTCACCCACGACCCCGAACGGGTCATGTCGTATGTGGCCGACCCGCTGATCAGCCGGCCGATTTCGGTAACCATGTTGCTGGGCCTGTACGAAGCCGCCGACCGGGTGGTGGCGGATGCCCAGGCCATCCAGCTACCGACCCAGCTGCTGGTGTCCGGTGCCGACTTCGTGGTCGAACGCCAGCCGCAGGAACGCTTCTTCGAACGCCTGGGCAGTGCGCGCAAGGAAATGCACATCCTGCCAGGCTTCTTCCACGACACCCTTGGCGAGCGTGATCGTGCCCATGCCCTGCGCCGTATCGAGCGGTTCGTCGAACATTGCTTCGCCAGCCCCGCCGCCCTGCCGTCACTGCTCGATGCCGACAAGACCGGCGCCAGCTGCGCCGAGGCTGAAAGCCTGGCCGCACCGCTGCCGCGCAACTCGCCCCGCGACCTTTACTGGCGTGCCACCCGTGCCGGGCTGCGCCTGGGCAAGGGGCTGTCCGAAGGTGTGAAGCTGGGTTTCGATACCGGTTTCGATTCGGGCAGTACCCTGGACTACGTGTACCGCAACCAGCCGACCGGCAAAGGCAAACTTGGCCGCCTGGTCGACCAGAACTACCTCGACGCCATCGGCTGGCGCGGCATCCGCCAGCGCAAGCTGCACGTAGAGGAACTGCTGCGCCTGGCCATCGCCCGCCTGCGCGAACAGCAGCGGCCGGTGCACATCGTCGATATCGCCGCCGGCCATGGTCGCTACATCCTCGAGGCCCTGCAGGAGCACGAACAACTGCCGGACTCGATCCTGCTGCGCGACTACAGCGAACTGAACGTGCAGCAAGGCAACGCACTGATTGCCGAAAAGGGCCTGGCCGACATCGCCCGCTTCGTCCAGGGCGATGCCTTCGACCGCCAGAGCCTGGCCACCCTGGAACAACCACCGACCCTGGCCGTGGTCTCCGGCCTGTACGAACTGTTCGCCAGCAACCAGTTGGTAGGCAACTCGCTGGCCGGCCTGGCCGATGCGCTGGAAGATGGCGGTTACCTGGTCTACACCGGCCAGCCGTGGCACCCGCAACTGGAAATGATCGCCCGCGCCCTCACCAGCCACCGCGGCGGCGAGGCCTGGGTGATGCGCCGCCGCAGCCAGGCCGAAATGGACCAGCTGGTAGAGGCGGCGGGGTTCCGCAAGCTGGCCCAGCGCATCGATGAATGGGGCATTTTCAGCGTCAGCCTGGCACAACGGGTGCGCTGAATGAGCCCATCACGCGAGCCCGGGCTGATCCGCCGGGGCGTATTCTGGCTTCTGCTGCTGGGGCCGCTGTTTTTCCTCAGCTACGGGCTGGCGAACAACCACACGGCCGGGCGCAGTGATGTCGGCAGCCTGGTGTTCGGCTGGGAAAGCCGCATGCCGTTGTGGCCGTGGACGATCATCCCGTACTGGTCGATCGACCTGCTCTACGGCTTGTCCTTCCTGCTGCCGCGCACGCGCCAGGAAATGGACCGGCACGCGCTGGCGCTGCTAACCGCGCAGCTGATCAGCGTCAGCTGCTTCCTGCTCTGGCCGCTGCGCTTCACCTTCGAGCGGCCGGAACTGGGCGGGGTGTTCGGCTGGATGTTCGATGTGCTGATGGGCTTCGACAAGCCGTTCAACCAGGCGCCTTCACTGCATATTGCCCTGCTGGTGATCATCTGGACGATGTTTGCCCGGCACGTGCAGCGCCAGCCCTGGCGTTGGCTGATGCATGGCTGGATGGCACTGATCGGGGTGTCGGTGCTGACCACCTGGCAGCACCATTTCATCGACGTGCCGACCGGGGCATTGGCGGGGTTCGTCTGCGTCTGGTTGTGGCCATATCGGGGGCAGCTGCCCTGGCAGCGGGTGCGCCTTGCGCGGGATGCCAAGCGTTGGCGGTTGGCGTTGTTCTATACAGTGGGTGGGCTGCTGTGCGCAGTGCCGGCCGTTGCGTTGGGCGGCGCCTGGCTGTGGTTGAGCTGGCCGGCCGTGTCGCTGGCTTTGGTGGCGCTGAACTATGGCGTGCTCGGTGCAGGCGGGTTTCAGAAAGGCGCCGATGGGCGCTTGTCGAATGCGGCCAGCTGGCTGCTGGCGCCGTACCTGATTGGGGCGTGGGTCAACTCGAGGTTGTGGACCTGGCGGCACCCGCAGGCGGATGAAGTGTGTGATGGCGTCTACCTTGGGCGGATTCCTGGGTGTGGCGCGCAGTTCGCTGCGGTAGTCGATTTGTGCGCGGAGCTACCCTGCCATGTTCAGGACAGCGCGGACAATTGTAGGAGCGGCCTTGTGTCGCGAAAGGGCTGCGAAGCGGCCCCAGATTTTCAGCTTCGCAGCAGATATTGCTGGGGCCGCTTCGCAGCCCTTTCGCGACACAAGGCCGCTCCTACACAGGTCGCGTCCGCCGTTGGCTACGCATGTTTTCCTACCCTGGACCTGATCGCCCCGGAAAGCCCATTGCTGCACCAGGCCGCCATCGCCATCGAACGCCTGCGCTCCCAAGGCCCGGTGCTGGTCTGTTGCGCCCTGGGCTATTCGCGCAGTGCCAGCGCCGTGGCCGCCTGGCTGGTGCTCACGGGCCGCTGCACTGATGCTCGCCAGGCCGAGGCGCTGATCCGCAAGGCCCGCCCCGGCGTGGTCCTGCACAGCGCACATCGCCAAGCCTTGCAACAGCTAGGGACACAACCATGACGCTGTACGTGGTGGCCAGCCTGCTGGGCCGTGGCAAACAACTGGAACGCCTGTCGGACGGCCTCACCCTGCTGGCCCTGGCCTACGGCCTGGCGCCCTTGCTGGGTGCACAGTTGCAACCACTGGCCAGCCTGCTGTGCATTGCGCTGCTGGTACTAGGCGTGCTGCACAAGTACTGGGCCATCCGTGTGGCCATCGATGCCCAACTGTTCGCCCACCTCGCCGCTAGCCGCGACCTGCCGGCGGACACCTTGGCCCTGGACCGCGCCTTGTTCGAGCTGAATCTCAAACCGCAGGCCGCCGACTCCCGCGCCTGGCCTGCACGCAGCCAGGCCGCGCTGGCCCTGTTACGCCGCCAGGTAGTGTGCCTGGGCCTGCAGCTGTCGCTGGCCTTGGCTACCCTGCTGACACTGCCTTTGAAGGGATGACTACCGATCCATGCTCGCCAACCTGACCGCCTACCTCATCACTTCCGCCGCCCGCCTGATCACCGGCGCCCGCGCCCTGTGGCTGGGCTGCACGCCGCTGCCGGTGCAGCGCCTGTATTTCGCCAACCACAGCAGCCATGGCGACTTCGTACTGCTGTGGGCCTCGCTGCCGCAACCGCTGCGCAAGAGTACCCGTCCGGTAGCCGGCGCCGACTACTGGGCCAAACCAGGCATTCGCGACTTTCTCATCCGCAAGGTCTTCAATGGTGTGCTGATCAACCGGCAACACAGCGCCGGCCAGGGCAGCCCGTTGCAACCGATCCTCGAAGCCGTGGCCCAGGGCGACTCGCTGATCTTCTTCCCGGAGGGCACTCGCAATCTCGGCGACGAGCCGCTGATGCCGTTCAGGAGCGGGCTGTATCACCTGGCAGCAGCCAACCCCGAAGTCGAACTGGTGCCGGTATGGATAGCCAACCTCAACCGGGTGATGCCCAAGGGTCGTGCCTTGCCATTGCCGTTGTTGTGCACATTGAGCTTTGGCGAGCCGCTGCACCTGCAGGCGGATGAAAGCAAGCAAGCCTTTCTCGAGCGGGCCAGCCAGGCCCTGCTGAACCTGGCCCCCAAGGATGCCTGAGATGGACGACAACACCCTTTCCCTGTTCGCCGGCATCGGCGCCCTGCTGCTGCTCGCCAGCGTGATCGGCCGCCTGCTCAAATGGCGCGCCGGCCCGGCACCGCACGCGGTGATCGACAACCTCAACGCCCGCATCAACGCCTGGTGGGTGATGGTACTGGTGATCGGCATCGCCTTCCTGTTCGGCAAGTACGGCGTGATCGTGCTGTTCTACGGCGTATCGTTCTATGCCTTGCGCGAGTTCATGACGCTCACCCCGACCCGGCGCAGCGACTACCCGGCACTGGTGGCGGCGTTCTATGTGGCGCTGCCGGTGCAGTACGTGCTGATCGCCATGGATTGGTACGGGTTGTTCAGCATCTTCATCCCGGTGTACCTGTTCCTGTTGCTGCCGATCCTGGCCAGCTTCGGCGGCGACACCACGCGCTTTCTCGAGCGCGCCTCGAAGGTGCAGTGGGGGCTGATGATCGCGGTGTACTGCGTGTCGTCGGTGCCGGCATTGATGACCCTGGACATCCCGGGTTACGAGGGCCGCAACCTGCTGCTGATTGCCTGGCTGATCCTGGTGGTGCAGATCAGCGACGTGCTGCAGTACGTGTGCGGCAAGCTGTTCGGCAAGCACAAGGTAGCGCCCAACCTGTCGCCATCCAAGACCGTCGAAGGCCTGGCCGGTGGCGTGGCACTGGCCACCTTGATCGGCGCCCTGCTGTGCTGGATCACCCCGTTCACCTTCTGGCAGGCCGCACTAATGGCGTTGGCGGTGAACGCCATGGGCTTCTTCGGCGGGCTGGTGATGTCGGCGATCAAACGCGACCGTGGGGTAAAGGACTGGGGGCACATGATCGAAGGCCACGGCGGCATGCTCGACCGCATGGATTCGGTGTGCTTTGCCGCGCCGGTGTTCTTCCACTTTGTGCGGTATTGGTGGGCGTAATCATACCCCCTGGGGGTATAGGGCCCCCTGTAGGAGCGGCCTTGTGTCGCGAAAGGGCCGCAGAGCGGCCCCAGGACTCCAGCAGTGGTGCACAAATTGCTGGGGCGTGCCTACCCACCTAATTCACTTGAGGTACGACCGCAGCAACGTCGCCACCTTGTCCGCCTCGTCCTGCCGCTCCTCGGCACTCAGCCCGTCCGCCACCAGGTGTTCGCGGATATGCCCTTCCATCACTTCGGCCATCAGCCCGTTCACCGCACCGCGGACGGCGGCGATCTGCTGCAGTATCGCCAGGCAGTCCTTGTCCTGCTCCAGCGCGGTCTCCAGGGCGGCGGCCTGGCCTTTGATCTTGCGCACCCGGGTCAGCAGCTGCTTCTTGCTCTTCAGGGTATGTGCCATTGGGTTTCACACCATGCTAGGTATACTGGGGTATAGTATAGTTCTCGACGTTCCGGGAGCATGATAAACCATGGCGACACAAACCTCAGACCGCTGGCAGCACAGCCACCAGTTCCATACCAGCAATCTGGGCGCCGAGCGCAAGACGCGCCTGGCCGTTTGGCTGACCGCGGTGATGATGGTGGCGGAAATTACCGGTGGCTGGTTCTTCAATTCCATGGCGTTGCTGGCCGACGGCTGGCACATGAGCTCCCACGCCCTGGCCCTGGGCCTGTCGCTGCTGGCCTATGCCGCCGCGCGGCGTTATGCCGGCGACCGGCGCTTTGCCTTCGGCACCTGGAAGATCGAGATTCTCGGTGGCTACTCCAGCGCCCTGCTGTTGCTGGGCGTGGCCGGGCTGATGGCATTCCAGTCGGTGGAGCGCCTGCTGGCACCGGGGCCGATCCATTATGACGAGGCGATCTTCATCGCCGCCGTGGGCCTGGCCGTCAACCTGATCTGCGCCTGGCTGCTGCGTGACGACCATCACCATCACGATCATCACCACCATGGCCACGACCATCATCATGACCATGGCCACCATCACCACGACCTGAACCTGCGCTCGGCCTACCTGCATGTGATGGCCGACGCCGCGACTTCGGTGCTGGCTATCGTCGCCCTGCTGGCCGGCAAGTACTGGGGCGCCGGCTGGCTCGACCCGGTCATGGGCCTGGTCGGTGCGCTGCTGGTGGCGATGTGGGCCCGCGGGCTGCTGCGCGATACCGGGCGAGTGCTGCTGGATGCGGAGATGGACGCGCCGGTAGTGGAGGAAATCCGCGAGGTGGTCGCGCAGCTGCCGGTGCCGGCCAGTATCACCGACCTGCACGTGTGGCGCGTGGGCAAGGACCAGTACGCCTGCATTCTCGGCCTGGCCGCCCGGGCCGAACTCAGCGCCGACAGCGTGCGCAAGGCCCTGGGCGTACACGAAGAACTGGCGCACATTACCGTCGAGGTCAACCGCCTGGCATAGCGCGACCAGACAGCTGGACGTCGAGCCCAGGCAACTGCGGCTCGGCCGATGGCCCTATGGTGACGAGTCATTCAGCCAGTCACCAGGAGTTGTGCCATGTCCGATTTCATCACCGTCCTGCGCGAAACCTGCCCGACGCCGGTCGTGGACGCCACCAAGTGGAAGCGCATCGGCGGCGATCCGCACACCGTCAACCTCAACGCCTATCTGTCGGCCGACGGCAGCAAGATCATGGGCACCTGGATCTGCACCCCGGGCAAGTTCGAGGTCAACTACGAGAAGTGGGAGTTCTGTCACTTCCTCGATGGCTACTGCATCATCACCCCGGAAGGCGAAGAGCCGAAGCACCTGAAAGCGGGTGATGTGTTCGTGATCGAACCGGGGATGAAAGGCACCTGGGAAGTGGTCGAGACCGTGCGCAAGTACTTTGTCTTTGCTTGATTCATAAGCGGACTTTGCCTGGTCATGTGGGATGCGCAAAAAGTCCCACATGACGCCGCTCAGGTTCAAGCATGATGATCAAAGGGGCCGCGGGTCGAATAAAATATCCTGCTGCAAGTATAACAGTGGCTTTCGGCGCATCGCCCTCGACTAGGAGTGGTCACTCTTCAAAGGTTTCACACCCTTCTGAGAAAGACAAACGACTCTGTAATTTACTTTGTCTCGTGAGGTACGACTTTCGATAGACCTCAGGAACTTTTCCGGTTCTGCCAGATTCAGCTCTCTCAAGGTAGCAGTATCCAAATCCCACCACTCGCTGTCCATGAGCCTGGCAATGATGTCTTCAGCATGTCGATACTTGATGACTTTTGCCGGATTCCCGCCCACGATCGCATACGGCGGCACATCACGCGACACCAAAGCCTGGGTCGCGATGATGGCTCCGGTCCCGACCTTCACGCCTGCAAGGACAGTGGCTCCGGCGCCAATCCATACGTCGTGACCTATCTGGGCAAGCGCTTCATCAGCTCGGTACTCCAGATTTCCTCCATCTTCATACTGAAATGGATGGGTACTTACCCAGGAGGATGGGTGTGTGTGTTTCTCTTGACCAATGACACAATCGGAGCCAATGGAGCAGAATCGACCTATGGAAGATACAAATGAAAGATGGGTACCACTTCTAATATAGGTGTAAGCACCAATCCCAACTTGGGAAGATCGGATTTTTATATGGCCCAGCTGAACATATTCCTCTAGATCAGCACGGGCATATTTACTGAATGTTGATGGCCCGGCAGCAATCTTACCCCCGTGAGACCTGACTATTCGCTTGTAACGAGCGGTTTTTATTGACTCTATTATCTTGAACATGAAGATGGCTCGGGTTTCCCTATCTGGAAACTATAGCAAATTGACATCTTAGGTTGAAGATGCTTGTTGCCTGGGCAAATGTCAGTAAACCCATCACAATACGTGGAATAAATCTGGCCGCCCGCCGGCAAAAAAAATCGCGGATCAGACGCCCTTCCCTCTGGTGCGCAGTTACAGAGGGAAGGCCGCCTGGCCCGCGATGAAGTCCTCGCTCGTCAATCTTTCTTGCGGTAACCCTCGACGATCGCCGAGAAGTCCTTGCCACCCTCGCCGCGCAGGCTCATGGCCTGGTACAGCTGCTGGGCCACAGCCCCCAGGATCACCGGTTGATGCGCCTGGCGTGCAGCCTCGGTGGCCAGCCCCAGGTCCTTGAGCATCAGCTCGGCGCCAAAGCCTCCGGTATAGCCACGCGATGCCGGCGCGGTTTCGATGATGCCCGGCCATGGGTTGTAGGTGTCCGAGCTCCAGCAACGCCCGGTCGAACTGTTGATGATGCCGGCCAGCACTTTGGTGTCGATGCCCAGCGCATTGCCCAGGGCCATGGCCTCGGACACGCCGATCATCGAGATGCCCAGCAGCAGGTTGTTGCAGATCTTGGCGATCTGCCCTGTGCCGACTTCACCGCAGTGCACGATGTTGCGGCCCATCTGCTCCAGTACCGGCTTGAGGGTGGCAAACAGCTCGGTGCTGGCGCCGACCATGAAGGTCAGGGTGCCTGCCGCCGCGCCGCCGGTGCCACCGGACACCGGCGCATCGCCCATGTCCACGCCCTTGGCCGCTGCGGCCTTGGACACATCACGCGCAGTCTGCGGGTCGATGGTGCTGCAATCCACGGTCGGCGTGCCGGGGCGAATGCCGGCCAGCACGCCGTCTTCGTTCAGGTACACGCTGCGCACATGGGCAGCAGCCGGCAGCATGGTGATCACCAGCTCGCTGTTGGCCGCCGCGTCCTTTGGCGAAGGGCTGATCTGCCCGCCCAGTTCTGCCAGCTCGGCCAGCACGGCCTTGTTCAGGTCGAACAGGTTCAGTTGGTGCCCGGCCTTGATCAGGTTGCGGGCCATGGGTGCGCCCATGTTGCCGAGCCCGATGAATGCGATACGCATGACTCTCTCCTTAGCGCAGGCTGATGGTGGTGTTCACACCGTCGTTGACGCTGTCATCATCGAACCAGCGGGCGGTGACGGTCTTGGTCTGAGTGTAGAACTGCACCACTTGCTTGCCGTACGGGCCGAGGTCGCCGAGCTTGGAGCCACGCGAACCGGTGAAGCTGAAGAACGGTACCGGGACCGGGATCGGGATGTTGATGCCGACCTGGCCGATGTCGATTTCGCTCTGGAACTTGCGCGCTGCCGCGCCGCTCTGGGTGAACAGGCCGGTGCCGTTGCCGAACGGGTTGGCGTTGACCAGGGCGATGGCCTCGTCGAGGGTATCGACTTCCAGGGTCACCAGCACGGGGCCGAAGATTTCCTGGGTGTAAACCTGCATGTCGGTCTTCACGCCCGAAAACAGGGTCGGGCCGATGAAGTTGCCTTGCTCGTAGCCCGGCACCGTGACGTCACGGCCGTCGAGTTCCAGCTTGGCGCCTTCCTTGATGCCACTTTCGATCAGGCCCAGCACACGCTCCTTGGCGCGCTTGGAAACCACCGGGCCGACATCGGTGCCTGGCTCGCAACCGGCATTGACCTTGAGCTTGCTGGCCGCGTCCTTGATATCCGGCAGCCATTCGCGAGCCTTGCCCACCAACACCGCCACCGAGGTGGCCATGCAGCGCTGGCCTGCTGCACCGAAGGCGGCACCGACCAGGGCGTTGACGGTTTGCGTGCGGTTGGCATCGGGCAGCACCACGGCGTGGTTCTTGGCGCCCATCATCGACTGAACGCGCTTGCCGTGCTGGCTGCCCAGGTTGTACACGTGAGTGCCCACTTCGGTGGAGCCGACGAAGGAAATCGCCTTGATGTCCTGGTGGGTGCAAATGGCATCCACCACTTGCTTGCCGCCGTGCACCACGTTGAGCACGCCAGCCGGTATGCCGGCTTCCAGCGCCAGTTCGACCAGCAGCATGGTCGACAGCGGGTCTTGCTCGGACGGCTTGAGCACGAAGGTGTTGCCGCAGACGATGGCCATGGGGAACATCCACAGCGGGATCATCGCCGGGAAGTTGAACGGTGTGATGCCGGCGCATACTCCGATCGGCTGGCGCAGGGTATAGGTATCGACGCCGCCGGCAACGTTCTCGGCGAATTCGCCCATCTGCAGGGTGCCGATAGAGGCGGCGTGCTCGACCACTTCCAGACCGCGGAAGATATCGCCTTCGGCGTCGGCCAGGGTCTTGCCCTGCTCGGCACTGAGGACCTGGGCGATGCGTTTGGTGTTTTCGCGGATCAGCGCCTGCAGCTTGAGCATGATGCGCATGCGCGCGCCGATCGGCGTGTTACGCCAGGTCTGGAAAGCGCGGTGGGCAGCGGCGACGGCTGCGTCGACTTCTTCGACGGTGGCGAACGGTACGCGCGCCAGCACCTCTTGGGTGGCCGGGTTGACGATGTCGCGCCATTCGGTGGTCGTGGACTCGACCCATTGGCCGTCGATCAGCAGCTTGACCTGCTCGATTTTGGTCTGGGTAGGGGATTGCGGTGCGTTCATCTGCGTTCTCCTTGGAATTATTGTCGGGACGAGATCGCCAGCGCCGTGCAAACGCGAGGTGGCGTCCTGAGGCTTGTTTCGAGTATAGATGTGCAAACATCCAACAAGAACGCACAAAAAAACCGGATCATCATGCAAAAAGACCTCACATCCCTGAGCGCGCTCAACTGGGACGACCTGAAGTTTTTCCTTGAAGTGGCGCGTACGCGCAAGGCCAGCAGCGCCGCCAAGCGCCTGAGCGTGGACTACACCACGGTGTCGCGGCGCATCAGCTCGCTGGAGGGGGCGCTGGGCACCTTGCTGTTCGAGAAGTCCCGGACCAACGGCTTTGTCCTCACCGCCGAGGGCCAGCGCCTGCTGGGTTATGCCGAGTCGATCGAGAGCACGCTGCACATGGCTTGCGAGCAGGTGTCCGGCTCGGGTGTGGCGTTGTCGGGGCATGTGCGCATGGGCTGCACCGAAGGCTTCGGCAGCTTCTTCGTCACCCCGCAGCTAAGCCACTTCGTCGATGCCTACCCGGCGATTTCGGTGGATATCCTGCCGCTGCCGCACTTCATCAGCCTGTCCAAGCGCGAGGCAGACATCGTCATCGCCCTGGAGCGGCCGGAGCATGGGCCTTATGTGTGCTGCAAGCTGTGCGACTACCGCTTGCGGCTTTACGCGACCCAGGGCTACCTGGACAGCCATGCACCGATCAACCAGATCGCGGACCTGGCCAGGCACCCGTTCATCAGCTACGTGGACGACCTGGCGTTCAGTTCGGAGCTGCTGTACTTGGCCAACCTGATCCCCAGCGCCAGCGCGCATTTGCGCAGTACCAGCGTGATTGCGCAGTACACGGCAGCGTTACAGGGGCGTGGGCTGGCGATCTTGCCGTGCTTCCTGGCGGCGCAGGACCCGCGGCTGGTGACGGTGTTGCCGGAGGAGATCGAGGTGACACGACAGTTCTGGATGTATTGCCGGGAGGATTTGCGCAAGTTGAAGCGGATAACCCTGTTGTGGGATTACATTCGCGGGGTGACGGAGGCGAATGCGCCGTTGTTGATGGGCGAGACCCGAGAGATGCGGTTTGCTCAGGAATAAGGGGGCTGCGTTGCAGCCCATCGCCGGCAAGCCAGCTCCCACGGGTGCAGCGTTGATCTCGAGGTTGTCGCTGTACCTGTAGGAGCGGCCTTGTGTCGCGAAAGGGCTGCAGAGCAGCCCCGGCAATTTGTGCATCTGCGCTGAAACCCCGGGGGTAACACAGATAATGTGGGAGCGGGTTTACCCGCGAAGCAGACAACTCGGTGCATGGCACCGGCTTCGCCGGTGTTCGCGGGTGAACCCGCTCCCACAGGGATATCTGATAGCCCGTAGGCTGTGGTCAGTAGGAAGCCACCACAATGGACACCCGACGGTTCTCGGTACGCCCGGCGCTGGTGCGGTTGTTCGCCACCGGCTGACTACTACCCAGCCCGCGGGACTGGATGTTCTGCGCCGGCATGCCTACCCCGACCAGCGCCCTGGCCACGCTCTGCGCGCGGCGCTCGGACAGCTGCTGGTTATACGCCGCCTTGCCGGATGAGTCGGCATGCCCATCCACCCGCACGCCCTGGATGCCAACGCCGAGCAGCGCCTTGCCAATGCGTTCGACAATCGCCTGGCTCTGGCTGTTGAGGCTGTCCAGGTCGCTGCCGAACAGCACCTTGCCGGACAAATCGTAGGCCCAGCCTTCGTCGGTCGGGGTAAAGCCTTCACGCTTGAGCACGGCAATCTGCTCGGCGGTCAGGCCTTTGGGCGGAGCGCTCTGGCAGCCGGTCAGCGCCAACACGGCGAGCAACAAGGCCCAAAGGGGGAAACGCAAAGCCTGTATCACGGGTTCAACTCCTGTTCTTGATTTCGCTGGCGGACCGTTCCGTCTGCGCCATTTGCCAGTGACCACGGCGTTTGCGCTTGGCCTGGTACATCGCTGCATCGGCGGCATTCAGAAGACTGGCAGGGTCAGCGCCGTCATCCGGGTAATAGGCAATACCGACACTCAACGAGGTGGCGATACTGCGACCGCTGTCCAGCTGCACCGGCAACTTCATGCTGGCAACGATCTTCTCGGCAATGTGCTCGGCGTCCTGGCGCGAATGCAAAGGCGTCAGCAGCACGGCGAACTCGTCGCCACCCAAACGCGCCACCAGGTCGTGCTCGCGCAGTTGGGCACGCACGCGGTCGGCCACGCTGATCAGCACTTCATCGCCCACCGCATGGCCGAGGGTGTCGTTGATCTGCTTGAAGTGGTCGCTGTCGAGAAACAGCAACGCCAGGTGATCTTGCTGCCGTTCTGCATTGCGCACACTGCGGCTCAGGCGCCCCTCGAAGAATGCGCGGTTGGGCAGGCCGGTCAGGCTGTCGTGGCTGGCCTGGTGGGCCAGGGTCTGGTTTTCGCTCTGCAGGTGGCTGTGCCATACCTCCAGCTCATCCAGCAGGGCGTTGAAGTCATTGCCCAGTTCGTTGAGCTCGGCAATCGGCGCTTCCGGTACGCGCCGGTCGAAACTGCGCTCGCGGCGGGCGGCGTGGGCGACACTGGCCAGGCCACGCAGCGGGCGGACGATATCGCTGAGCAGACGCCGCGACAGGTATTGGGCAGCCAGGGCGCTGAGCACCGTGCAGAACAGGATGCCGGTAAGCCCGCTGAACAGGAACAGCAACAGGCTTCGCCCCTGGCCAACCAGCTCGATGCGCCCGACCTGCTGTTGCTGGTGCGTGATCGGCAGGTTGATCGGCTCATCCAGCAAGGCGGTGGCCACCTGCGCCTCCAGCCGCGCGAGCACGCCGGTATCGCTGCGCTGCCAATGCGCCAGTTGTTCGCCTTCGTTGTTGAAGACCCTGGCTTCGGCCACTTCCTCGGTACTGGCAATCAGCGCCAGCGACTCATTGGCCGCAGCGCTGTCGTCAAACACCACCGCCGCTTCCACGGTGTAGCTGATCGAGCGGGCGATCAGGTGCAGGTTGTCGTTGGCGTAGACACGCAGGGCGAGCACGCCCAGCAGGGTCAGGGATATGCCGGCCAGGCCCACGGCGAGCAAGGCGACGCTGAGATGGCCACGGCCCAGCACCGAGCGCAGGGTCGGGCGCACGCCGCGCTTGCGGGTTGGTTTCATGGTTGCACCGCCCGGCGCCGCGACAATTGCAGCACGCTGGGGTGAATGCGCACGCCGGAGCGTGCCACCGAGTCCAGGTTGACTTCAAAGGCTACCTGCTGGTCGCTGACCCGCAAGCAGAACAGGCTGCCGACCGTGCACGGGTCGTCCGCCTCGCTGATGCTCAGCACCGGGTGGCCACTGACGCGCTCGAACAGCCGGTCGCGCTGGCCCTGGTCGAGTTTGCCGATGTAGATGGCGTCGCAGGCCTGGGCGACCTGGCTATCGTCTGCCAGCAGCCGCCGCACCTGCAGCGGTCGGCCAGACTCCTGCACATGGCCTTTGATCAGGTCATCGGCGTATTCGGTCGGGCCGACCAGGCACAGGCGCAAGGGCGAGGGTACGACGGGCCAGCGGGCGTAACTGAAGATGCCCAGCACCACCTGGGTGACGGCCTTGGCACGTTGCTCCGCCTGGGCGGCAGTTATGGCGGGGTCTGCCTGGGCCGGGCCTGCGGAAAGGAACAGGGCGGCCAGCAATAGCGAAAGCGCACATCTCGTCACTCGCCTTGCGGCCACTTTCATGTGGGAAATCTCTTAAGGTCCTTTCCGATATCGGCGCAACGATAGCACATGGCCGCATCAATGTAGGTACGAGCAGCTTTGTGCATGGGGATTGATGGCCCCATCGCCGGCAAGCCAGCTCCCACAAGGACTCCACAGCCCTTGCAAGCTGCGCTGCACCTGTGGGAGCTGGCTTGCCGGCGATAGGGCCTTATCGGTCCTACACCTGCTCGAGCATCAACCCGGAAATTCGCCGTACCTTGCGCGCCACCGCCTCTTCGAAAATACCCTGGCGGGGCTCGACCAGGCTGAAGCAGTGCTTGGCGCGGGTGATGCCGGTGTATACCAGCTCCTTGGTCAGCACCGGGTTGAGCGCATCCGGTAGCACCAGCGCGGTGTGGCTGAACTCCGAGCCCTGGGACTTGTGCACGGTCATGGCGAATACCGTTTCCACTTCGTTCAGCCGGCTGGGCAGGACGAAGCGTACGCCGCCGCTGCCGTCGTTACGCGGGAAGGCCACGCGCAGCAGGGGTTCGCCGCGCTCGTCCGGCAGGCGCAGGGCAATGCCGATATCACCGTTCATCAGGCCCAGGCCGTAATCGTTGCGGGTCACCAGCACCGGGCGCCCTTCGTACCAAGGCTGCTGGCTGTCGATCAGCCCGGCATTGTGCAGTACCCGCGCCACCCGCTCGTTGAGGCCTTCGACACCCCAGGCGCCGCGGCGTACCGCACACAGCAGCTGGAAGTCCTCGAAGCTGTGCAGCACCTTGCCCGCCCATTGCTCCCACGCGGGGTCGTCAACGGCGGTATCGAGTGCCGGGCGGAAGCGGCCAAGGGTGCGCAGGTAGCTGCGATAACCCTGCGGGCCGTCGCTGCCGCGGTTCAGGCCGTCGAGCAGCAGGCGGTCGAAGGCGCGGTCCTGTTCCTGCTTCAGGGCCAGGCTGTGCACATCGGGCGGCGGCGCGGCCAGCAGGTTGCGCGCCGCATGGGCGTCCTGGCGGTTGACCAGCCGGGCCAACTGGCCAATGCCGCTGCCTTCGCCGAAACGCCGCGAGAAGCGCAGCATCACCACCTGCTGGGCCAACGGGTTGCGTTGCTCATCGCCGGCCTTGAGGCCGCTGCCCGCCAGCGACTCGCCACCGGTCTGCTCCAGCCATGCCTCGGTCGCCGGCGAGTAACAGCCCTCCTCGGCATCTCGGCACAGGTCACCCAGTACCGCACCGGCTTCGACCGAGGCCAGCTGGTCCTTGTCGCCCAGCAGTACCAGACGTGCCCGTGGCGGCAGGGCATCGAGCAGGTTGGCCATCATTTCCAGGTCGATCATCGACGCTTCGTCGACCACCAGCACATCCAACGGCAGCGGGTTGCCGGCATGGTGGCGGAAGTGCCGCGAACCGGGGCGGCTGCCGAGCAGGCGGTGCACGGTGCTGACCTCGGTGGGGATCTGCCCGCGCACCTCGGTGCTGACCTGCAGGCGCTCGACCTGTTGGCCAATGGATTCGGTCAGGCGCGCGGCCGCCTTGCCTGTCGGCGCGGCCAGGCGAATGCGCAATGGCCTGCCCTGCTCTACCGCCGGCGCCTGCAGCAAGGCCAACAGGCGCACCACGGTAGTCGTCTTACCCGTGCCAGGGCCGCCGGTGATGATGCTGAAGCCTGCGCGGGTGGCCAGGGCGCAGGCGAGCTTCTGCCAGTCCACCTGGCCTGCCGGCGCACCACCGTCGAACAGTTGCTCCAGACGGCCAGGCAGGTCGGCCGGAGGCGCTTCGGCCTGGGTCAGGCGCTGGCGAAGGGTATGGTCGATGCGCCGCTCGTAACTCCAGTAACGGCGCAAGTACAAACGCTCGCCGCTGAGCACCAGAGGCCGCGCTTGCTGGCCCGGGGTATCCCCGGCGGCCACCAGCGGGCTGGCGGTAATGCGCTGGCGCCAGGCGTGCAGGTCGAGGTTGGCCAGCAACTGCGAGGGCAGCAGCAAGGGGCCGGTCAAAGCGTCGCCTTCAGGCGGCAACGACAGGGCAAAATCGGGCTCGGCCAGGGTTTGCTGCAGGTCGAGGCAGACATGGCCGTGGCCCAGTTGGTGGCTGGCCAGGGCGGCGGCCAGCAACAGCAGGGGGTCGCTACCGGGGGCTCGCTCCTCCAGGAACGACACGAACGCACGGTCCAGGGCACGCAGCCAGCCCCGCTCTACCCAGCGGTCGAGCAGTTGCAGCAGGTCACCGCTGTCATGCTGTGGCGCCAGTGCGAGCAGGTGCTCGGCGTGCAGCGGGGTGGGCAACAGGTCGACTAGGCTTCGGCTCATATCACGGCTCCGGCAAACAGGTCCTGCTGTACGGGCGGATGCTCACCACGGAACAGCGCATCGAGGCTTTCGATCAGCTCACGCGGTGGCTTGGCGTGGTAAACGCCGTGGCCGCTGCTGCTGGCACCTCGCAGGAAGATGAACAGGGCGCCGCCGACATGGCGGTCGTAATCGTAGTCAGGCAGGCGGGCGCGCAACTGGCGATGCAGGGCCAGCAGGTACAGCACGTACTGCAGGTCGTAGCGATGCTCGAGGATGGCCTTTTCCATGGCCTGGGCATCGTAGGCCTGGATATCCGGGCCCAGCCAGTTGGACTTGTAGTCGGTCACGTAGTAACGCCCGTCCAGCTCGAAGGCCAGGTCGATGAAACCTTTGAACATGCCATTGAGCACGGTCGGCTGCGCCGCCGGGCGTGCCAGGCCGGGGTGGGTGTGGCGTGCCACCAGGCGGTCGAGTTGTTCGGCATCGACCTGGTGGCTGGCGAACCAGAACTCCATTTCGATCTGGTAGTGGCGCAGCTGCCCGAGCGTCACACCAAGGTCGTTGCCCGGCAACGGCAGCGCTTCGCCCAGGAGGCGCTGCAGCCAATGCGTCAGGGTGGGGATCCAGCCGGTCCAGTCACGACGGTTGCAGCGCTGGCCAACGGTTCGCTCGATCAGCCGTGCATTGCCGCTGACCTGGCTGAAGCCCTCGCGGCCAACCCATTCCAGCAAGCCATGCAGGAAGGTGCCGGGGTTGGGCCCGCGCGGGAAGCGGTGAATATCACCACTGTCGGCCGGGACCTCGCGCAGCACCTGAGTATCGACCACTTCATCATCCAGTAACTGCTGGGCCTGGGAGCTGTCGGCACCGAGGGTCTGGTCGCCGACGCGCAGGGCACTGTACGAGGCAATCCACCAATGCTCGGCGCCCGCCGCGCGGCGCGGCTTGCGGGCAGGTAGCAGCTCATGCTCGGCGTGCGGCATGCGATACACCTGCTCGTCTGCCGGCGGCAGGCTCGGGCAAGAGATGTGCGGGCAGGTCTTGGCCAAGGCCTGCAACCAGTCCGTCAGTTGCTGCGAGCCCGGCAGGGCGAGGCCGCCACCCAGCAGGTAGCCGAACGCCGAGCGGTGCAGTTGTGAGCTCTTCTGGTTGCCCCGCTTGAGGTCGGCGACACCCAGCCAGCAGGCATGCTGGGCGCGGGTCAGGGCCACGTAGAGCAGGCGCAGGTCTTCGGCCAGGCGCTCGTCGTCGGCGCGGTCGATCTGTTCCTGGTCTGGTGTGAGGGTGAGATGGGCGTTGCCCTGGCTATCATGCCAGGCCAGCGGCAGGCGGCTGCCGTCCACTGGTTTGCTGGTGCAGATGAACGGCAGGTAGACCAAGGGGTATTCCAGGCCCTTGGATTTGTGGATGGTCACCACTTTCACCAGCTGCTCGTCACTCTCCAGGCGCAGGATCTGCTCTTCACCAGCCTGGCCGGAACTGGCCAGGTGCTCGGCCAGGTGGCGGATCAGCGCCTGCTCGCCGTCCAGTTCGCCGGCGGCCTGTTGCAGCAGCTCGGTCAGGTGCAGCAGGTTGGTCAGCACCCGCTCGCCATCGCTGCGGCGGATCAGCGTGCGCGGCAGCTGGAAGTCATGCAGCAGGTGCCGCAGCATCGGCAACACGCCCTGGCGCTGCCAGGTGTCGCGGTAACGGCGAAAACGCATGACCCAGTCTTCCCAGACCCGCTCGTCCTGGTTCAGGCGGTCCAGCGCAGCCAGAGACAGATCGAGGGTAAGGCTGGCAAGGGCAGCCTTGAGCAGGCGCTCCGAGTCGGGTTCGGCGCAGGCCTTTAGCCAGGCCAAAAGGTCGTGGGCTTCCTGGGCGGCGAATACCGAGTCCTTGTCGGACAGGTACACACTACGCACCTCGCGCGCGGCAAGCTCGGCGCGGACCATCTGCGCTTCATGGCCATCGCGCACTAGGATGGCGATGTCCGATGGCAGGCACGGGCGCAGTTCGCCCTCGGCATTCTGGAAACCAGCCGTGCCTTGCTGGCCGCCATTGAGCAAGGCGACGATATGGCTGGCGCAACTGGCGGCCAGCTGCTGCCGGTAAACGCTGCCGGAGACCGGCTCTTCGCTTTCCAGATGCCAGCATTGAAGGGCTGCGCAGGCTTCACCGTCGATCAACAGCTGCTCGCCACGGCCTTTGGCGCGGACCTCGATGAACGGCAGCGGGTTGTCATCGGCCTCGCGGAACAGGAATGCGCCACGCCCTGCCTCACGCGCCTCGGCCTGCAGGAACACCTGGTTGACCGCCGCGACCATGGCCTTGCTGGAGCGGTAGTTGGTGTCCAGGCTGTGCAGGCGACCAATCGTGGCACGGCGGGCGGCAAGGTAGGTGTAGATATCGGCGCCACGGAAGGCATAAATCGCCTGCTTGGGGTCGCCGATCATGAACAGGCCGGTTTCGGCGCGGTTTTCGCTGATCTGGTAGATGCGCTCGAAGATGCCGTACTGCACCGGGTCGGTGTCCTGGAACTCGTCGATCAACGCCACCGGGAACTGTTCGCGGATCAGGCTGGCCAAGCGCTCGCCGGCCTCGCTGGCAAGGGCGTGCTGCAGGCGCAGGAGCATGTCGTCGAAGCCCATTTCCGCACGCCGACGCTTCTCCACTTCGAAGCGTGCCGATACCCAGTTGGCGGCATGCTCGAGCAATGGGGCATCCGGGCTGTCCAGGGCTTGGAGCTGTTGCTGCAAGCTCTGCATGGCATTGAGGGCCGGGTGCTCGGGTGGCTCGCCCTTCCAGGCTTCGGCCATGCCCGCCGGGGTCAGGCGGGTAAAGCCGGTGCCCAGGTCGAGCTCCACCAGTTGTTCGTCTGCGGCCCAGGCGCAGAGCTTGTCGAACCAGGGCTCGAAGTAACGGGCCTGCATCTTGCGACCATCGACCTGTTTGGCGGCCAGTGCATCACGGCAGATCTGGCGCAACTCCTCGGCCCATTGCGTCCAAGGCGCCTTGAGCCGGGCCAACTGCTCGCCACGCTGCTGCAGCGATGCCTGGATCAATGCCGCCGGCTCGGGCCCGTCGTGCTGGGCGCGCACGCGACCGAACAGCGGACGGATCCGCGGCAGCAGGGCGTCGGGGCTGCCCCAGTGGCCACGCACCCAGGCCAGCGCGTCGCCTTGCATGCCGTAGCAGAAGCGCCGCCAGTAGTCGCGCATGACCTGGCCCAGCAGTTCGCTGTGGTCGGTTTCCAGGGTCTGGGTGAACAGGCTGCCGCTATCGAAGGCATGTTCGCGCAGCATGCGCTGGCACCAGCCGTGGATGGTCGATACCGCTG
Source organism: Pseudomonas sp. B8(2017) (assembly GCF_002113575.1). Taxonomy (NCBI): domain Bacteria; kingdom Pseudomonadati; phylum Pseudomonadota; class Gammaproteobacteria; order Pseudomonadales; family Pseudomonadaceae; genus Pseudomonas; species Pseudomonas sp. B8(2017). Next base: position 4,231 of record NZ_NEIO01000007.1, on the reverse strand, counting down.
CCTCGTCCATCCACTGCACGGCGATTTCCAGGCGCCCGGCACAGCGTGGCCAGGTTTCTTCCGGGTAATCGTCACGCAGCTGATGCAGCAGCGGGTCGGCCGCCTCCAGCTCGCCACGGAAGAACCGCGCAGCTTCGGCCAGGCGGGCGCGGATACGTTCGCGCAGCTCTTTGGTGGCGGCGTCGGTGAAGGTCACCACGAGGATCTGCGGTGGTAGCAGCTCGCGGTCGAAGCCCTGCTCGCCACCGTGACCGAGGATCAGGCGCAGGTACAGCGCCGAAATGGTGAAGGTCTTGCCCGTGCCGGCGCTGGCCTCGATCAGCTGGCTGCCGTGCAGGGGGAAACTCAGTGCCAGGGGACGGTCCTGGGTCATGCGCCTTTCTCCGGGTTGCCCAGGGTCTGCCACGGGGCGTTGAACAATGGGCGGTACAAGGCTTCGCACCAGCCTTCGAAGGTTTCATCAGCGGTGAGCGCGGCAAAGTCGCGGAACTGCCGGGCCAGGGCGATGCTTTCACTGCGCTCGCCGAAGCTGGTGCGCTCGTCGCCTTCGTAGGCGCGGGCAGCAGCAGCCAGGGCTTTGTCGCTATCGTCCTGGGCCAGCCAGGCGAACGCGGTCTTGGCAGCGACCGGCAACGGCGCATTCATCGCCGCCTGACGGGCTACCAGCAGGTCGCCCAACAATTGCGCCGCCTGCGCTTGCGGCAGTGGCGCAAGCAGCAGGGTCAGGTCGCTGGCCACCAGCGCGCTGTTATAGGGGTAGCCCGCCGCGCAGGCCGCCAGGTGCGTAACCCAGGGCGCGATCAGGCGGTGCCACTTGAGGGCGTTACGCCCGGCACTGATGGTGTTGGGTACGGTGGTGATGCTGAGCAGGCTCTGGTCATCCGCCTGGAACACCCGCCCCAGCCAGCCTTCGAGACGATGCTGGCCGTGCTCGAAATGCACTGGCAATGCCCCCTCGACCAGCTGCGGCCAGCGTTGCAATAGCTGGCGGTGGCGTTGCAGCAGGTCTGGCAGGGGTTCGATCAGCTCGCGCTGCAGCAGTTCGCCGAAGCCGGCCAGTGGCAGCACGCCACAGGCCTGCAAACGCCGGGCCTGGGCCTGCAGGGCCTTTTCGGCATTGTCCGGCTCGGCCAGCGCTGCACCCAGCAGGCTTTCACTGGCGCCGTACCGTTGCAGGGTATCGAGGACGAAGGGTTCCTCGTCCGGGGTCGGTGCTTCCAGCGCTTCGAAGTAGACTTTCAGACGCTGGCTGAAGAAGTGCCGCACCGGGTGGCGCAGGAAGTCATTCAGCTGGGTCAGGCTCAAGGCCTCATCGTCATGGTATGGCGGCAGGCCGGGGTCAGCCTGCTGGTCCTCCTGGCCCTGCTGGTGCAACACCTGCCATTCGTGGGCAAAGCTGAACAGCGGGCTGCCCTTCTGGAAGTAGCGTGGGCTGAACGGTTGCAGCGGGTGCTCCTGGGTCAGTGCGTGCAGCAGTTGCTCGCCCGGTTCTGCTGGCTGCCCCTGCTCCGCGCCTGCCAGCTGCCAGCCAGCTGCAAGGTGATCGCGCAACTGGCCGATCAGTACCGAGGCCGGGCGTTCGCTGTTGTCGCGGATGCTTCGCCCGACCCAGCTGACATACAGTTGGTCGCGGGCCGACAACAATGCTTCGAGCAGCAGGTAGCGGTCATCCTCACGGCGCGAGCGGTCACCGGGGCGGTAGTCGCTGGCCATCAGGTCGAAGTCCAGCGGCTGCTGAGCGCGGGGGTAATCGCCATCGTTCATGCCCAGCAGGCAGACCACCCGGAACGGGATGGCGCGCATCGGCATGAGGGTACAGAAGTTCACCGAGCCGGCGAGGAAGCGCTGGGACAACTTGCCCTGGTCGAGGCCCGACAGCCAGGCTTCGCGCACTACGGTCAGCGGCAATGGATCTTGCAGGCCGACGGCCTCGCACACTTCAAGCCAGCTATCACGCAGATCCTGCAACTGCATCAGCAGGAACTCGTCGTGCTCGCCCTCAGCCAGGAAAAACACTTGCAGCAAGGCATGCAGGCGCTCGCCCCACTGGCTGACAGTGGCAGGCTCGGACAGGGCCTGGCCGGCCACTTCGAGGGCGTCCAGCAAGGCGACCAGCGGGCCGATCAGTGCCGCATCCAGGCCACCGATTTCATCGTAGGGTTCGATGCCGTCACAGGCCTCACCCACGCCGACGGCATAACCCAGCAGCATGCGCCGCAGGCCGAACCGCCAGCTGTTCTGTTCCAGCCCGGCGGGCAAGCCCAGGCTGGCCCGCTGCTCGGCATTGAGGCCCCAGCGGATGCCAGCCCCCTCGATCCAGCGGTGCAGCGTGGGCAGGTCGTTTTCGCGTATGCCGAAACGGGCGCGGACTGCCGGCACATCCAGCAGGTCGAGCACTTCGCTGACCGCGAAGCGGCTGTCCGGTAGCTTGAGCAGGTGTTCGAGGGCAATCAGCAAGGGTTCGCGGCCACGCTGGCCCTGGTCGGTCAGGGTGAACGGGATGTAGCGCGGATCGTTGCGCTGCAACTGGCCGAATACGGCGCGAATATGCGGCGCGTAGGTATCGATGGCCGGCAGCATGACGATCACGTCACGTGGGCGCAGGGTTGGGTCGGCGCTGAACCGGGCCAGTAACTGATCGTGGAGGATCTCCACTTCACGTTGCGGGCTGTGGGCGATGTGGAAGCGAATCGAGCGGTCCTTCGCCGGGTCGACTGGATGCCACTGCTCGCGAGTTTCGGCGAGCGGGCGCAGTTCGAGGATATCGTCCTGCAACTGGTTGAGCAGCGTGGTGGGCGAGCCGTCACTGAACAGGTCGATGCGACCGTCGCTGAACACGCCCTGGTAACTGCCGGGGTCATCGTAGCTGTCGAGCAGGTTGATGTAGTCGCGGCCTTGTTTGCCCCAGGCGGCCAGCAAAGGGTGGGCATGCTGGTGCAGCGACTGGTCGTCCAGTTGCAAGGGCATGCCCTGCTTGCGTTGCTGGCGCTTGTACTGGTGGCGCAGCAGGTCCTTGTCGGCAACGATATCGGCCCAGTGGTGGCGGCAGGGGTTGTGCACGCACAGCAACACCTGGCTGAAGCATGCCAGGCCGGCCAGTGCCTCGAGAGCCTGGGCTGGGAGCGAGGAGATACCGAATACGATCACCCGGGCCGGCAGACCGGCAGGTGCCTGCTCCAGGCTGTTGATCCGTTCGATGAAGCGTTGATGTACGCCGGCACGGCTCTGCGCCATGCCCTGCTCGCCAACATCCTCCAGCAATGCACGCCACAACTCGGCCTGCCAGCGGTTGCCCGGGGGCAGCGCCTTGCGCTCACCGCGAGCGGTGTTGAGGATGTGCTCGCCAGCGGCCCAGTCCTTGAGCCAGTCGGCGCGGTAGACCTGATACTGGTCGAACAGGTCGGCCAGGCGCTCGGCGAGCTGATAGCGCTTGCGCAGGTCGCTGTCGTCGGTGAGGAAGCGTCGCAACGGCTCGAAATGCGGGCGTTCGATCAAGGCCGGGAGCAGACGCATCAGACGCCAGGTCAGCGGTGCCTTGTCGAGCAGGGAGACTTCGGGAATTTCGTCACGGCCCAGCACGCTGCGGTACAGCTGCCACATGAAGCTGCCTGGCAGTTGCACATCGATGGCGGCGGCGATGCCACAACCACCCTGGTCATCGTCCTGAGGGTCCTCGGCGAGGGCCAGTTTGAGCCATTGGGCGATGCCATTGCTCTGCACCAGGGCGATTTCGTTTTCCAGAGGTGCCAAGGGATAGCGACGCATCCAGCTCACCACTAGGCTGCGCAGGTCGTCGAGGCGGTTGCCGTGGACGATCATGAAGCCGGGTTGGAGGTGAGTGGTATTGGGCATCGGGAGGTCTCTGGCTGGCGCTGGGGATGAGGGGAAACGATATCACGTAGGTACCATACGGAGAGTATGGCGCAGTGCCATTAGCCGATTGACAAGGGATCGGTGGAACCCTGTTAGCGGCCTTGCGCCGTTCCTGTGGGAGCGGCTTTAGCCGCGAAGCAAGCGACGCGGTGGATGGCACCGGCTATGCCGGTGTTCGCGGGTGAACCCGCTCCCACAGAGGAGGGTTGTGCAGGCCTGGGATTTTTTTGCCAGAAAGACAAAACCCCTACCTGCATGTGCAGATAGGGGTTTTGCGAAATGAATCTTGACGATGACCTACTCTCACATGGGGAAACCCCACACTACCATCGGCGATGCATCGTTTCACTGCTGAGTT